>JAPOYG010000035.1:45670-54856 GCA_026706755.1 Acidobacteriota bacterium
GGGCTCCGGGAGCGCTACGCCGACGCCGAGGCCCGCCTCCGGGAGGGGCGGCGGGCCTTCCCCGGCGACCGTCGCTTCACGCGCGCCATCGCCCGCCTGCGCGCCGCCGCGCCCGATCCCGGAATCCGCGACGCGCGGCAGGCCCTCGCCCTGGCCGAGTCGCTCCTCGAGGAACGGCAGGGCAGCCGGGACGAGACTCTCGCCGTCGGCGAGACGTACGCCATGGCCCTGGCCGCAGCCGGACAGTACCCCGCCGCCGCCGCCGTGCAGCAGGACGTGCGCAGCACCGCCGTGCAGGCCGGGAGCGCCGAGGCCGTCGTGCGGCGGCTGGCCGACAACCTGCGGCGCTACGAGAGCGGGGAACCGGCCGTCGAGCCCTGGGCGGCGGACGAGCTGCCGTAGTCTGCGCCTGGAAAGCGGCGCGGACTCGTGCCCGGCGTGGCTTGGCATCAGGCGGAGCTGTCGGGCGACGAACTGTGGACGGGGCGTTTGCGCGGGCAGGGACGCGTGGGCAAGGAGTTTGCGCGGGGCGCAGTGCCTCCTCGCGTGACGTGCGCGCGACTCGCTCAGAGGAACTGGCGGATCACGATGGCCGCCCCGCTGGCTCCCGCGACCCCCAGCACGGCCCGCCGCGTCCACCCCCGGTCGACGATGCCCGCCGTCCAGCCCGACAGCACGTAGCCGGCCAGGAGCGCCGGCAGCATCAGCAACGCCAGGCGCACCTCGTACAGCCCGAAGCGCCCCACCCCCCGGAGCGCGGCGAGCGAGAGGATCGTCCCCGCGACGAAGAAGCCGGACATCGTGCTGCGAATCCGTGCCCCCGGCTCGTTCTGGTAGACGAGAGCCATCGGCGGCCCGCCGATCGACGCGATGGTGCCCAGGACCCCCGAGATCAGGCCCGCGGCGACCAGCACCGGCCGGACCGGCGCCGGACTCCAGCGCGAGAGGCTCATGCCGACCGCGACGAGGACCAGGATGCCGAAGAGCAGCACGAGCCGGTCGCCGGGCAAAGCCACGAGGACCAGCCCGGCCGCCGCCGTTCCCCCCACGCGGCCGACCATCGCCCAGCCGACGCCGTGAAGATCGATGGCATGGCGCTCCCGGTACGCGAGCAGCGACACGAGCACCAGCGTCGACAGGAGGATCGGGGCCGGCACGAAGCGCGGGTCGATCAGGATCAGCAGCGGCGAGGCGAGCAGCCCCATCCCGAACCCGACCGATCCCTGCAGGGTCGACCCGATCAGCACGATGAGGCCGATCAGCGCGACCTCGAGCCAGGAGACGTCGGGCAGGAACATGGTCAGCGTGCGCCGCCTGCAGCTCTCGCGTGTCGCATCGGCTCGCGGCTCCGGCGGTCGGAGGATTCTACGGCAGATGCCCGGGAACACCGCCGGTTCCGGCCGGGGCACGGGCTACACTGGGCCGGTGAGTGCGCAAACCGACATCGTGGCCCCCCGAGCGGCGGCATCGGTCGTCCTGCTCCGCCCCGGCCCCGGCGGACCGGAGATCCTCTACCTGCGGCGCAACCCGTCGCTCGCGTTTCACGGCGACTACTGGGTGTTCCCGGGCGGGCGGATCGACGCGGCGGACCGTGCGGCCGGCGGCGGCGGCGGCGGCGACGAGGCGGCCGCCGCCCGGCGGGCCGCGGTGCGCGAGGCGCACGAGGAGGCGGGGCTCCGGGTGCCCGCCGCGAGCCTCGCCTTCGCCGTGCATTGGACGACGCCGGAGTCGAGCCCCATTCGCTTCGCCACCTGGTTCTTCGTCGCCCCGGCGACGGCGGGGACGGTGGAGACGGACGGCACGGAGATCCTCGATCACCGCTGGCTGCGGCCGGCCGACGCCCTGGAGCGCCAGCGGGCGCGCGAGATCAAGCTCGCGGCGCCGACGTTCGCCCTCACCAGCCGCCTCGCCGGCTTCACCGACGTCGACGGCGCGATGGCCGCGGTCGCCGGCTGGCCCGACGAGCGCCTGCTCGGTCGCCTCGTCGAGGTCGATGACGGTCAGGTGGCGATCTATCACCAGGACACAGCCTACGACGAGGGGCCCCTGGATCGGGACGGCCCGCGGCACCGTCTCTGGATGGTCCGGTCCGGCTGGCGCTACGAGCGCGCGTTCTGACAGCCGGCGGGTCTACACTGAGGGCAACGGCGTCAACCCGGGAGGCTGCGCGATGACGAATGGGGATGCGGACAGCGGCACCGAGCCGCGCGTCGACAGCGAGATGGTGGAGATGGACGGCGTGGGCCGCATCGCCCGTATCACCATCGACAACCGGGCGCGCCTGAACGTCCTCTCGACGCCGCTCATCCGCCAGTTGACGGACGCGATGCGAGAGTTGTACGGCGACCCGGATCTGCGCGCCGTCGTCCTGACGGGAGCCGGCGACCGGGCGTTCGTGGGCGGAGCCGACGTCCGCGAGCTCGCCGAGCTGGACACGACGTCCGCCTACCCCTACATCACGCGCCTGCACCTCGCGTGCGCGGCGATTCGGAAGGTGCCGGTGCCGGTCATCGCCCGCATCGACGGCTACTGCCTCGGCGGAGGGATCGAGGTGGCGGTGTCGTGCGACCTGCGCGTGGCCAGCACGGTCTCGACCTTCGGGATGCCGGAGGTGCGGCTCGGGATTCCGTCGGTCATCGAGGCGGCGCTGATGACCCGGCTGATCGGGCCCGGCAAGACCCGTCAGCTCGTTTATACGGGCGAGTCGATCCCGGCCGACGAGGCGGCGGACTGCGGCCTCGTCGACAAGGTCGTGCCGCCGGAGACCCTCGACGAGACCGTCGACGCCTGGGCGCGCTCCATCGCCAGCGCCGGACCGCGCGCCATCCGGCTCCAGAAGGCGCTCGTGCGCCGCTGGGACGACATCCCGCTGGATCACGGGATCCAGGCCGGGATGCGCTCGTTCACCATGGCCTTCGCCACGGACGAGCCCCACCAGCGGATGCGGCAGTTCCTCGACCGCAAGCGCGTGTGAGCGAGGACCCACAGCGTGCGGTCAACGTGGTCCGGCCGGCGGGTCGGGCGCCCCGGCGACGGGACCGAAGGCTGCGGGCGGCCGCGTCAGTCCATCGAGCGAATGATGCCGTACATCAGCCCGCCGTATTGGCCGTGGTCCCACGTGCCCGCGTAGCGCTCGTCGTAGAAGACGACGCGGGCCCCGAACTCGTCCCCCAAGCCCGGGATCTCGAAGTCGGTGATGGAGACCATCGGCGTGTCGCCGGCCCACACGATGGGCACGACCACCGGCAACGTGGCGTCGACGCTGCCGTATGCGATGCGCGCGTCGAAGCGCCAGAGGCCCTCGTCCCCTTCGAGCTTGGTGACGCTCTCGATCTCGTAGAGCTCCGGGTTGCCGTCCCGGCGCTCCCGGCCCTCTATGGTGAAGAAGCCCTCGAGGGCGACGTTCTGCATCCGCTCCGTGAACTCGCGTTCCAGATCGGTCAGCGACGCCGGATCGGCCTCCGCGCGTCCGACGCCGAACCCACCGGCCACGCTGCCGATCGCGTATCCCACGACCAGCAGGAGAACCGCCCCCACCACAATCAGCGATGCCTTCATGGAAACCCCAACCTCCTTGCCGCGCCGCGATTATAGCTTGGCGTCCCGTTGCGCGCCGGGCGGCGGGGACTCCGGCCCCCGTCCGAGCGCCCGCCAGCGGAGCCAGTGATCGGCCAGGACCAGGGCCACCATCGCCTCCGCCATCGGGACGAAGCGCGGGAGAAGGCACGGATCGTGGCGTCCCGTGGTGCTGACCGTCGTCGGCTCGCCGCTGGAGGTGACCGTCTCCTGCGGCTGCGGCAGGCTGCTCGTCGGCTTGACGGCCGCCCGCAGCACGATCGGCATGCCGGTCGAGATGCCGCCCAGCATCCCGCCGTGGCGGTTCGCGCGTGTCGCGATGCGCGGGCCGGCCGCGTCCTCGACCCGGCAGAAGAGGTCGTTGTTGGCCAGCCCGGTGAGCGTGGCGCAGCCGAACCCGATGCCGTACTCCACGCCGAGCACCGCGGGCAGGCTGAAGAGCGCCTTCGCCAGGTCCGCCTTCAGCTTGTCGAACACCGGCTCGCCGAGCCCCGCCGGAACGCCGGCGGCGACGATCTCGGCCACCCCGCCGATCGAGTTCCGCTCCGCGCGCATGCGTTCGATCAGCTCGACCATCCGCACCGCCTGGACCGGATCCGGGCACCGGACCACGTTCGCCTCGCCGGACGGGAGCTTCTCGACCTGCTCGGCCGTCACCGCGGCCGGGTCGTCGATCGCCGCCACGATGTCGCCCACCTGCCGGACGTAGCCGACGACGCGCCCCCCGAACGCCGCGGCGATCAGCTTCTTGGCGATGGCCGCGGCGGCGACTCGGACCGTCGTCTCCCGCGCGCTCGAGCGCCCCCCGCCCCGGTAGTCCCGGAAGCCGTAGCGGGAGTCGTAGCTGAAGTCGGCGTGCCCGGGGCGATAGACGGCGCGAATGGCGCTGTAGTCGCGGCTTCGCTGGTCCCGGTTGCGGATGAGGACGGCGATGCTCGTGCCGGTAGTGCGGCCCTCGAAGACGCCGGAGAGGATTTCCGGCTCGTCGGGCTCGTCGCGCTGCGTGACGATGGCGCTCTGGCCCGGCCGGCGGCGCGCGAGGTCGACCCGCAGATCGTCCTCGCTCAGCGGGAGGCCCGGCGGGCAGCCGTCGACGATGACCACGTTGCCCGGGCCGTGCGATTCCCCGGCGGTCGTCACCCGGAACGCCTGTCCGAAGCTGTTGCCCGGCACGCCGCGGATTCCTGGCGGACCTCAGGCCAGGTGCCGCCGGTAGAAGGCCACCATCCGCGACCAGCACTCGGCCGCGTAGCCGGCGTGGTACACGTCGGGGCGGGAGTCGTTGAAGAAGGCGTGGTCGGCGCCCTCGAAGACCGTGATGTCGACCTCCTTGCCCGCGGCCCGCAGGTCGGTCTCCAGCTTCCGCGCCGCCTCCGGCGTGACGAATCCGTCCCGTTCCGCGAAAAACCCGAGCACCGGCGCCTCGAGGGCGGCGAGATCCGGGGCCACGTTCGGATGGATGCCGTAGAAGTCGACGCACGCGCCCACGCGGGCGTTGGCGCACGCCGCGAAGAGCGAGAGCTGGCCGCCCATGCAGAAGCCGACGGTCCCGACGCGCGTCCCGGCGACGTCGTCGCGAGCGAGCAGGAAATCGATGGCCCCGCGCAGGTCGCGCTCGGCGCGGTCGATCTCGAGGGCCATCATCAGCTTGCCCGCCTCGTCCGGGCTGGTCGTGCTCCGGCCGTGGTAGAGGTCCGGCGCCAGGGCGACGAAGCCCTCCCCCGCGAAGCGATCGGCGACATCTTTCACATGCTGGACCAGGCCCCACCACTCCTGGATCACGATGACGCCGGGCCCTGCCCCCGACGCAGGCGTCGCCAGATAACCGCCCGCCGTCCTGCCGTTCGCCGCGAACTCGAGCATCGCTCCCATCGTCTCGACTCCTTGCGTCTCCGCCCGCCGGGCCGTGCGCTCCGGCGCCGGACGCGCGTCCCCGTCACCGCCGGCTCGGGATCTCGGCCGCGAGCTCGCCTTCCTCGTCGAAGAAGTTGACGCTGGGACGACCGTTCTGCGCCACGCCGAGGATCAGGCGCGGCCGCTCGCCGTCCCGCAGGTTGATCACCGCCGCATCCCGCGCCACGGTGAACAGCCCCCGCAGCAGTCCGGCCGCGGCGAGCGCAACCCGCGGCATGTCGTCGCCGCCCACCGAGAGGTCCAGGCCCGGCCTTCCGGCATCGTCCGACAGGAGCGCTCGTGGCCGCCCGCTGGCGTTCAGGAGAAGCTGCAGCCGATTCTGCCTGCCGTCCGTCAGCGTGACCAGCGGCGAGCCGCCGATGGTTCCGAAGTAGCCCTGGCCGGCGTTGCCTGCGCCGGCGACGATCATCGCCGTCTCGCCGTCCACAGACGCCTGCAGGCGCGGCTCCCCGGATGAATCGTAGAGCTGCACGACCGGCGTCCCGTCCCGTCCGACCCCGGACAGGCTCCGCACCTGGCCGGCCTGGTCGTACCAGGCGAGCGACGCGAAACCTCGCTCGTCGCCCGCGGCCAGCACACCGCGCAGGCGGCCGGAGCCGTCGACCAGGTTGATCTGGGAGACGTTCAGGACCTGCGGCTGGCTCGGTGCCGGCGTCGCCTGCCGGGCCTGCGCCGCATCCTGGGGCTCCTGGGCGTCCACCACGCCCCCGACGATCAGGCTGGCCGCCGCGGCGCCGCCGAGGAAGGAGGCCCCGAGCATCACCGCGACCATCCGGAGGCCTTCGTAGGTTCGCCCGCGCTGCTGCGCCATCTGTCGCTCTCCCTTCCTCACGCGTCGGCCGCCGTGAAGTGGCGGCCGCGCGTTTCCGGCCCCATCCAGACGACGGCCGCGACGAGCAGGCCCGACGCCGCGATGCAGGCCGACATCGCTGCCGCCGTGGTCATGCCGCCGTCCTGAAGCTGACCGAGGACCAGCGGCGTCATCGAGCCGAGCGCCGCCCCGACGTGATAGGAGAGCCCCGGACCGACGCCGCGCGCCGCGGTCGGGAAGCGCTCCGTCAGGTAGGACGGCGCCATGCCCCAGATGCCGCCGCCCGAGGCACCCATGACCATCGCCCCGAAGACCAGCGCCGCCGTCCCCGACGCGCCGAGGTAGGCCGGGATGGCCAGCACGCCGAACAGCGCGGCGGCCGCCACCGCGCCCCGGCGACCGAGCCGGGTTTCGGACGCCCGTCCCCAGAGCGCCATGCCGACCACGGCGGCGAGATTGAACGCCACGAGGTAGCCGATGGGCTCGCGCCCCGACTCCCGCAGAAACGTCGGGTACCAGAAGCTGAGCGAGTAGTACGAGAACATGAACGCGCCCATCAGGATCGACGACTGCACGGTCGCCCAGAGCAGGTCGCGCCGCAGCAGCAGGACGATCGAGACCCGCTCCGCGGCCGGCCCGCCGGCGGCGGCGAGCTGACGCTGCCGCTCCAGCCAGACCGGGCTCTCGCCGACCGCGGATCGAATCCAGGGCACGAGGAGCGCCGGGAGCACGCCGACCCAGAACATCACGCGCCAGCCGAGCGTGGCGCCCGGCGCGTCGCTCAGCGGGTCCGCGAAGCTTCCGAACCGCGGATAGATGTAGTGGAAGGTGAGCGCGGCCAGCAGGTAGCCCCAGAACCAGCCGCCCTGGAGCAGCCCCGACGCCAGCCCGCGCAGCCGCGTCGGCCAGTGCTCGAGGGCCAGCGGCATGCCGGCCGCCCAGACCCCGCCCATCCCGATGCCGAACAGCGCGCGGGAAGCGAACAGCAGCGCGTAGGACGTCGAGAAGCCGCTCAGGAACGCGAAGAGCGAGAACCAGAGGATGGAGAGCATCAGCGGCAGCTTCCGCCCCCGGCGGTCCGCCATCATGCCCGCGCCGAGCCCGCCGACGAGCCGGAACATCAGCGTGACCGTGCCCAGCGCGCCGGCCAGCGCCCGGTCCACCGTGAAGCTCTGCTGGATGTCGAGGAGGATGAAGGTCAGGATGGTGAAGTCGAACGCGTCGAGCATCCATCCGAGGAAGGTGGCGAAGAACGCCTTCCACTGCGCGCCGCTGACGCCGCGGTACCAGGGTCCCGCCGGCGGCGCCGCGGCCGGCGGACGAGGATCGGATGGGGTCGACACCATGGCGCGCTCCCGGGGACCATATCAGTCCGGGGCTCCGTGCGGGGCGGAGCGGACCCCGGGGCGCGGGAAGGCGAGGGGCGCCCCCCGGCGGCCGGCCCGCCGCGGGCCGGGCACCGGGGTCGCGGCGAGGAAGTGGATCGGCCTACCAGGAGAGCGAGAGCGCGGCGCCCCGGGCGGCGCCCGACCCGGACCCGTACGGCCGTCGTGACGCCAGCCCCTGCGGCTGCGCCTCCACGTCGCCCCACTCCATCGGGTCGAGGAGCCCGAAGATCCCGAATCCGAGTGCGGTGCCGGCGATGCCGACCCCCCACCAGCCCTCGTCGATCGCCCACTTGTTGTGGCTGGTCCCGACCGCCCAGCCGGCCGCACCGCCCGCCGCGATGAGGGCGACGCTCCAGAGCCGCTGGTTGCTCGCGTCGCGGCGCCTCTGCTCCTCTCGCTCCGCCGCTGTCGGGAGGTCGTGGCCCGCCTGCCGGAGAGCCTCCCGGGCCGGCGTCATCTCCTGCGCCGCCGCGGCGGCGGGCAGGAACAGGACGGCCACGAGTGCCGCCACAATCCATCGCTCGGTCGTCATCGCGCTGTCTCCTTCTCGAATCCGGCGCCCGGCCGGCCGGCCCGTCCTGCGGGCGCGGCCGCGGCGAGGGAGCCGGAGTGGCAAGCCGCTACGGGCCTGTAGGCAGCGTGTCCGACGCGGCGGGCTTTGTCAAGGCGCGCGGGTTCAATCAGTCACCGCCCCGCCGCGGCCCTCGCTTCCGCCGCGCGCGCCCCGGCCAGGATGTTGTGGAGGCCGCGGTTCCCCTCGTGGCAGGCGTACTCGAAGAGCGGCAGGTCGGAGCGCCGCATCGGAATGACGGCCGAGAAGGGATGCGCGAACGTATCCGGATCGTCGACCGTGTACTCGTAGCGGAGCGTGTCGGCGTCGACGCGCGTGAATCGCTCCGTGAGCCGAAGCGTTTCGCCGCTCCCCACCGCGCTCGTGATCGTGGGGTTGAAGCTCGGCGTCCGGCGGCTGAAGTTGCGCGTCTCGACAACCAGCGTGTCTCCCTCCCAGCGCCCCCGCCCGTCGCCCATCCACAGCCGGACGGCCGAGGGAAGGCGCGGGCGGCCGTCGAGCGCCACGACGCGCGCGTCGTGGACCATCTCGTTGAGGATGACGACCGTGTCGCGCGTCTGGAATATCTGGACGTTGTTGTTGTAGGCGGCGGGAATCAGCGGCGGGCCGCTGTTGAACCCCAGGATGCAGCGCTCCCCGAGGCCGCGGTCCTCCGGTCCGTCGGCCCCGATGCCGCCGGCGCGGTAGAGCACGGGCCGCTCGCCCGGCAGGTCCTCGCCCGCGGCCCCGATCTGCTCCCGGACCCCGGGACGGAGCGCCGGCAACCGTCCATCCGGCGGATCGACGATGAGCGAGGTGCGGCGGTCCGCGACGACGCGGTCCCCGCGGTCGTACCAGAACTCGTTGTACGGCACCACGCCCCCCTGCGACTCCGGCGGGTAGAGGGCGCCGCCCAGCTCGGGGTCCACGAGGTCGCGGTTCTGCCG
>JAPOYG010000522.1:0-6175 GCA_026706755.1 Acidobacteriota bacterium
CCCTCGAACGGCGTGCTCATGCGCATCGTGCGTTCCGAGGCCGACCCGTCGGCGCTGTACTTCACGCCGCCGATGCGCACCCACTCGTCGCCGAAGCCGGTGTAGACGCCGGCGTTGCGCAGGTCCCGGTACGGTCCGCGGACCATGGCATAGACGCGGTGCCGCAGCTCGCCCGCCTCGCGGGCGTCCTGGTAGGCGACGAGGCGGCCGCGGCTCGCTCCTGCGTCGTGCACGGTGGTGAGGCCGGCCGCGGACATAAGCCGCGAGATGTGCGCCATCCCCTCGCGGGCGCGCGTCCGCTGCTCCCCCTCGGTGAGTTCCTCGCGCTCGCCGACGGTGGCGAAGACGTCCCGGGCGTGCTCGGCCACCATGCCCGAGAGCTCGCCGTCGGGGCCGCGCGCGAAGCGCCCGTCGGGCGGGTCCGGGGTGTCGCGGGTGATGCCGGCGAGATCGAACGCGTGGCTGTTGAACCAGTTCGTGTGGCCTCCCCGGTGGGCCACGTTCACCGGGTGGTCGGGGACGGCCTCGTCGAGGTGCGTCCGGTGCAGGGGGCCGTCGACCACCTTGGTGTCGTCGAACATGAAGCCGCGCACCCAGCGCCCGGGCGGCGTGTCCACGGCCTTCCGCCGCAGCGCGGCCTGGATCTCGGCCACGGTGCGCAGGTTGGTGTTCACCCCGTAGAGCTCGTTCACCCCGCTCGGGTGAGAGTGGGTGTCGATGAACCCCGGCGTGACCGTCATCCCCGCGGCGTCGATCACGTCGGTGGCGGGCCCGACCAGGTTGCGGACGTCGTCGGTGCTGCCGACGGCGGCGAACCGGTCCCCCCGGACGGCGAACGCCTGCGCGCGGGGCTGTGCGTCGTCCACCGTGTAGACGCGGGCGTTGACCACCGCGAGGTCCGCCGGCCCCGCTCCGCCGGCGGGCTCCTGGGCCGCCGCGACCGGCAGCCGGGCCACGCCCACCCCGCCGGCCAGCACGGCGCCGAGGCCCAGAAACTCCTTGCGTGTGTAGGTTGGCATGGCACTTCCTCCTGCCGCCGGATCACGGGGTCAGCCCGAACACGTAGAGCATCGAGCCCGGACGCCGATGGCGGGACGCGGCGGCCGGCGGGGTGTCGAGCGTGACGACCGGATCGCCGGGGCGGCTGCTCCCGACGATCGCGATGTACTGCCGGCCGTCGGGCCCCAGGTAGGAGATGGCCGAGCTCTGGAAGCCCGTCCCGGTTCCGAAGCTCCAGGCGACTTCGCCGGTGCGCGCATCGAAGGCCCGCAGCACGCCCTGGTCGGAGCCGCCCTGGAACACCAGGTCCCCCGCCGTGGCCATCACCGGCGTGTTGTTGCCGGTCGGCCACTCCACGCGCCAGACGGTGCGGCCCGTGACCGGATCGTTCGCCTGCAGCTCGTCGACGTGATCGCCCCGGGGCGAAGGCTGCGGCGGGCCGCCGCTGGCGCGGAGGTTGTACCGCTCGCCCGGCACGAACTCGCCCTCGACGACCCGCATGGCGCCGCACCGGTTCGACGTCGAGGTGTAGAGGAGTCCCGTGCGCGGCGAGTACGCGTCGTTCTGCCAGTTCCGGGCCCAGATGCCGGGGCACCAGGCGACGGCCGTGCTCGTGGCGTCCGGGACGTAGCGCCGCCGATCCTCGAGATCGGTGAAGTTGATCTTCTCGATGTCGTAGCGGGCGCGGCCGGTCTCGAGATCGACGCCCAGCATGATGTCGTTCGGGGCGAAGGCCCAGGGCTCGGTCAACAGCTCGCCCGTCGCCCGGTCGAGGACGTAGAAGTAGCCGTTGCGCGACGCGCGGATCATGGCGCGGCGGGTCTCGCCGCCGATCTCCAGGTCGACGAGCACCCCCGCGCTCACCTCGTCGAGGTCCCACTGGTCCTGCGGCGTGACGTTGTAGGCCCAGATGAGCTCCCCCGTCGCCGCGTCGCGGGCGAGGACCGAGGCGCAGTAGTTGTTGCGGTAGGTAGCCACGCCCCCGTGCTCGTCGAGATCGATGACGCCCCACTCGCGCCGGTAGTCGGGGTTCCACGGCCCGCAGTTGCCGGTGCCGTAGTAGACGTAGTTCAGCTCGGGGTCGTAGCTGAACCAGCCCCACACCGCTCCCCCGCCCAGGCGCCAGGAGTCGCCGTACCACGAATCGAGCGCGGGATTGGGGATCCGGTCGTCGGCATAGAAAGGCCGGAAGCGCGCACCGATGCCCACGTCCGCGTTCGGACCCAGGTTGTGGAAGCGCCAGCGGACCTCGCCGGTGTCGATGTCGTGCGCGGTGACGTGGCCGCGGACGCCGCGGTCGCCGCCCGACACCCCGAAGATGACGACGCGGCCCGCCACCAGCGGCGCCCCGGTCCGCACCTCCGACGACGGATAGTCGGTGGGATCGTCCCGCCAGAGCTCCGCGCCGGTCGCCGCGTCCAGGGCGATGGCCTCTCCGTTGAGGGCGTTGAAGAAGAGCTTGCCGTCGGCGTAGGCGAGGCCCCGCGTCTGGGCGCCGCAGCAGGCGCGGCGGGTGACCAGATCGAGGTCCTCCACCTCGACGCGATACTCCCACTCGACCATGCCGTTCCGCTGCAGATCGAGCGCGTACACCCGATTCGGCTTCGGCGTGACGAGGTACATGGTGTCGCCCACGACGAGCGGCGCCGCCTGGTGCGAGTCCAGGATCGGGAGCGGGAACGTCCAGGCGACCGACAGGCCGCGGACGTTGTCCACGTTGATCCGATCCAACGGACTGTAGTTCCACGCGGCGTAGTTGCCGTTGGGCATGAGCCACTGGGCGGGATCCGCCTGCAGGGCGACGAGATCCTGCTCCTGCGCCTGGGCCGGCGCCACCCCGATCCCGACGAGCAGCAGGAGCGCGAGCGCCACCGCCCCGCCGCCGCCCGGCCTGCCACCCCGCCCGTGCCTGACTCCGCGCGTGTTGAAGCTCATGGTCTCCCCCAGCGACTACCCGCCTTGACGACGGCCCACGCGAACGAGGCGCACGTCGTAGTCCACGAACACCGAATCGGCCGTCACCAGCGTCAATCCCTCCACCTGGGCCTGCGCCACCAGGACCCGGTCGAACGGGTCACGATGGTGGGGCGGCAGGACCCCCACGGCAAGCGTGTGGGCGTGCGTGATGGCGAGTTCCCGCACCTGGCTCATTCTCATCCGTTGCGGAACGTAGATCGCCGGCGGCTCCGGCAGCGGGAGCTTCCCGATGGCGTGCTTGATTACGATCTCCCAGACGCTCGCCGCGGAAAGGTATCTCCGCGACGAGGGGGCAGCCAGGGTCTCGAGAAGACCGGCGCCGAAGCGCCCGCGATCCGTCTGCAGCCACAGCCAGCAATGGGTGTCGAGGAGGAACTTCACCTTCCTTCGAAGCCCCGGAGCAGTTCCTCGTCGAGGGGATCGTCGAAGTCGTCCGGGACGACGAAACGTCCTTCGTCGACGCCGAACTCGGGCTGCGCGCTCTCGACCGGAACGAGTCTCGCGACCGGTTGCCCCGACCGCGTGATGACGACGTCCTCTCCGGCGGCGATCCGCTGCAGCAACCGGGAAAGGTGAGTCTTCGCTTCGTGAACGCTGACGGTCATGACGGACACCAGTGTAGACTAAGCAAGGACTAAGCGGAAGCCCCGACCACGAGTCTGGCTGCCCCCGCAGACTCGCAACGCGCCCGCCCGGGCGCTGGGGCCGTCAGCGCTGTGCGGCCGCCGGCTGGAGACCGCTCTCGGCGATCGTGGGGGCCACTTCGTTGGACGACAGGAAGTCGATGAGCCTCTGCGCGCCGACCGGATTCTGGGCGTTCGTGGCGATCCCGGTCGAGAACGTCGTGACCCGCTGGTACTCGTCCGGGATCGGGCCGGCGTAGGCCGCCCCCGCGATCGAGAGAATCTCGCTGACCTGCTGGAAGCCGATCTCCACCTCGCCGCGTGCGACGACCGCGGCCACGCGCTCCGAGACGATGCGCCGGCTCTTGGGCGCCAGCTCCTCCGTGAGGCCCAGCCGGGGATAGAGCTCCGTGGCGATGTACGTCCCGCTCACGCTCGCCGAGTAGCCGATGGACTCGGCGTCGAGCAGCGTCGCGGCGAACGCCTCGGGGGTGCTGATGTCCGGCAACGGAGCGCCGTCGCGGACCGCCATGCCGATCGACGAGCTGGCCAGATCCTGCCGCGTGGCGGGTAGCACGAGGCCCTGCGCGGCGAGCGCGTCCAGGCCCGCCTGCGACATGATCAGCACGTCGAAGCGCTCCCCGCGCACCAGCCGGACCGGGATCGAGTCCGGAGCGCCGCCGGTCGACGCCCCGTACGCGGTCACCAGCCGGATGCCGGTCTCGGCCTCGAACCGCGGCGCGAGCCGATCGTACGCCGCAGCCAGGCCGCCCGACGTCACCACGGCGACTTCTGCGGTCGCTTCCGTCTGGGCCGCCAGCGGCCCGCCCGAGAACGGCAATGCGCCGGTCGCGAGCGTCGCCGCGAAGGCAAGCAGCACCAGTGTTGGGCGTCTCTGCATCTTTCCGACCTCGATGTCCTCGACGCGATGCGGGCCGGCCCGGCCCGGCGTCCGTGTTCTGGTCCCGGCGACTGCTACAACAGGTTCCGCGCCGTTCCACGGCGCCGACTCCTCGCCAGCGTCACTCCGGCAGGCGGAACGCAATCAGGCCCGGCACCTCGCCGCCGACGGTCAGCGCGATGTGCTGCGCGCCGTCGAGCAGGTAGGTCATCGGGGCGCCGAGGGCGCCGCCCGGCAGATCGATGGAAGCAATCTCCGCGCCGGTCACCTTGTCGTAGGCCACGAGGCGCGGGCCGCCGTCCGTGCCGCCGGCCGTCAGCGCGTGGATGAGCAGCGTCTTCGTCAGCAGCGGTCCGCTGCGGCTCGCCTCGCCGCCGAGCGGCGGCAGGTCGAGATCGCGCAGCATCGGGTGGTTGCGGATGCGGTCGCCGCGGCCCGTGGGGATCATCCAGGCGTGCTCGCCCGTGTTCATGTCGATGGCGGTCATGCGCGTGTAGGGCGGCTTCCAGAGCGGCAGCCCGCGCGGCATCACGGGGCCGGCGGAAACGGAGCGTCGGATGTAGCGCAGCGTCGACTCCTCGTGCGGCTCCGGCTCGGTGAGCTGAATCGTCGAGTGCCCGTTGAACGACGGCACGTAGAGATAGCCGGTCTCGGGGTCGACGGCGGCCCCCGACCAGCTCGCGCCGCCGCCGACGGGCGGCCGCATGATGGTGCCGCGGAGCGTCTGCGGCGTGTAGAGGGGGCCGAGCCGGAAGCCCTCGACCGCGTCGACGGCCATCTGCCGGATCTCCGGCGTGAAGTCGACCAGGTCGTCGATCGACGTCCCCTGGTACTCGAACGGGGCCGGCTTCGTCGGGAAGGGCTGGGTCGGCGAGAGAACCTCCCCCTCGAGGTCCGTATCCGTGGCGACGGCCCGTTCCTCGATGGGCCACACGGGCTCGCCCGTCACGCGGTCGAACACGTAGACGAAGCCCTGCTTGCTGACCTGCGCCACGGCCTTGATCTCGCGCCCGTCGACGGTGATGTCGAGCAGGTTGGGGGCGGCCGGCAGGTCGTAGTCCCAGAGGCCGTGGTGAATCGTCTGGAAGTGCCACTGCCGCTGGCCGGTCTCGACGTCGACGGCGACGATGCTCTCCGCGAACAGGTTGTCGCCCAGCCGGTGGCCGCCGTAGTAGTCGTTCGTCGGCGTCCCGATGGGCAGGTAGACCCAGCCGAGCTCCTCGTCGCCGCTCATCATCGACCAGATGTTCGTGTTGCCGCTGTAGCGCCACGACTCGTCCAGCCACGTGTCCGACCCGAACTCGTCCGCGCTCTGCGGCACGGTGTGGAAGTCCCACCGGTGGCGGCCGGTGCGGACGTCGTAGGCGCGGGCGAAGCCGGGCGTCGCCTCGCGGGTGATGGTCCGGTCGTTGATGGTCGAGCCGACGATGATGGTGTCGCGGATGACCAGCGGCGGCGACTGCGACGAGAGCGGCAGCAGGTTCAGGATGTCGCGCTCGCCGCGGGGCGCGCGCGGCACGCCGTCGGTGAGATCGACGCGCCCGTTGTCGCCGAAGTCGGGGTCGGGGATGCCCGTCCTCGCGTCGACCGCGAGGAGGAAGCCGTCGCCGGTGGCCCACACGATGCGGGCGTCGCCGGCGTTCTCCCAGTAGGCGACGCCGCGGTGGCGCCACTG
>JAPOYG010000522.1:6501-8349 GCA_026706755.1 Acidobacteriota bacterium
CGAAGTTGTCGGCCGTGATCTGGTCGAGGGGCGAGTACTTCGTGCTCCCGCTGTCGCCGGCGTAGCTGCGCCACTCGCCGTCGGCCGGCGCTCCGTATTGCGCGGCGGCCGGACCCGGAGCCAGGCACAGCCCCAGCGCCGCGACTGCTGCCGCCGTCGCTCGAATCCATCGCATGGTCAACACCTCGGATCTGTCTGCCCAGCCCGGGGAATGAGTGGCGAGCGCGTCGATCATCGTGCGTCTCAAGCGTCCCTCCAGGCCGGCGTCACCCGGCCGCCTGCATTACGGGCGCTCGCGAAACTGCGTCTCGGTGCAGGTGCCGAAGTCGACGACGTCCAGCATCTTCCGCTGCAGAGCCCGGAATCCCTCGTCGGCCATGAGGAGATCGGTGAAGTCCTGGCGCATCTCGGCATCGAGGTGCCGCTCGCGGATGAGGATCTGGTCGAACGGCCGCTCGATGTTCTGGAATCCGGTCATCCAGCGGCCCGTCGTCACCGTCATCTCGGCGCCCGGGAAGCTTCTCCGGACCAGTTCCTCCCAGTCGCGGGCGAGCGCCTCCGCGGCGTCGTCCTGGCCCCGCTCGACGTTGCAGATGCGCTGGAAGACGAGGGACGGCTCGTCCTGAATCGCAGGCTCCCCCTGCACGCCCCCCGCGGCGCCGAGGAGCGTGAGCGTCGCGATGATCCTCCTCATGGACCTGTCTCCTTCACACCACGAACCCGGCACGCGCGTTCGCGATCAGCAGTCTACGTCGGTACCGGGTTGACCAGTCCGGCCCGGAGCCTGCAACGACTTCAAATCAGCTCGACGCGTACGTGCAGCCGCGGTGAACCGGCCAGCCTGCGGTCCCCGGTTACGAGCCGTTCCCCGAGCGTTTCTGCCAGCGCCACGTAGATTGCGTCGTAGGCGGTGACATTCTTGCGGAGACCCCAGACCCTGTCGAGGAACGGCTCATGCGGGTATCGTGCCACGTCGAGCTGCCGCCATTGCTGGAGCGCCAGCAACGCGCGCCGTTCGTCGAGGGTGCCGTCCAGCACGTAGCGCCGCAGGACATGGGCAATCTCGATGTCGATGAGATGGGGCGCGTGCACGACCTCGGCGCCGTCAGCGAGTCTGCTGGCCAACCTCCTCCCGCGGGCCGTGTTCAACAGGAACTCCAGGGCGCCGGAGGCATCCAGAACCATCAACGAGACTCCCGCTCGTCGCGAAGCACGTCTGCTGGTGAGCGATCGAGCACCACTTCCGGCTGCTCACGAATCGCCCGCAGCAGCTCCTGCCGGCTTGGTCGTTCAAGCGCTCGTTCGATCTCCCGCAGCACGTAGAGCGACATCGAAACACCTTCCATCGCGGCCCGCGCCTTCAGCCGTCGGTGCAGCGAGTCGGGAACGTTGCGGATCTGGATCATCGTGCTCATGTTCCTTGCATGAAAGCATGCCTGGCGGGTGTCCCGCAACTCGGGTACGCTGGCCTTCGCTGCAGGACGGCGGCACGTGACCCACATCGAAATCCGCGGCGCGCGCACCCGCAACCTCAAGGGACTCGACGTCGACGTTCCCAAGCACCGGCTCGTCGCCTTCACCGGCGTGAGCGGCAGCGGCAAGTCGTCGCTCGTCTTCGACACCATCTGCACCGAGGCGCAGCGCCAGCTCGTCGAGACGTTCAGCACCTACGCCCGCCGCCGGCTGCCGCAGCTCACGCGGCCGCCGGTGGAGGAGATCCGGAACATCTCGCCGTGCATCGTCATCGACCAGAAGCGCCTCGGGGCCAGCAGCCGCAGCACGGTCGGCACCGTCACCGAGATCTACACCTACCTGCGGATGCTCTTCTCGCGCTGCGGGCGGCCGTTC
>JAPOYG010000515.1 GCA_026706755.1 Acidobacteriota bacterium
TCGATGAGGCTCGGGGCGGCCGGGAAGTCGTAGTCCCAGACGCCGTGGTGGACGGCCTGGAAGTGCCACATCCGCTGGCCGGTCTCGATGTCGACGGCGACGAGGCTCTCCGCGAAGAGGTTGTCGCCCGGCCGCTGGCCGCCCCAGTAGTCGCCGGTCGGGGTGCCGGTCGGGAGGTAGACGTAGCCGGTCTCCTCGTCGGCCGTCAGCATCGACCAGACGTTGGTGTTGCCCGAGTAGCGCCACGACTCGTTGCCCCACGTCTCGGCCCCGAAGTCGTCGCCCTGCGGCACGGTGCGGAACATCCAGCGGACGTCTCCGGTCCGCGCGTCGATCCCCTTGAGCCAGCCGGGCGGCGCCTCCTGCGTGATGGCCTCGTCGGAGATGATGTTGGGGGTGACGACGACGTCGCGCGCGACGATGGGCGGCGACGCCACACCCATCAGGTTCCGGCCCCGGTGGTTGGTGCCGCCGCGGACGGCGCGCGGGATGCCTTCCATCAGGTCGACGCGGCCGTCGTCGCCGAACTCCGCCACCGGCTCGCCGGTCTTCGCGTCGAGCGCGATCAGGTAGGCCGCGTTCGTGCCGAAGAAGATGCGCTCGTCGTCGCCGTCCGACCAGTAGGCGACCCCGCGCGAATTGTAGAAGTGGGTCGGGAGCCCCGCGAGGTAGGCCTGCGGGTCGTGCACCCAGATCGTCTCCCCGGTGGCGGCGTCGATGGCCGCCACCTGGTGCAGCGCGGTCGAGATGTAGAGCACGCCGCCCACCATCAGCGGGGTCGCCTGGAACATGCGGAACCCGAAGCGGGGGCGCCCCTCGCTCATCGCCTCGAGGTCCAGCGCCTCGTCGGCCGACGTCCAGCGCCACGCAAGGCGCAGGTCGGCGAAGTTCGACGCGTCGATCTGGTCCAGCGGGGAGTACTTCGTGCTGCCGAGGTCGCCGCCGTAGCTCCGCCACTCGCCGTCGGTGGCGCCGTACTGGGCCGCCGCCGCGGCGGGGAACAGGGTGACGGCGCCGAGGGCCAGGATCGCAGCCGCACGCGCGAGGACGGCCGCCGCCGGTCGCCGGTTGGATCGATGCCGTGTAGCTGAGAACATGATGACCTCCGTCGCACCGTAGAGCCGTCCACTCTGGCACGTCTCCCAGCGTGAGGCAACGCGCCCCAGACCCGACACGGCTTGCCACCGCTCTCGCGGCTGCGGGAGAATGCGCCGTCCGTGCGTCTCCCTTCCGCGTCTGACGGATAGATAGGCCCTCTCGCGAGGAGTCGGTCGATGAAACGCGCTGCGGTTCTCACGTTGGCGCTGGCGTTGTGGGCGGGCGGCGCCGCACCGGAAGCGGAGAGCGGGACGCAGGACTCGGAGCCCGCGCTGCGCACGCCGCCGCTGGCCCTGACGCCGGCGGAGTACAACAACACGATCGCCGACCTGCTGGGCTTCCCGCGCGACAGCGAGGGGTGGCCGGCGCGGACCGCCCTGGCGGACCGCCTGAGCCCGCGGCGGGCGGCCAGCAAGGGCGTGTTCCTGCCGCCGCCTCCGCCGCCGCCGTGGCCGTGGCGCTTCCCCGCCGAGCCCGGCTCGGAGGGATTCGAGGGGATCGTCCAGGGGCAGAACCCGTCGTCCTACCAGGTGGAGGAGCTGCACCTGGCGGCGATGCACTTCGCGTCGTACGCGCTCCTCTCGCCCACCTTCTTCGCGTGCGAGGGGTGGGCGGAGCTGCCCGCGGCGGAGCAGGCGGCGTGCGCCCGGACGAGCATCGAGCGCCTCGCGCGGCGCGCCTACCGGCGGCCGCTTCGCGCGGCGGAACGGGAGCGGCTGCTCGACTTCTGGCAGGCCAACCGCGGCGCCGGGCCGCCGGACGAAGCGGTGGCGCTCACGGTGGCGGGCATCCTCCAGGCCCCCGCGTTCCACTTCCGGGTCGAGCCGGGCAGTGCGCGCGGGCGCGGGGACGGCGACCGGGCCGGCTCGGGCGCCGACCAAGCCGACTCCGGCACCGACCAGGCGGGCTCCGGCGCCGACCCGTGGACGCTCGCATCGCGCCTCTCGTACTTCCTCTGGGACTCGATGCCCGACGCGGAGCTCTTCGCGGCCGCCGAGGCGGGCGAGCTGGCGACGGCGGCCGGCGTCGAGCGGCAGGCGCGGCGCATGCTCGACGACCCGAAGGCCCGGCCTGCCGTGGTCCGCTTCCACCACCAGTGGTTGGGCACGGAGGACGTGCTGCTCATCGCCCCCGCACGGCGCGCGTTCGGGCCGCGCTTCGGCATCGCGCCCCGCATGGGGGAGGCCAACGACGACGACATCGAGTGGCCGACCATCCTCGGCCCCGTGCGCCACTCGCTGCTGCTCGAAGCGGGGCTGTTCGTGGAGCGGGCCGTCTTCGACGGCGACGGCACGTTCACGGCCCTGATGACCGATCACCACGGGTACCTGTCGGACGCCACGGCGCCGATCCACGGGGAGGGCGCCGTGCGCGACCCCGGCGGAGCCCCCGTGACGCGGCCGATCGAGTTCGTGGCGATCTCCATCGGGCGCAAGGATTCGCTGGCGCTCTACCCGGCCACGTTCCCGCCCGACGAGCGGGCCGGCGTCCTGACGCTGCCGGCCGTGCTCGCGGTGGGCGCCTACGCCGTGCAGCCGGGGCCGATCCTGCGGGGCGTGCGGGTGCTCGAACGGATCGCGTGCATGCACCTCGGCACGCCGATCCAGGGGGCGGAGACCGCCCTCCCGCCCGACACGCTGGCGGTCGAGAGCACCAACCGCGAGCGGACGGCGACGGCCACCGACCGCCCCGCGTGCGCCTCGTGCCACCGGCGGATCAACCCGCCGGGCTTCGCCTTCGAGCACTACGACGCGCTCGGGGCGTGGCGCGCGGAGGACAACGGCCAGCCGGTCGACGCGAGCGGGACGCTTCACCTTCCGGGCGGCGAGACGCTGACCTTCGCCGACGGGGTCGACTTCGCGCACCAGCTCGCCGCGAGCCCCCGCGTACGGGACTGCTACGCACTGCACTGGACGCGTTACGCCCTGGGCGATCGGATTGCATCCTCCGAGCCAGCCCTGGAGCCGATCCGGCGCCGGTTCCGCGACGACGACTCCGTCAAGAACCTGCTGGTCTCGATCGCGACCAGCGACCTGTTCCGGTTCGGCGCAGACGCAGACGCGGACGCGCCGGGAGATGCCCGATGATCCCGCGACGACAGATCCTCCGCATGGGCGCCCTGACCGCGCTCGGGGCCGGCTGGCCCGGCGGCGTGGTGCGCGCGCTGGCCCAGGCCCCGGCCGGGCCGCCCCGCCGCCTCCTCGTCATCAGCCACTGCCACGGGTGGCCGTACGCCGACTGGCGCATGCGACCCGCCGGCGCCGCCGAGGACCGGCCGTGGGAGCTCGACCTCGGCCCGCTGCCCGCCGGCGCGTTCAGCGCGCCGCTGGCGCCGCTCCACCCGCACCGCCACCGGGTGCTCGCCCTCGAGGGGCTCTCGCTGGGGACGGCCGAGCTCGACGGCGGCGGGAACCGGCACGACCGCGGGTGGATCCACTCGTGGACCGGCAACGACGCCGACTTCGCGGGCCGCGACACGCGCTCGACCTCCGCCTCGATCGACCAGCTCGTCGCCGCGCACATCGCACGCCCCGACCGGCTGCCGTCGCTGGAGCTCTCCGTCGACGCGGCACTCGAGGCGGGACGCCCCATCAGCTACAACGCGGGCGGCGTGCGCCTGCCGGCCGAGAACACGCCGCTCCGCGCCTGGGAGCGCGTCTTCGGGCCCGCCTCGTCCGGCGACGCCGTGGGCACGCGGCGGCGCACGACGCTCGACTTCGCCTACCGCGAGTACCGCGCCCTCGCGCCGCGCTTCGACGCCGCCGGCCGCGCGCGGGTCGAGGCCCACTTCGGGCTCGTCGAGCGGCTCGGCCACCGGCTCGAGGGTCTGGCGACGCTCGCCTGCGAGGCGCCCCCGCGGCCCGCCGGCTCGTTCGAGCAGTACGACCGGCGCTTCGACGCCTTCACCGACATCATCGCGGCGGCGTTCGCCTGCGACATCACGCGCGTCGTCTCCCTGTCGCTGGGCGAGATGCCGACGGCCGAGTTCGGCGCCGCCCACATCAGCGACAAGGTGCACAAGGGCATCGCCCACTACATCTACGACGACCCCGCAAAGCACGCCGCGATGGCCGACTACGCCCGCCACCACGCGGAACAGGTGGCGCGGCTCGTGAGCACCCTGGAGGCCATCCCGGACGCCGGGGGCGACTCCGTCATGGACAACACCCTCATCGTCTGGGGCTCCGAGCTCGGCGACGGCTGGCACGGCTACGGCCACTACTGCCCGGTGCTCATCGGGGGGTCGTGGGCCTTCGCCACCGGACGCTACCTGTACTGGCCGCACACGACGCCGATCGAGGTGCGGGTGCCGTCGCACGTCGTGGCGGGCGGCTCCACCCGACGGTCCGGCATCCCCCACCAGCGGCTGCTGGTGAGCGTGGCCCGCGCGATGGGCCTCGACGTCGACCACGTCGGCCTGTCCTACGTCCGCGGGCAACGCGGCGACTTCGTCGACGTGAGCGGGCCGCTCGGCCGGCTTGCGTAGGAGCCTGCGGCCGCCGGACGGCGGCGTGCCTCCCCGAGCCGGTCAGGCCGTCCGCGCGAGTTGCCGAGCGCGACCGGCGACCTGCGTCGCAAATGCTCCCAGGGCGTCCCCATCCAGCCCGGAGGCGGCAAGCTCGCCCGCGGTTCCTTCGGCCCGCTCGATAGCGAGCGCAGCCAGCGCCGCGACCCGCCGCCGCACGAACGGCGGCGCCAGCCCGGCGCTCTTCGCGAACCGATCCCAGTCCCCGGGACGCAGCTCCCGCAGCGTGGCGCGCCCGGCGACCCGCATGGCGAGGTTGGGGGCCAAGTCGGGATAGGCGACGGTCGAGAGCAGGTCGTAGAGCGGAGCGAGCTCCGTGCCCCCTTCGCGGTGGAGCAGGCTGTAGTTCTTGGCATGGGCATCGGCGTTCCCGATCAGCACCTGCACGATCGCCGCGTCGAGCAGCTTGAGCACCTCGACGGCCGGACGCGGGCACGCGCGCCGGACCAGATCGAAGCACTGGCGGAACGCCGGACCGCCGTCGGCCGCGTACTTGCGGCTGGACGGCACCCCGAGCGCCTGGCAGAAGTCCTCCTGGTGCAGGCGCCGCACGGAACCGTCCGCTTCCCGCTGCCGGTCGTAGCGGGTGACGAGCAGGCAGTGCCCATCGGCAACGCGGTACGCGTCCACCGGGGCCGCGTCCACGCCTATGCAGGCGGCGAGGCGCATCGCGAACGCCTCGTTCTCGGTCGTGGCCGGGAAGCGGGCGATGGGCGGCTTGAGGATGTGCGTGGTCGGCTGCCCCGGCCCCGGCAGCGCGACCCGCCCGCCGACCAGGACGACGGGGAGCTTCGACTGCGCCCCGGCGAGCGACAGCCGCAGGCCGCGCGTGCCGGCCAGCATCGGCCGGGTACCGAGCTGCCCGAGAACGCCGGCCAGCTCCTGCTCGTCGAGCGCCGCCGCCGGCTGGCCGCCGGCCGCGGTCGCGACCGGTGCCGGCGGCCGCGCCTCGCCCTCCCGACGCAGGGTCAGCGCACCGGCCACGTCGCCACCCAACCGCTCGAGCAGTGCGAACTCGTTGCCCGGCGACACGCCGAAGACCGCCGCGATCGCGTCGCGCTGCGCACCCTCGGGCAGCAGTCCTTCGAAGAAGGGCCGACACGCCCGGGCGCGGAACGGCTCCGCGCGCTTCGGCAACGAGATGGAGAGCGCGGGCGAGGCGGGGTCGGCGAGCCAGTCCGCGTCGTACGCGAACCGCATCTCGCCGTCGCGATCCACGCGCAGGGAGCCGACGAGCTCGTCCTCCCACCAGACCGCGAGCGCGCGCGTCATGCCCGAGGGTCGCCCCCGGCCCCGGCCGGCGGTTCGATCCGCAGCGTGCAGCCGAGGGCGGTGAGCACGGCGAGAACCTTGCCGAGCCGGGCCGTCACCTTCCCGGCCTCCAGCTCCACCACGAAACGCACGCCGACGCCTGCCGCTCCGGCCAACTGGTCCTGCCGGAGACCCTGTGCGCGGCGCGTCTCCCGAACGACTCGTCCGACGTCCCGCGGCGTCACGGCTTGATTTCCCGATCGGGAATATAGGGCGTCCGCAGCGGATTGGCAACCTCCGCCTTCCCGATCGGGAAATCGAAGCGATAGCCCCTCTTGCCACCGTCTCTCGGGCGCGGGACAATGCTCCGTCCGGTTCGCCGCCCGTGCGCATGGGACCGGAGTGCGTCCCACGGCTGGAGAGGTCGCCGCGGCGCGCGCTGGACGTAGCGACCCTTCGCGGCCGGCGGCTGCGTAGCCCGCCCTCCTGAGACCATGAACGAGGTTCGGCGACATCGTTCGCATGCGTCCGCGCGCACGGCGCCGACGGCCGCCGCCCTGGCTGCTCTGGCGCTGGTGCTCGGCGCGCCGCCGCCAGCCACCGGTCAGCCGCGCGACCCGACGCATGCCGCGCCTCCCCTCACGACGGCGGCCGGCGAGTGGCCCAGCTACGGCGGAGACGCCGGGAACACGCGCTACTCGCCGCTCGACCAGATCGACGCCTCGAATTTCGAGCGCCTCGAGATCGCCTGGCGCTTCCGGACCGACAACTTCGGCCCCGCACCGGAGTTCAAGCTCGAAGGCACCCCGGTGATGGCCGGGGGCGTCGTCTACGCCACCGCCGGGACGCGGCGGGCGGTGGTCGCGCTCGACGCCGCGACGGGCGAGCTCCTCTGGATGCACCGCGAGGACGAGGGAGCGCGGGCCGCGGCGTCGCCGCGCCGCCTGTCCGGGCGCGGGCTGGCGTACTGGGCCAACGGCGAAGAGGCGCGGATTCTCTACGTGACGATCGGCTTCCGCCTCGTGGCCCTCGACGCCCGCACCGGCGCGCGCGTCGCCGACTTCGGGACGGCCGGGGCGGTGGACCTCAAGGCGGCGGCCGTCGTCGGCGACGGGCGGCCCATCGACCTCGCGACGGGCCCCATCGGAACGAACGCCGCGCCGACCGTGGCGGGCGACGTGGTGATCGTCGGCGGTACCTTCGCCGACGGGGCGGCACCGCGGACGCACAACAACGTCAAGGGGCTGGTCCAGGCCTTCGACGTCCGCACCGGCGAGCGGCTCTGGACGTTCCGCACCGTGCCCCGCCCCGGCGAGTTCGGCGCCGACACCTGGCTCGGCGACTCGTGGGGCAGCAACGGCAACAACGGCGTCTGGACGCAGATCTCGGCCGACCCCGAGCTGGGCCTCGCCTACCTGCCCGTCGAGACGCCGACCGGCGACTACTACGGCGGGCACCGCCCCGGCGACAACCTCTTCGCCGAGAGCCTCGTCGCCGTCGATCTCGCGACCGGCGAGCGCCGCTGGCACTTCCAGCTCGTCCACCATCCGTTGTGGGGCTTCGACATGGCGAGCCCGCCGATCCTGGCCGACATCACGGTTGGCGGGCGGGCGGTCCAGGCGGTGGCCCAACCGGGGAAGCAGGCGTTCCTCTACGTCTTCGACCGCGTGACGGGCGAGCCGGTGTGGCCCATCGAGGAGCGGCCCGTGCCCCAGGGCGACGTGCCGGGCGAGTGGTACTCCCCGACCCAGCCGTTCCCCACCCGTCCGCCGCCCTACGACCGGCAGGGCGCCGCGGTCGACGACCTCATCGACTTCACGCCGGAGCTCCGCGCGGAGGCCGTCGAGCTGGTCTCGCGCTACCGCATGGGGCCGATCTTCACGCCGCCCGTCGTCAGCCGGCCGGAGGGGCCGATCGCGACCCTCGGGCTCGGGGCCGGGAGCGGCGGCACGAACTGGCCCGGCGGCGGCTACGACCCCGAGACGAACGTCCTCTACGTGCCCTCGCGGACCGCGTTCTACTCGTGGGAGCTGATTCCGAGCCCCGGCCCGGACGTCTCCGACATGCGCTACGTGAAGGGGACGGAGCGGCGAGGCGTGGGGCACGGCGGCTTGCGCGATCTCAATGTCCGCGGCCTGCCGCTCGTCAAGCCTCCCTACGGACGCCTTTCGGCCATCGACCTCGACCGGGGCGACCTCCTGTGGCAGGTCCCGCACGGCGCCACCCCGGAGCGCGTGGCGCGCCACCCGGCCCTCGCCGGCCTGGACATCCCGCGCACGGGCCAGCCGTGCACGCACCTCGTCGGTCCGCTGGTCACGGCCACGCTGGTGGTTCTCGGGGAATGCGACTTCCGGCCCACGCCCGCCGGGCGCGGCGCCATGCTGCGCGCCTACGACAAGGCGACGGGCGACGAGGTGGGCGCCGTCTTCCTGCCCGCGCCGCAGTCCGGCTCGCCGATGACGTACCT
>JAPOYG010000316.1:0-2453 GCA_026706755.1 Acidobacteriota bacterium
GCGGCGCCGACCTTCCACAAGGACATCGAGCCGATCTTCCAGCGCTCGTGCCAGGTCTGTCACCGGCCCGACAACATGGCGCCGATGTCGCTGATGAACTACCAGGAGACGCGGCCCTGGGCGCGGTCGATCAAGAACAAGGTCGTCGCGCGCGAGATGCCTCCGTGGCACGTCGACAAGAACGTGGGCATCCAGGACTTCAAGCAGGACCGCTCGCTGAGTGACGCGGAGATCGATCTCGTCGCCGCGTGGGTCGACGCGGGCGCCCCGCGGGGCAACACCGCCGACGCGCCGCCGCCCGTCGTCTTGCCCGACTTCGGCGCCTGGGAGCTCCCGCCCGACGTCATCGTGACCTCGCCGCCGCACACCGTGCCGGCCGAGGCGGGCGACTGGTGGGGCGACTACATCGTCGAGTCCGGGATTGCCGAGGACCGTTTCATCAAGGCGATCCAGACGCGGGCCGGCGACCTCCGCGTCGTCCATCACGCGCTGACCTACGCCGTCACCGACCCCGAGGCGCCCCCGGACGACAGCTCGAACGACTTCTTCCTGAACGAGTACGCCGTCGGCAAGAACGCCGACAAGTACCCCGAAGGCACGGGCAAGCTGTTCGAGGCCGATGCGCGCGTGCGCTTCAGCTTCCACTACCACTCGATCGGCGAGGAAGTGGTCGACCGCACCGAGCTCGGCATGGTGCTCTACCCGCAGGGCGAGCAGCCGGAGAAGATCCTCTACTCGCGGCAGCTCGGGCAGGCCGGCGAGCTCGACATCCCGGCCGGCCAGGTGACGCGCCACGACGGCTACGCCACGATGTACCTGCCGGGCAAGCTCACCGGGTTCCAGCCGCACATGCACTTCCTCGGCAAGCGCCAGTGCCTGGAGTTGATCTATCCGGACTCGACGACCGAGATGATCAACTGCGTCAACTTCGACTTCAACTGGCACATCGTCTACAACTACGCCGACGACGCGCAGCCCATCTATCCGGCGGGAACGAAGCTGCACGTCATCAGCTATCACGACAACACCGAGGCGCACCGGGGCAACCTCGACCCGCTCAACTGGACGGGCGGCGGCAGCCGGACGATCGACGAGATGGCCTTCGGCTGGATCAGCTGGTACGACCTGACCGAAGAGGAATACGAGGCGGAGCTCAGCTCGGCGAACGACAACGACTAGGAGTCGGCGCTCTGGCGCGGCGCGGAGCGCAACGAACCGAGGCACTCTGTGGAAGCGTTCCGCAGAGTGCCTCTTTCGTTTGGGGGAACGTCACGAGAGCGTTTGGGGAGCGTCGCGAGAGCGCTCCCGGGGGAACACCAATGAGAGTCAGGTCGGGAGGGGTCGCCGCCGCGGTCGCAGCGGGTCTGCTGGTAGCGGTGGCCGGCGCCGCCGAGGCGCAGGTCAATCCGCGCGACGTGCCCATCGTCACCCAGCCGCAGCAGCGTTTCGATTCCGGGCAGGACATCCAGCCGATCTTCGAAGGCTGGACCCGCAACGAGGACGGCAGCTTCCTGCTGCACTTCGGCTATCTGAACCGCAACTACCGCGAGGAGCCGCGCGTTCCGATCGGCCCCGAGAACCACTTCTCGCCGGGCCCCGAGGATCGCGGCCAGCCGACGTACTTCTATCCGCGGACCCAGCGCTACCAGTTCACCGTGCACGTCCCCGCGGACATGGGTCGCTCTTCGGAGGATGGTCTGGTGTGGACCATCGTCCGGCGCGGCAGCGAGCAGCGGGCGGTCGGCTGGCTGCAGCCGGAATGGGAGATCGACGCCAACACCATCACGTCGAACAACCGCACCGGCTTCGGGCGGCCGAAGGACCAGGTGTACGCGAACCGGCCTCCGGAGGTCACCGCGTCGGCGTCGACGGTCACGGCGCGCGTGGGGGAAGCCGTAACCCTCACGGCGTCGATCACCGACGACGAGCTGCCGAGCCAGCTCCCTCCCCGGCGGCCGCGCAGCCGGCTGCCGGCCCTCACGCCGCCGGAGGGAACGCCGCGAGCGCCCGACAACGTTCGCTGGTACCGCAAGCCGTCTCCGCCGCGCAACGGGCTCGGGCTGCTGTGGGTCGTCCATCGCGGCCCGGCCGACGCGGACCTGGAGCCTTCCGGGTACCAGCGCTCCGTCTCTGAAGTGCAGCGGGACGAGGAGGTGGACGGCCTCGTGACCCGGACCGCCCAGTCAGGTCCGGAGGCGACGCACACGGCCGGGGACGGCTGGACGTCGGCCAGCTTCGAGGCGTCGGTGACGTTCGACGAGCCCGGCACCTACACGCTGCGCGCGTGGGCGAGCGACGGAATGCTCCTCACCCCGCACGACGTCACCATCACCGTCGAGTAGCGCTCGGCGTGCCGGCGGGGCCTCCCGTACCGCGAGCGGTCAGGAAGACGGCCAGGAGCAGGAGCACGGCCCCGACCGGCACGAGGGCGACGCCCACCCCCGGGTCGCCGC
>JAPOYG010000316.1:2791-8331 GCA_026706755.1 Acidobacteriota bacterium
GTCTTCGGGCCGGCGGGGGGCACGGCTACTCCCGGAGGAAGAGGGGGCGCGGGTCCCGCGCCTCGAACAGGCGGCGCATCGCGGCCGTGTCCAGCGACCCGTCCGGGGCGTAGAGCAGCCGCGCGTCGCTCCGCTCCGTGGCCGCCGGGCTCGACCGCCAGGCCCGCAGAACGTCGACCGCCGCCTCGCGCCGGACCCCTGCGGGCGCCACGTAGTCGTAGTCGAGGCCCTCGAGGCCGGGCACGCTCCGGAGCGAAGCGGCGGCAACGTAGCGGACGGCGTCGTAGGAATCGCCCAGCAGCTCGCCGAGGTGCGGCACCATCCAGCTCGAACCGGATGCCTCGCGGGCCGGCGCCCACCCCATGTGCCAGGCCGCGAGCGCGCGCAGGCCGGCGTCGCCCCGGAGGACCCACAGGACGGACGCGGCCACGGCCCGCTCCGTGACGTCGAGGGCCGGAGGCCGTATGCCGTACCAGGCGCGCAGCCAGTCGCCGGTCCAGGAGAGCGTCCGGTCCAGGTGGCAGAGGTTGCACGCGTTCGGCCGGCCGACCTCGACGCTCTCCTGCACCGACGGGCTGGAGACGGTATGGCTGCGGATCGCGCGCAGCAGGCCGTACGAGGTGTACGGCATGTGGCAGTTGTAGCAGCGGCTCCCCGCCGAGTCCGCGTCGTGCTTCGTGTGGGCCGGGACGTCGGCCGCGATCGGCGCGTGGCAGCCGACGCACCCCCCGTCGCCCTCGCGGTCGGCGGCGACCTGGTGCGTGTCCGCCCAGATCTCCGCGGGCCGCGGGTCGTCGGGCATCTGGTGCATCGCGTGGCACGAGAGGCACGTCATCGTGCGGTCGGGCTGCGTCGCCTCGGCGAAGCAGGGCGAGTCGATGAGACCGTTGTACTCGCGGCCCGACACCCGTACCTGGCCGTCGGGCCAGAACGACCCGCGCACGAACTCCGGGTCCGCCGCGAGCAGGGCGCGCATGTGGGCGGCGTTGCCGTTCACCCTCGGCTGGGCGACGAAGCGCGTCTCGCGCAGGACGTCGCCGGGGCGGTAGGGAAGTCCGTCGGCATTGGCGGCGCGCTCGCCGGCGGCGTCGAGGAAGGTCCAGATTCCGTGGCACTGCCCGCAGACCTCGGCCCCCCGCGCCGGGTCGAGGCGCGCGGGCTGCACGATGGTCGGGTCCGCCGCGTCGTCGTCGGCGTAGCGCGCGTAGCGGCGGAGCGGGTTGCGATTCACCCGGACGTGCTCGGCGGCCGGTCCGTGACACGACTCGCAGCCGATGCCCAGCTCGGCCACGGTCGTGTCGACCGACTGCTCGGCGACTGGGGCCGTTCCGAACGGCGGGTCGAAGCCGGTCCGGCCGCGGGTCGTGTGACACGCGATGCAGATCGCGTTCCAGTGACCGTCCGTCGTCGCCACCCCCTGGCCCGGGGGATGGAGCACCACCGCGCTCCGGGGCACCCAGCGCGCGTCGTCGAGCAGATAGACGGCCGGCAGCACGTTGAGCGCGCGATCGTGGCCTGTCGCGTACCAATAGATGTTCTGGTGGTGCGAGCCGGTGATCAGGACGACGCGGCGCGTGATGCGCGGCCGCTCCGCGGACGGGCCCTCCCACCCGGGGTCGTCGAACTCGGCCCAGAACTCGTCGCCGCGGCGCTCGAGGCGCATCGGCGCTCCCGCCGTCTCGGCGACCACGACCCCGTCGAAGTCGGCCCGCACGGTCTCGGGGGTCGCCACCTGGGTCATCGTCCGGTGGAACGAGGCGTGCCAGCTTGCGTACTCGCCGGGATGGCAGGAGCGGCAGGTGTCGGACGAAACGAACCCGTCGTCGGCGACCTCGATGGGGCGGTCGGCGATGCGCGACTCCACGGGAACGGGGTCGAGGGCGGCCGCGATGCTGATGCCGAGCGCGCACCCGGCGAGAAGGAGGAGCGCGGCTGGCGCCGTCACCGGGCGAAGGGAACGCCGTGGCGCGGACCGGCGCGGCATGGAGGCCCCGATTATACGGGACGACCGGCCGGCTCGGAGGGGAGTAGGGGTCCGGGCGGGGTGCGCATCTGTTACGCTGGGGCGGCTTCGGAAGCGGTGGCCCGCGACGTCGCCGGCTGTCGCGCCCCGGCGCTGCGCACCGCGTCCGTGCGCCGCGCCGCACCGCCAACTTCCAGGCAAGGAGGGGAGTCGTGAAACGCATGGTCATCGCCGTCGTCGTCGCCCTGACGATGGCGCCGCTCTTCGCCCAGCAGGCGGGCCTGAGCGACGCGCCGGAGATCCCGTTCGTGTCCGTGCCGGACTACCTGAAGTACTCGCCCGAGATGAACCTGGGCGAGGTGCTTGCGGTGGCCGAGAACTCCAAGGGGCACCTCATCGTGCTGAACCATCCGGGCACGGCAACCACGGGCCCGCTCTACGGCAACGCAACGACCCAAATCTTCGAGTTCGACGACCAGGGGCACTTCGTGCGGGAGATCGGGCAGGGCGTCTACGGACTCGGGTATTCCCATTCGGCTCGTTTCGACCGCTACGACAACCTCTGGATCGTCGACAAGGGGACGAACGCGGTCACGAAGTTCAACCCGGCCGGCTACGTCACGCTGAACCTGGGGCGCCGCCCCGAGGGCTACGAGCCGCACGAGCACATCGCGCCCGAGGACGCGCGCCACGTCGACGGGTTCTTCAACGGTCCGACCGACGTGGGGTGGGATCAGGACGACAACATCTACGTCAGCGACGGCTACGTCAACTCGCGCGTGGCCAAGCTCGACAAGCACGGGAACTGGATCAAGTCGTGGGGTACGCTCGGCAGCGAGCCGGGTCAGTTCCGCCTGCCGCACAACATGCAGGTGGACCGGCAGGGCAACGTCTACGTGGCCGACCGCACCAACCGCCGGATCCAGAAGTTCGACTCGGACGGCAACTACCTGAAGTCGATCGTCCTCAACGTGCCGTACGACAAGACGCGCCAGCCCGTGCTCGGCAACGTCAACCCGAACGCGCCGGACGAGACGGCGCCGTGGACGGTCTGCATCTCCGGAGGCGAGACGCAGTACCTCTACGCGTCCGACGTGGAGCCGGGGCGCATCTACAAGATGACGCTCGACGGCGAGATCCTGGGCTGGCTCGGGGAATCGGGACGCCAGTTGGGGCAGTTCAACTGGCTGCACGGCATCAGTTGCCGGTCGGACCAGGAGCTCTACGTCGCGGACCTGAACAACTGGCGCGTCCAGAAGCTCCTGCTCGACCCGCCAGCGCCGCCGACGACCCAGCAGCAGTAGCCGGCGCAGACGCCCGGGCGGCCGCAGGCAGTGCGCCTGCCGGTCGCGCCGACAAGAAGGGCCGGACCCGCCAGCCCGCGATCGGGTGGAGGTCCGGCCCCCTTTCATTCTGCCGGCGGCGTGTCCGATCAATCGATCGCGAAGCAGTAGTACAGGCCGTTGCCGCCGGTGGCCTGCAGATCGGCCTGCCCGCAACCGCGCGAGCCGTGGGCGGTGCTCCAGTGGGTCGGGTTGGGGCCGCCGCCGGTCCGGTCGTGGTGGCCGACGAGCGCGCTCCCGTCCGACGCGTTGCTGGTCCAGTTGCCGCAGGTGCTGTCGCCCTCGCCCTCCCAGGCCGTGCCGTCGAGCTGCGTCCCGGTCAGGATGTCGTGCATGTTGGGGCTGTCGCCGCGGCCGTTGACGATCTCGCCGCTCTCGGTGAGCTGGGTCTCCTTCGTCAGGTTGTTGTCGCCCAGCAGATTGTGGACGCTCGACGCGACCTCCACGCCGTTGGCGTTGTACCAGGGGCCGCTCCCAATCCGGTCGCGGGCGTTGATCCCGGTCGGCCCGGTGGTGCTGAGGTACGCCCGCCAGGTCTTGCCGCCCACCATGGCCGCCTCGGCCAGCATCGAGCAGTGCGCGTCGGCGCCCTCGAGACCGCCGAGGTTGGCGCCGTCGCCTGGGCCGGCGCTGGTGATGAAGAAGCTCATGGTCGCATCCTGCGTGGACGCGGGATACGCCATGGCCAGGACCAGGGCGAGCGCGACCCCGAAGAGCCGTAGTCGTCGTGCGTGCATCGTTGCTTCCCTCCTCCCGGCCTCTGGAAGCGGGCCGGGCCGCTAGATCTTCGCACGCATGGTGGGAGATGCAAACCGGCTGCGTCCCGCCGGCGCGTTCGCCGGCCGGTCACGGCTCGACGGGTCGGAGCGCGCCGACGCCGTCGCGCCGACGCGCGACAGAGGGCGCGGCGCAGGCAGGCGCGGGTATGGCAGGCAGGCGCGGGTATAAGATGGCCCATCATGCCGCGACGCAGCTTCGTCTGGTCGGTGCTGGTTTCGTTGGCCCTGCTCGCGCCCGGCGCGGCGCCGGCGCAGGATCTGCGGTCGATTCTCAGCCGGGCGGTCAGCGATTTCGACCGCGGGCGACTCGAGGCGTCTGCCGCCGGCTTCGACCGGGTGGCCGAGCTCGCCCCGAACGTCGCGCCGCAACTCTGGCAGCGGGGCATCGCTCTCTACTACGTCGGCCGCTACCGGGATTGCCGCGAGCAGTTCGAGTCGCACCGGACGGTCAACCCGAACGACGTGGAGAACGCGGCCTGGCACTTCCTGTGCGTCGCTCGCCAGGAGTCGCCCGAGCGCGCGCTGGCTGCGCTCCTGCCCGTCGGTCCGGACCCGCGGATACCGATGGCGGAGATCTACGAGATGTTCCGCGGCGAGATGGCGCCGGCGGCAGTGCTTGCGGCCGGTGAGCGCGGGGGAGAGCGGGGCCGGTTCTACGCGCACCTCTACGTCGGTCTGTACCACGAGGCGCTCGGCCGCGCCCGCGAGGCGCGAACGCACATCACGGAGGCCGCCGACGAGCGGTTCGCGTCCGTGGGCGGCTACATGCAGATGGTGGCGCGCGTGCACCGCCTCGAGCTCGACCGCGCGCGGTAGTGGTGCCTGGGGGGGTGCCTCGGAACGTGGGGCGGCAGCAGTCCGCGCCCCCGAGACTGCGTCGCAGCACAGGCGACGCGGGGAGTCTCGTGCACGCAGGCTCCACGCGCGCTTCAGGCTCCGCTGGCGGCAGGCCGGCGGCCGCTTGAACGACCGCCGCGATTCAGGCACGATCCGGGCCGGGGTCGGGCCGGCGGCCCGGTCCGTCGGACGGTCGGCGTTCTGCGCCGGGGGAACGGCACGCGCCCATCCCGGCCGGACTCGGAGAGCGGAGGGAGACAGCATGCGGACCATCAACGCGGTCGTCGCCGTCGCCGCGGGCATCGCGCTCGCCATCCTTCTCGTGCCGGCCTCGCCGGCGGCGGGCCAGACCAGCTCCATCGACATCGACGCGGACGACATCGGCGGCGTCGTCACCGGACCGGACGGCCCCGAGGCGGGCGTCTGGGTGATCGCGGAGACGGGCGATCTGCCGACCCGCTTCAACCGGATCGTCGTGACCGACGACGACGGCCGCTACGTGATCCCCGACCTGCCGGACGCGACTTACGACGTCTGGGTCCGCGGCTACGGGCTGGTCGATTCCGAGAAGGTCCGCGCGACACCCGGCTCGGCTCTCGATCTGACGGCCGTGGTCGC
>JAPOYG010000525.1 GCA_026706755.1 Acidobacteriota bacterium
CGCCAGCGATAGCGCAGCTTCCACAGCGGGATCCCGTATACCAGCAGCGCCACGAAGAGGACGAGCTTCGTCATGCTCACCGCGTTCTTCTATCATCGCCGGAACGGCCGGAGGCCGACACGGCGCCGCGGATCTGTGGCGCGGAAGGGAGCGACGGCGATGGGATGGAGAGCCGGAGGGGCGTGGGGGTGGCTGTTCCTCGCGGCAACCCTCTGCGGATACGCGGCGCCGGCGGAGGGCGGGCAGAGCCAGCCGCCGGCGGGCTCGGCGCTGCCGGCCCTGACGGAGGCGGCGGTCGAGGAAGCGCGCCGCCTCGTGCAGCCGACGAACGACCGACGGGTCGATGTGCTCCTCGAAATGCTGGAGCAACGCGGCCTCTCCTACTCCGTGGAGGCCTTCCCCGGGATCGGCGCGGAAGACGATCCCCGCCCGGAGGGGCGCAACGTCATCGTGTCGTTCGGCGAAGGCACGCCGGAGGTGATCGTCGGCGCTCACATCGACTCTCGGCGCCTCCCCAGCGGCGAGCTGAGCGACGCGATGGTCGACGACGGGGCCGGCGTGGTGGTGCTGCTGCACGTGGCCGACGCGCTCCGGGACGTCCCGCTCCGCCGGCGGGTGCGCATCGTCTTCTTCGACATGGAGGAGATCGGCCTCGTCGGCTCCCGGGCGTTCGTCGCGTCGCTCGACCCGGCGGGGGTCGCGGCGATGGTCAACGTCGACGTCGTCGGCTACGGCGACACGCTCCTCTACGGCCCGCAGGCCACCTCGCCCGACGGATCGCCCGCGCACCTCCTGCAGCTGGCTTGCGCCCGCCGCGGGATGCCGTGCGTCGGAATGCGGGGGATGCCGCCCGGCGACGACCGGAGCTTCCTGCAGGCCGGGATCCCGACCGTCTCCCTTGGGGTCGTGACCGCCGAGGAGGTCCACCGCCTGTGGCTCTTCCTCCACGGCGACCTGCCGGACGACCTGCGCGGGCCGCTGGCGCCGGAGGCCCTGCGGATCATCCACACCGAGCGGGACACCGCCGAGCTTCTGGAGCCGGAGGCGATGACGCGGGCGTTCCACACGGTAACCGACGTCGTCCTCGACCTGGCCGCGGCACCCTGAAGCCAACTACCGGAGCACGGCGGGCGACGAGGCGCCTCGCAGGAGCAACCCCGGCGCCCCGCTGCCGTCGGCGGGGACCTGCCAGACGTCGGTCACCATCGGGGTGGGCGCGGATCGATCCGGGATCGCGTACAGGATCGTCGCGTCGTCCAGCCACTCGGCCTGATCGTCCACCGACCGGAGCTCGGCGAGCGGCGTCACCGCCTGCGACAGCAGATCCAGGACGTGAAGCCGCCAGCCGAAGCCGAACGCGAACGGCACGCGCTGCTTGAACACGATGCGCGTCTGGTCCGGCGACAACGACGGGCATTCGACGCCTTCGACCACGACATCCACCCGGCGTGTCGAGACGCGCCCCTCGACGAGGTGCGTCATTCCGCCGGTGGCCAGCGTGGCGTAGAAGCGGTCGCTGTCGGCCGCGAAGGTGACTCCCCAGAAGTTGAAGTCGACGGCCCGGAACGGCGCGCCGTCCCGGCGCACGTCGAGCTCCTCCAGGTTGGCGATGCGGCTCTCGCCGGTGTACGTGTCGATGACGCTCGTCTCCGTGGAGAAGCCCTCGTCGAGATAGGAGTGGCCCGACACGAACACCGTCACCGCGGCCAGCCGGCCGTCCGGCGCGAGACGCACCCGGCTGGGGACGCCGTGCAGCGGGAGCCGGTGCAGCGGATCGAACGCGCCGTCGAACACCATGATGGAGTGCGTGGCGTAGAAGCGGTCGGTAGTCAGGCAGACGCCGCGCTCCCCTGCGAAGTCGACCCGGTCGCAGCGCAGCGGCGTCGCGCGGCGCCCCTCGCCCGCCGCTCCCAGCCGCGCCACGCTGGCCACGCCGAAGCTCTCGTCGAGCCCCGTGTGCCGGAACAGGATGTCGGGCCCAGGGTCGGAGTTGCCAGTGACCGCGCCGTCTGCCGCGTTGTTCGCCGTGGCCGCCCGACCCCCTGTCCCCGACGCCGGGGGGAGCGTCGCAGGCGCCCGACCGTTCTCCGGCGCCGGGTATGTCGGCGGCGCCGGACCCGCTCCCCCGCGTGGCGCATCGAGCTCGGCCAGGCTGCCGATCGGCGGCAGGGCGACGTCCTGCACGAAACTGGCCCGGCGAGCCGTCGACCACCAGGCGTAGCCCGCCGCCAGTGCGAGGGAGGCGACGCACAGCAGGACGAAGGCGATCACGCGGCTCGAGGCGCTCCCCTCCCGCGCGGTGCGCGTCGGGCGCCCCGCGGCGGGTCGGCCCGATCGATCCTCGGTCGGAGCGGTCATCGTCCCCGTGTGGGTTCGGCGTTCCGCAGAACGACCACTGCGATTGCGATCGCCGTCCCGAGACCGATCAGGAACACCGGAACCGCAGTCTCGACACCATACCGCGTCCAGAGCACCCCGAACAGGACGGAGGCCAGCAGCCGGGCGAGGCTCGTGGCGGTCGTGACGAGCGCCAGGCCGCTGCCGCGCCGCTCCGCGGGGAGACGGCCGCTGGCGAACGCCATGAGCACGCCGTCGGTCAGGGCGTAGTGGACACCCAGCAGTACCAGGCAGGCGGCCACCCCCGGCACGCCGATTCCGGACTGCATCGCGGTCACGTAGGCGCCGGCCAGCAGCCCGTAACCGGCGAGGAACGCGCTCTGTCGTCCGATGCGATCCGCCAGCCCGCCCGCCGGCACGGCCGCCAGCAGGTAGCAGGCCGACGTTCCCACGTAGAGCAGCGGAAACAGCCCCGGGCTGAAGCCGGCCTCCCGCTGCAGCAGCAGGTAGAGAAATCCGTCGCTGATCGTGACGGCTCCGAGCAGGCTCGCCGCTAGCGTGAGGCGCAGCAGACCGCGGTCCTCCAGGATGCGAGCGGCGGCGAGGGGGACGGCGGCGCGCGCGGCGGCAGGCGGCGCCGCGGCGCGTCGGGCGGCGGCAGGCGGCACCGCGACGCGCGGCCCAACGGCAGGAGGGTCGGCGGCAGGGGGTGCGCCGGTGAGCGGCGCGCCGGCGCGGGGCGGGCCACTGAGCGAGCGCGCCGGCGCCGGCGTCCGGGCGGACGGCGGTTCCGCATTGGCGACGAAGAGCACCAGCACGCCGAGGCCGACGAGCGCCACGCTGAAGCTCGTGACGAAGACGACGTCGAAGGCGTTGGGGAGGGCGGCGAGAATGGCGAGCGCCACCAGCGGCCCCAGCATGGCGCCGGCGCTGTCGAGGGCGCGGTGCACCCCGAACGCGGTCGCCAGACCGTCCGGGCGGCTGCTCAGCGAGATGAGCACGTCGCGGGGGACGGCGCGGGCGCCCTTGGCGGCCCGGTCGATCGCCACCACCCCGGCGATGAGCGGCCACGAGGCGCCGGCCGCCAGGAGTCCCAGCCGGCACACGGCGGACGTTCCGTAGCCGGCGAACGCGATCTCCTTCGCGCGTCCACCGCGGTCCACGGCCACCCCGCTGGCCAGTCGGAGCAGCGCCGTCACCCCGTGGTAGAGCCCGTCGACGATGCCGAACTGGAACGGCGTCAGCCCGAGGTAGAGCACCAGGTAGACGGGCAGCACGGTGCCGACCATCTCGGACGAGACGTCCGTGAAGAAGCTCGTGAAGCCGAGCGCCCAAACGTTGCGGCGGACGTGCAGCCAGCGGAAGCCACGGCCCGCGTCGCGCCGGGCCCGCCGCAGCGCCGACCACGCCTCGACCTGGTACATCCGCTCGGTGGCGGCCGTTCAGCCGTAGCCCGCCAGGCGTCGCCTACGGCCCGACTGGCGCCCAGGCAACCCTCCCAGAGGTCGTTGGCGTGCCAGGAGTCTGCGCCGCGGAACAGGCGACGCAAGAACTCCGTGCCCGCGCAGGCCTCTGGCATCCGCAGGACATCATCGTCCGCCGCCGGACCCCCTGGACCCGCCCTCGGTGGGCGCCGCGGTCGGCCCCGGGAGTGGCTCGTCCGACGCGAACCGCCGCAGGACGTTCTCCGTCAACCGCGAGACGTTGTTGTCGTAGTCGTTGAACGACAGGCTCCCGCTCCACGCGATCGAGCTCGTCGAGAACACCGCGCCCCCGTTCGGATACTCCACGTACGCCAGGTCGGCGTAGACGAGCGCGTTGACCGTGCCCCCCTGCTCGGAGTTGCTGGTGTTGACCTCCTCGATCACGTGCTGGTAGGCGTCGGAGTGACCGAACGAGCGAGCCAGGACCAGGGTGTGGGGCGGCGAGCCCTGCGCGTAGTCGACGCGGTCGAGCTCCGAGCCCGCGGCGCCGAACTCCAGGACCAGCGACGGGTGGTTGCCGATCAGCTCGTTGTCGCCGATGCCTTCGAAGATGAACGCCACCCGCGGGTCGAAGCTGTCGGGCATGCGCCGGAACGGGGAGTTCCGGTCGAACCCCTGCGCCGTGAACCCGACGCCGACCAGCCACTGTGGCGCCCGGCCGCGGAAGCGCCACAGACCGCCCGGTTCGCCGGTCAGGCTGTGGTGGCTCTCGCCCGGCGCTCCCTGCCAGTGCTCGGTGCCGTCGCGCCGCCGGACCTCGATGAAGGTCCCGGTCGGATCGACCGGCGTCACCCAGTAGAAGCCGTTGCCCCCCATGTACATCAGCCGGCCGCCCTGCTCCAGGTACGCCCGCATTCCCTGGAGCATCTCCCACGAGTAGTACTCCGGGTGGGTGCCGGTCAGCACCACGTTGTAGGGCTCGAGCAGCGCCGCCCCCTCCGCGTGCAGGTCGTGGTCGGTGACGACGTCGACGGTGAAGCCCTTCACGTCCAACCAGTCGACGATGTGCGTGTCGGCCATGAACTGCCACGGGTTGCGGGTGTCGATCTTCGGGCGCATGTTGGTGATGGGCCGCAGCCGCGACGAGTAGGCCACGCCGCTCCCGTCGGTGTGCGTCGAGTACAGGCTCATCGGCTGGAAGCCCGTGCCGCCGGTGCCGGCGTAGGCGAGATAGCTGACGGTCGGGGCCAGGAACGCGATCTTCGCCGTCGCCGTTCCCCGCGGCGGCCGGACGAAGAACGGCACGTAGTCCTCGCTCGTTATCGTCCGCAGGCGCGCCGCGTAGATGCCGCTCCCGAGGTCGGCCGGCACCTCGAACGCGAAGCCGACCTCCCAGCCGGCGTCGAGCAGGTCGTCGTCGTGGAAGTGGATCGCCGCGTACTGCTCGCGCGCCCGCCGGTAGTCCATCTCGGTCGCATCCCACAGGTGCCCCGTCACCGCCCGCGTCGGCAGATTCACGGTTCGGCCGTCCAGCCCGCTGCCCGCGGTGTCGCGCACGCGGTCGGTCTCGATGTCCGCCGCGAAGTCCCACGCCGCCACGGGGTCGGTCGATGTGGCGCCGGCGGTGGTATCGTTGGCCGCGGTATCGCCGGCGGGGAGGCCGCTGGCCGCGATCGCCTCCACCTCGGCCCGGCTCAGCGTCCTCGCATAGATCCGCGGGTTGTCGATCTTGCCGTTGTAGTGCCCCGCCACGCCGCCATCCGCGGTCGCGTAGGCAGCCATGTGCAGCGGGACGTCGGGTGTCGCCAGAGCGCGCACGGGAGTCGGGCGCTCCACGACCACCCTCGTCGGGTCGTTCGCGTAGCGGTCGAGCGGCTCCTGGTACAGGGTCACCCGTCCCGTCTCGGCGTCGAACGTGGCGGCCACGAAGTACCACTGCGTCGGCACACCGTGCGGCCGCGGCCGCCCCGCGCCCGGAATGGCCGGCTCCCAGCGCCGGAGCGCCGGCTCCGCCGCCACCCGCGCCACCTGCCCGTCGGCTGCCCCGAGCCACAGCGCCAGCCGCCCCTGCTCGTCGATCACCAGGGCGTAGCCGCGCTCCGCCGCCCACTTCGTCACCACGCCCTGCGCGCCCGGCTCCCCGGCCCAGCCGACGACGCCCGGGCGCGTGGGCGCCACCCAGGCCGTGATCGTGAAGCTCCCGCCGAGGCGCAGCGGCGGCGCGTCCGGCACGGTGACGTAGGAACCGAGCGGCAGATCCTGGTGCCGGCCGGGGTAGTCGCCGTTGGCCGGCGTCTCGACCAGCGCCTCCTTGATGCCCGGGCCGTTCGGGTTGGCGTCCCCGTGGATGAGCCGCACGATCTCCGCCCGGTAGGTCGGGAGCTGACTGCTCACCAGGAAGCGGATCGTCTCGCCGGGCGCCACGCTCAGCCGGTCCGCGTAGCCGACGACTCCCATCGCGGCCAGCGCGGCCCGCGGACCCATCTCGGCCGCCGACTGCGCCCCGGCGTGCCCGGCCAGCGCCAGGACCGCGGCCGCGGCCAACCCGACGCATCCCCGAAGACGCCTCGGCCCCGATCGTCGCTGAGGCGCCAAGACCGTGGCGGCGGATAGCCCAACACATCTCCCGGTCCCGCTAACAGATGTCATCGATACCCCTCTCGGCTGACCCCCGCACCGCGTCGACCGTCTCCCGCGTCATCGAGCGCGACGACCCCGCGCGCGCCGCCACCGCCCGCTCGGAACTCAGCGGCGTGCGGCCTCGACCTCGGCTCGCCCTCCGCGTCATCGAGCGGACGACCCTGCGTGCGGCCTCGACCTCGGCTCGCCCTCCGCGTCTCCCGAGCCTCGAGTGCTCGACGGCGCGGAACTCAACGGCGTCCGTCCTCGACCTCCGCCAGCAGGGCCCGGTAGCGCGCGTCCGCCTCCGCGATGCGCGGCGCGAGCAGGCGCCGCTGGGCCGGCCACATCTCGGACAGCAGGCTGCGGGTCTCCCACGGCTCCAGGTCGCCATCCGGATCTACCGCCTCCGCGAGCAGCTCCTGCAGCCGGGCACGCTGCAGGGCGACCAGCTCGGGCACACGCTCGTCCCGGTAGAAGGGGCGGCCGTCGACGATCACGAAGATCGGCGCGCTGTGGGCCACGGTGCTGTTGCGCTCTCCCTGCCGCTCGCCGAACGCCCGCACGGCCAGCCACAGGCTGCGCTCTGCGGTCACCGTCGTCCGCAGCTCGACACGGTCGCGACCGGCCGCCGGTGCGGTGGCCACGACCTCGCCGTGCACCACCAGCTCCAGGCGATCGAGCCGGTCGAGGTCCGGATTGAGCACCGCCTCCGCCACGACCTCCACCCGCGCGCCGGGCTCCAAGTGCAGCTCCTCCCCGAGGGTCCGTCCGTCGACCGTCAGCTCCAGCAGCGGGCCGTTGGTCACGTACAGGCGCCCGGCGCGGAAGCCGTCGAACCATGCGTCGACGCTGAAGGGCCCGTCGAGCTTGACGTAGCTGCGCACGACGCCCGGCAGGTCCATGTAGGGGAAGTCCGACCCGGCGGCGGGCAGCAGCTTGTAGCCGAGGTTCAGGAAACCGTACCAGAGGTCGGTCGGCAGGCGGCCGAGCTGCAGGAGCTCGACGAAGTCGACGATCCCGAACGGCACGTCGAGGGCGAGGCCGCGGCGGCCGTTGAACAGCTCGGCGTGGTGCGCGTAGCCCGACAGTCCGCCCTGCCGCCGCGCCTGCTCGAAGACCTCGTGGTAGAGGAAGTAGCCGTCCGGCCCGGCGTGGAGCGGCTCGCGCAGGTTGTGGTGGATGGTGTGGCCGCGGTGGACCGTGCGCGGATCCTCCTGCCCCGAGACCAGCGCGTGCCCGTGGCGCTCGAAGCGGCCGGCCGGCCCCCACGCGGGCTGCCCGAAGTGCGTGCCGGCGATGTTGCCCATCTGCAGCAGGTTGGCGACGTGCACGTCCTCGGCCGCCACTTGCGTCCAGGTGCTCTCGTCACGGACGGTGTGCCGCTCGATGTGGATGTGGGCGTCGCCGGAGTACCAGCCGCGCTCCGGTTGATTGACGTACCGATCGAGGACCACCGGAACGGTGGTCGTCTCGCCGGGGCGGATCTCGATGTCCGCGCGGTGAAGGCGATACTCGATGCCCCGGGTGACGACCAGCTCGTAGGTCCCGGCCGGCACCCGCGCCTCGTAGCTCCCGTTCACGTAGAACGCGAGCCGGTGCGGCGACGGCCAGAAGGTGCGGGGCGTGATCCACAATCGGCGGACCTCGTCCGTGTAGCGGTGCACCAGGACGGCATCGTCCGACGGCAGCGGCATGCGTCCCGTCGCGTCGTAGAGACCCACGCGGGCGGGCACGGGCCGGCCCGAGGCGGCGTCCGCGATCTCGAGGCGCATCTGGCCGAACGCCGCCGGCGCCCGGGTGGCGCCGCTCCGGACCACCTCGATGTCGCAGAGGCACACGCCGCCGCGGCTGCCGACGGCGA
>JAPOYG010000248.1 GCA_026706755.1 Acidobacteriota bacterium
CCGCCAACCCGTCGCAGGCTCCGGGTCGGCCCCAGCCCCCACCGTCCCAGGAGCTCGCGCCGCGGAACTCCACCGAGTTGCGTTCTACGGCGCAAGCTCCTAGCGAATGCGGTAGCCGCGAACCTCGACCCGGGTGCGGGCCGATATCACGACGTCGTCGCGCTGCTTGAGGTTCAGGCGCACCTCGTAACGGCCGCCGTAGTCGTAGGTGTGGCGCACCGAGAAGCGCCGGCGGACCCGGCTCACCCCGGGCTCGAAGGGGTCGCAGTCGGGGGTCGAGGCCGAGATCGTGTCGTCGCCCCAGTCCCACTCCACCGTGGTGCAGTAGAGCTCTTCGTTGTCGTCGGGCCCGCCCCGGAGCTCGCCGACGAAGAGGATGCTCGCAGGCGCGAAGGCGACGCGAGGGGTCGCGCGCAGCCTCAGCCGCGCGTCGTCGTCCTGGACCAGCTCGATCCGGACGACGCCGTGGAGGGTGTGGCCCGGCGATGCGCCCAGGACGAGCATCGCCGCCACCGCGGGAAGCAGCCACGAGCGAAGGCGTCTGGTCACGGGCTCATTGTAGCCCGATATAATCCCGGCCGTGTCCACCGCCCGCACGGAGCCCACCGTCACCGTCGCCTCCGCCGCACCCGCTGATCTCGACGTCGATCTGCTGGCCCTGCCGGTCTTCGGCAGCGACGACCTCGCGCAGGACGTCGGCGGCCTCTCCGCCGCCAGCGGCGGCGAGCTGGCCCGCGCCCGCGCCAGCGGGGAGTTCCGCCCGAAGCCGCGCGAGACGCTGCTGGTCCGGACCGTGGGGGACGGGTGGCGGCCGCCGCGGGTGCTGCACGTCGCCGCCCGCACGGAGGCGCCCGATGCCGGCGCGCCGCTGCGCGAGGCGGCGGCGGTTGCGGCGCGGACGGCCTCGCGCCTGCACGTCGGACGACTCGCCTTCGTCTGCCGGGGCGACGTCGACCCCGTGCGGGCCGTGCAGGCGGCCGCGGAGGGCCTCGTGCTGGGGTGCTTCGAGGACCGGCGCTACAAGTCGGACCGTGAGGAGCCCACGCTCCGCGAGTGCATCGTCGTGGCGGACGAGGCGGCCGACGGCGACCTGCCCGCCGCCGCCTCGCGGGGCCGCACGCTCGCGGCGGCCGCCAACGTGGCCCGCGAGCTGGCCGGCGAGCCGAGCAACGTCCTGACGCCGCGCGTGTTCGCCGAGCGGGCGGCGGCGCTCGTCGGGGAAGCGGGCGTCGGCGTGGAGATCCTCGACGAGGATGCCATCCGGTCGCTCGGCATGGAGTTGCTGCTCGGGGTCGCGCGCGGCAGCAGCGAGCCGCCGCGCCTGCTCGTGATGCGCCACGAGCCGCCCCACGCGAAGGAGAGCCCGGTCCTGGCCCTCGTCGGCAAGGGCGTGACCTTCGATACCGGCGGAATCTCCATCAAGCCCGCCGACGGCATGGAACGAATGAAGGAGGACATGTCGGGCGGCGCGGCCGTCGTCGGCGCGCTGCGCGCCATCGGCCAGCTCCGGGCGCCGTGCCGCGTGATCGGCCTCGTCCCGATGACCGAGAACATGCCCGGCGGGCGCGCCACCAAGCCGGGCGACATCCTGACCGGCGCGAGCGGCACGACGGTGGAGGTCACCAACACCGACGCGGAGGGCCGGCTGATCCTCGCCGACGCCCTGTGGTACGCGCGCGAGCTGGGCGCCACGCATCTCGTCGACGTCGCCACCCTTACCGGGGCCTGCATCGTGGCCCTCGGTCACGTCTCGAGCGGCCTGTTCGGCCGCCCCGCCGCCTGGGTGGACGCCGTCCGCGGCGCCGGCGAGCGGGCCGGCGAGAGCCTGTGGCCGCTGCCGGTCGGCGAGGAGTACCGCGAGCTGCTGCGCTCCGAGATGGCCGACCTGAACAACGTGGGCGGCCGGCCGGGAGGCGCGTCGAGCGCCGCCGCGTTCCTCGAGGCGTTCGCCGGCGACCTGCCGTGGACGCACGTCGACATCGCGGGGACGGCCTGGGACGACAAGGGCCGGGAGGACCGGGCCAAGGGCGCCACGGGCGTCATGGCGCGCACCCTCGCCGGTCTGGCCCTCGACCCCGGGGCTTGGTAGGCTCGACGGATGGTCCCCCAGCCCGCCCAGCCGGTGACGCCCGCGCAGCCGGTGCCGGCCGCTCCGCCCGCGGAGCCGGTCACCCCCTTCGTCTACGAGGTCGTCGAGCCGACGACCCCGTCGACTACCGCCGTCGACTACCTGCTGGGCGCGTTCGCCGTGGTCGGCACGGTGGCCGCGGTCGCCATCGTCCTCGGCCTGATCTTCGCGGGCACGCTGATCGCCGTCCGCCGGGCGCGCGGAACGGCCCTCACCGGCGCCGGCAGCGCCACCACCCGCCTCGGCCTCGACGCCCGCCTGGGCCCGGCCTCCGCCGAAGCCGACGCATCCGACTCCGCGCCGGGCGGCACTGCCGGCGGCCAGGAGCCTGCACCGTAGAGCGGCGCGGACTCCCGGAGGGTCGGGCTCCCGGCCTCGGGGCGGGATGGGCCCGGCAGCCTCGGTGTGGCGCGGTGTCAGGGTGTGGCGCCGGCGCCGCGGCCCGCCTGCCAGAGGGTCCAGTTGGCGTTGACGGTCGACGCTCGCCCGCCGCCCTCGAACACGAGCAGCCGGGTGGCCACCTTGTCGATGAAGAACCGGTCGTGGCTGACCACTACGACCGCGCCCGGGAAGTTCACGAGCGCCCGTTCCATCACCTGCGTGGCGGTGACGTCGAGGTGATTGGTCGGCTCGTCGAGAATCACCACCGGCGCCCCCGACAGCAGCGAGAGGGCCAGGGCGACGCGGGCCCGCTGGCCGCCGGACAGCGTCCCGATCTCCTGCTGCAGGTCCATCTCGGAGAACTGCAGCAGCTCGAGGAAGCGGTGGACCTGCTTGCGCGGGGCCCGGTGGGCGAGCCCCTCGAAGTTGACCTTTCGGGTCACCGTCGCCTTCGTATCGAGGCCGTCGAGGACGGCGTTGTAGTCGGCGTAGGCGTTGGCGAGCTTCCAGTGCACGCGGCCCGCGTCGGGCGCCACCTCGTTCCGCAGCACGCGCAGCAGGGTCGTCTTGCCGCAGCCGTTCGGTCCGACGACCACCAGCCGCTCTCCGCGGTGCAAGGTGAAGTCGAGGCCGTCGAACAGCGTCTGTCCGCCGTAGCGCTTCGAGAGCTGCGTCACCTCGCAGAGATCGTCGGCGGTGCGCATTCTGCGGTAGATGCCCGTCACGATGGTGTCGACCTCGCGCGGCGCCTGCTGCTTGCGAATGTTCGCGAGCCGGCGGGCGAGGGCCCGGCTGGGGTTCCGGGCCGCCTCGCGCCGGTCCTGAATGGCCTCGGCCTCGAAGGCCAGCAGCTCCTCCTCGTGCCGGAACTCCCGCTCGAGCTGGCGGGTTCTCCCCCGCTTGCGGCGCACGAACTCGACGAACCCGCAGTCGTACTCGTGGAACCGGTGGTTCTGGATCTCGACGACCCGGTTGACGGTGCGGTCCAGGAAGTGCCGGTCGTGAGAGACCACGAGAGCCGCGCCCCCGAACCGGGTCAGCCAGCTCTCGAGCCACGCCAGCCCGTCGAAGTCGAGGAAGTTCGTGGGCTCGTCGAGCAGCAGGACGTCCGGCGCCTCGAGCAGGATCCTGGCCAGCGCCGCCCGGTTCCGCCATCCTCCGGAGAGGTGATCGATCGGCATCGTCCGGTGCCGATGGCTGAATCCCAACCGGCTGAGCGCGGTGTCGATGCGGTGCTCGTACGTCCACCCGTCGCGGTGCTCCATCTCGGCCGTGAGGGCTTCGTACCGCTTCAGCAGCCCGTTCCGACCCTCGCCGGCGGCGCCCTCGGCGAGCGCACGGGCGATGTCCGCCAGGTCCGCCTCGATCCGCCGGATCGGCTCGAACACCTCCCGCAGCACCGACTCGACCGACGCCTCGCCGACGAGCTCCGAGAACTGCGAGAAGTAGCCGATGCGCAGGTCGGCCGCCATCTCGATCTCGCCCCCCGACGGTTCTTCCCGCCCGAGGATCAGCCTCAGCACCGTCGTCTTGCCGGAGCCGTTGCGCCCGAGCAGTCCGGTCCGATCGCCGGGGGCGAGGCGGTAGAAGACATCGCGGAGCACGTGCTTCCGCCCGTACCGCTTGGAGACCTGCCGCAGTCGGATGAGGCTCATGGGGACCGCGGCGCCCAACCCACCAGGAGTCCGTGCCGCTGCCGGGTGCGAGGTCGACACCGGCGACGGCGCTCGGAGCCGTTTCGGAAACCTGCCCGAGCCCGCCGCTCTACGGCGCGGCCTCCCGGCCCAGGCTCCTGAGGAACGCGTCGATGCCGGCCTGGGCGACGATCTCGTCCTGGTCGGGGGTCCCGGAGCTGCAGCCGACGCCGCCCACGATCTGGTCGTCGACGAAGAGGGGCAGGCCGCCGGCGACGATCATGAAGCGTCCCTGGTTGCTGACGTGGATGCCGAACGCCGGTCCGCCCGGGCCGCTCACCTCCCCGTAGGCGCGCGTGGACCGGCGTGCGGCGGCCGCCGTGAAGGCCTTGCTGATGGCCACGTCGATGCTCGTGATCCGGCCGTTGTCCATGCGGTGGAACATCAGCAGGCTGCCGTTGTCGTCCGTGATCGCGACGTCCATGTCGACGCCGATCTCCCGCGCCTTGGCCTCGGCGCCGGCCATGATGACGCGGGCGTCGTCGAGCGTCAGCTTCTGTACGGTCTTCATCGCGCGTGTCCTCCTCCGCGTGCGAGCATAGCACCGTGCCGCCCACGCGCGACCGGGACCCGCAGATTCGCTGCAAGCCTTCGACGGGGCGTCCCTGGTTTGGACGCACTTGTCCGGAGACTGGACTCGCTCAGGTAGCACACGCGGACAACCCCGGGTGGACAGGAATCTGGGTGGTCCGGGGTGCGCGGGCGGTAGCAGCCAGGAGCTTGCGCCGCGGAACGCAGCGACGCGAAGTTCTGCGACGCAAGGTCCTGGAGCGGAGGCGATGGCCGAAACGCCGACTAAACGAGGCGTCTTGGGGCGCTAGTCGGTCGCGCCGAGGGCCCGCAGCAAATCCGCGGTGCTGGTGTCGCTGTAGTCGGTCAGGCTGCGGGTCAGCCGCGCCGGGGCCCGCGCGGCCAGCGCCCGGTCCAGCGGCGTTTCCCCGCGGTCGTTGGTGGCGTCCAGCCGCGCTCCGCGGCTTACGAGATAGCGCACCACGGTCTTGAAGCCGTGGAACGCGGCCATGTGCAGGGCGGTGTCGCCGGTGGCGCTGACCGCGTTGACGTCGGCGCCCAACTCGACCGCCACTTTCACTGCGTCGATGCCGCTGGCCATCACGCTCCGTTGATCCGGATCCTGCGTGAGGGCGACCTCCATCTCGGCCGAGTCCATTTCGCGTCCCAGACGGTCCTTGCCGGCCCGTCCGAACCCGCGGGTGAGCATGCCGGCGGCGGCCATCAGCGGCGTGACCCCGCCATCCAGTCCGGCGTGCGGGTCCGCCCCGCTCTCCGCGAGCCGACGCATGATGTCGCCCCGGCCGAACTTGGCGGCGAGAAAGAACGGCGTCGCGCCGGTCCAGGCCATGTCCAGGGCGAACAACTTGCCCTGTCGGGCGTAGCGCGTGCCCCGCAGAAGCCGCGCGCTCGGGTCCGCGCCGTGGGCCAGCAATGCCTCGGCCAGCGCTCCATCGCCACGCAGGATCGCCGCGTGCAAGGGTGTGTATCCTGCTCCGGCGGCGTTCGGGTCGGCGCCCGCGTCGAGCAGTAGCGCGGCGAGCGCGCCGTGGCCGCTGTGGGCCGCCACGACGAGCGCGCTCGTGCCCGCCGGCGCGGTATCGTTCGGATCGGCGCCGGCGGCCAGCAACAGCTCGGCGGAGGCGAGATCGCCGCTGCGCGCCGCGAACAGCAACGGCGTGAAGCCGCCTTCCTCGACCACCACCACGGCGCCCTCGCTGCTCGTGCGGGCGGAATGCGCCTGCACCACGGGACGGGCGCGCGAACGCGCGTGAACCTCCGCCCCCGCGTCCAGCAGAACTTCGACGACCCCGGCGTGCCGCTGCGACGCGGCCCACATCAGGGAGGTCTGCTCCTCCATCGCCTCCCGCGCCTGCACGTCGGCGCCATGAGCCAGCAACGCTCGCACCGCGCCGACGCTACCGGCGCGCGCCGCGGTCATCAGGGCGGTCTCGCCGCTCGGCAACACCGCGTGCGGCGTAGCGCCGGCCGCGAGCAGCACCCGCGCCACCTCCGCGTTCCCGTTCTCGCACGCCAAATAGAGCGGCGTCACGCCCAACTCGTTCGAGACATCCGGTACGGCGCCGGCCGCAATGAGCAGTTCGGCCGTCTCGAGATCGTTCAGGTAAGCCGCCCAGTGCAACGCCGTGCCGATCGCCGTCCCGAATCGCCTCCACGAGGCGCAGGTCGGACTGCGCCGCGGCAGAAGCAGCCACCAGCAGGCCGAGGAACGCTCCGACCAGGCTTCGGCTGAGGCCGCTGCCGCGCATGTTCGACTCCCCTGTCCCCTTCAAGGTCACGTCCCGCGTAGATGTCGTGTGTTCACCGCGCACACCTGGGAGACTGTCTAGCGCCCCGAAACGCCTTCGCCGGCTCGGCGTTTCGGCCCGATCCCCCCGCTCAATGACCTTGCGCCGCAGCACTTCGCGTCGCTGCGTTCTGCGGCGCAAGCTCCTAGACGCCCGAAAGCTCGCGAATCTCTCCCGTGCTCGTCCCGAACTGCTCGATGGGCACGCCCAGCTTGTCCATCAACGTCACGTGCAGGTTGGACATCGGCGTCGGGTCCGGACACTGCAGATGCTGTCCGCAGTGGAGCGTTCCCGCTCCGCCGCCCGCGAGCAGGATCGGCAGGTTCTCCGAGGAATGCCGGTTGCCGTCGCTCAGGCCCGCGCCGTACAGCACCGCCACGTGGTCGAGCAGCGAGCCGTCGCCGTCTGGCGTGGCGCGCAGCTTTTCCAGGTAGTACGCGAGCAGCGACGTGTGGTACGTGTTGATCCGGGTCAGCTTCTCCAGCTTGTCCGGATCCTGCTGGTGGTGCGATGTCGGGTGATGCGCCTCCGGCACGCCGATCTGCGGGTACGTGCGGCCGCTGTACTCGCGGCTGATCATGAAGCTGACGACGCGGGTCAGGTCGGTCTGCCAGGCGAGCACCTGCAGGTCGAACATCAGCTTCGCGTGCTCGTCGAACGAGGCGGGGACCCCCAGGGGCGCCGCGATGTCCGGGAGCGGCTCGTCCACCTGGGCCTCGGCCTTCTGGATGCGCCGCTCGATGTCGCGCACCGCGTCGAGGTACTCGCCGAGCTTGTGCCGGTCGCGCGGGCCGAGGTCGCGGCGCAGGTGCGCCACCTTGTCGGTCACCGCGTCCAGCAGGCTGCGGTTCTGCTCGATGCGGGCGAGCCGCGCCGCCGGGTCGGTGCCGCCGGTGTCGCCGAGCAGCCGCTCGAAGACCGTGCGCGGGTTGGTCTCCATGGGCAGCGGCGTCGTCGCGCTCCGCCAGCAGATGGTGTTGGTGTAGGCGCACGTGTAGCCGCCCCCGCACGTGCCCACGTCGTCGAACGACTCGAGCGCGAGCTCGAGCGACGCGAGCTGGGTGTGCCGCCCCGCCTCGCGTGCCACGAGCTGGTCCATCGAGACCCCGGCCCCGAGCTCGGAGCCCTGCGTGCGCTTGGGGGGCACGCCGGTCAGGAAGCTGGTGGCCCCGGTCTCGTGGATGTCGTCGGGCCCCTTGTTGCTGAGCCCCGACACCACGAGCAGGCGGTCGCGGAACCGCGCCAGCGGCTTGAGGATCGGCGTGATCTCGAAGCCGGCGCCGGCGCCCAGGGGCGTCCACTGCTCCATGACGATGCCGTTCGGCACGTAGACGACGCCGAGCCGCCGCACCGGCGCGGCCGCGGTGCGGCTCATCGCGGTCAGGGCCGGCACCATGCCGTCGAGCAACGGCAGGGCCAGCGTGGCGCCGACGCCGCGGAGCACGGTACGCCGGGGAAGGGCCTTCTTGCTGATCATCATGATTCCGATCTCCGCATCTGGAACGGCGTGCTCTCGACGATGCCGAGCACGAGGTCCGACCACCGGTAGCCACCGGGCGCCGCCTCGCGCATGATGCGCCGGACGGCGGGCATGTCGTAGTGCTCGAGCCCGCGGCCCAGCGCGTACGTGGCGAGCTTCCCGAGGACGGTCTGCACGAACTGCTCGTACCGATCGAGGAGAATCGCCTTGAGACCGGCCAGC
>JAPOYG010000346.1:0-50174 GCA_026706755.1 Acidobacteriota bacterium
GTCCGGGTCGAGCGCGGCGGCTCGCCCGCAGGCCAGGGAGCCGGCGACGACCGCGGCGGCGAGGACTCCGACGAGGGCGTGGCGTGCGTGCATTGCCTCTCCTCCCGGTTCCGGCGGGAACCGCCTTCAAGTCTATCGCGGGACGGGCGGCCGGCGGCACGGCTTCTCCGGGGCGGGACGGTTCGCGGTCGGCGATAATCGGCCGCATGCCCGACCGCGTGCGCGTCTTCGCCCCCGCCACGGCCTCGAACCTCGGTCCCGGCTTCGACGTGCTGGGCCTCGCCCTCGAGCGTCCCGGCGACGTGGTCGAGGCGGAGGCGTGCGATCGGCCCGGCGTCGAGATTGTCGAGGTGACCGGCGCGGACTCGCTCAACACCAATCCGCGGGAGAACGTGGTCGGCATCGCCGCCGCCGCCGCGCTGGAACGGCTTCCCGCCGACGGCCGCGGAGTCCGCTTGTGGCTGCACAAGCAGATGCCGCTCGGGAGCGGCCTCGGCAGCTCGGCCGCGAGCAGCGTCGGGGGCGCCGTCGCCGTGAACGCGCTCTTCGGCGGCGCGCTCTCGAGCGACGACCTGGTGGCCTGCGCCCTGCGGGGCGAGGCCGCCGCCTCGGGAACGGCCCACGCCGACAACGTTGCGCCGAGCGTGCTGGGCGGCATCGTCCTGATCCGCTCGTCCGATCCGCTCGACCTGATCCGGCTGCCGGTGCCCGATACCCTCCGCGTCGTCCTGGTCCACCCGCACGCCCGGGTGCTGACTGCCGAGGCCCGGCGGCGCGTGGCCGAGCGGAGCTTCTCCATCGGGCAGGCGGTGGCGAACCTGGGCAACGTCGCCGCGCTCGTCACCGCGCTCCACCGCGGCGACCTCGCCATGCTCGGCCGGAGCATCCAGGACGCGCTGGTCGAGCCGATCCGGGCTCCGCTGGTGCCCGCCTTCGCCGAGGTGAAGCGCGCCGCGCTCGACGCCGGCGCACTCGGCTGCTCGATATCCGGTTCCGGCCCGAGCGTGCTCGCCTTCGCGGGCTCGGACGCGGCCGCCGACGCCGTGGCCGAGGCCATGCAGGCGGCCTTCACCGCCGCCGGCCTCGGGAGCGACCGCTACGTCGGTCCGGTCAACCGCGCGGGGGCCGGCGTGGTGGGCGCGAAACCGATTCCGACGGACCGGCTGGGGGCCCTCGATCGCGCCCTCGAGAGCAACCGTCCGACGAGCGGCGCGGACTCCTGAAGGATTCCTCGCCCTGGTGCGCCGTCCTCAGACGCGGTCCGACGGAGAGGGCTCGCCGCCCCGCGGGCGCTGCAGGGCCAGGAAGCACGCCGCCGACATCCCCGCCGCGCCGAACATCATGCACATCACCATGATCTGGTAGCGGACCGCGATCAACGGGGAGACGCCCGAGAGAATCTGGCCGGTCATCATTCCGGGGAGCGACACCAGGCCCACCGCGAACAGCGAGTTGACCTGGGGAATCAGCGCCGAGCGCATGGCGATGGGACGCGCGTCGGGGTAGGTCGCGCCGCGGTTGAGCTCGGCGTCGAGCCGCTCCGCCGACAGGCTGACCGCGTTCATCGACGCCGCGAGCACCATTCCGCCCAGAGGGATGAGGACGGTCGGGTCGTGCCAGGGGTCGGCGGCCAGGACGCCCTGCGTGACCACGGCCAGGGTCGACAGCCCGCCGGCCGCGATCGCGGCCAGCGCGTGCGGGTAGACCGCTGCGCGGCGCGCGGCGATCGGCCGCAGCGAGATCCAGCCGGCGGCGGACAGCATGACGGCCAGGGCTCCGAGCACCACCGCCGGGTGCTCCGTCCCGAAGAGGAAGGTCAGCGTGTAGCCGACCAGCGCGAGTTGCGCCACCATGCGGCCGAGTCCGTAGAGGGCCGTGCCGGCTCCAATCGACCAGCGGTGGAGGACGGCCAGTACGACGGCGGCCGGCAGCAGCGCGAGACTGAGGTTGGCGATCGGGATCGCGTCGACGGCAGGGCTCATGGTCGCCGCAGAGCATACCCGCCGCGCGGACGTGCGGAGAGCCGGGGCGTGCACGGGCGCCTGGCGCCACGGTCTCGAGCGGCCGCTCGGTCGCGGACCGCGGCTTCGCCCGGCGGCCCGGTCGCGGCGTTGCGGGGACGCGTGCGGATTGCCGGAGCGCGCCGGGGCGATCGGCTACTCCGGGGCCGCGGCGCCCGCCGCGTCGGAGGCCGGCGGCGGGGGTGGCGGCTCGGCCTGGGCCTGGGCCGGGGCGACGGGCTCCGGTTGGGCCGGCATGATGAGCCAGACCAGCACGTAGACGAGCACCCCGCCGACGATCAGGCCCGGGAAGACCGACAGGACCACCCAGAGCAGGCGGACCGCGGTCGCGTCTACCTGAAAGTACTCGGCGATGCCTCCGCAGACGCCGCCGATCGTCACGTCCCGCGTGGAGCGCTGCAGGCGCTTCCGGCCGCCGACCCCGCTGGTGATGACCGGCTCCGTGCCGTACGCGGCCTCCGGCACGATGAGCCAGCCCACGGCGTAGGCGAGCACGCCGAGCAGGATGGTGCCGGGCACGATCGTCAGCACGACCCACAGCACCCGGACGAACACCGGGTCGACGTCGAGGTAGCGGGCTATGCCGCCGCACAGGCCGGCTATCTGGCGGTCCACCTGCGACCGCCGCAGCGCGGGCCGGTCCTCGGGTTCGCGGCGCGCGCCGCAGAACTGGCAGAACGCCGCCGCGTCGGCCATTTCACGACCACATCGGTGACAGTGCATCGGTGCGTCCCCTCATTCGAGACATACGGAGCCGCGCCGCGCCGGTTCCATCGGCCAGACTCCTCGCCCGCCGTTCGTCGCCGCGACCGCCAGGTCGCGCTGCGGCCTCCGCCCGGCGCCCAGCCCAGTCCTTCAGGAGTCCGCGCCGTTCTACGGCGCGGACTCCTACTCGGCCCCAGGCGGCCCGAAGACGGCCGCCTGCCAGCCGCCCAGAAGTTGCATCGCGTTCGACCGTCCCGCCGGCCGGAGCATCAGGAGCCGCGACCCTGCGTCGACATCGTACGCCGGCAGATTGTCCAGCGGATCCACGAGAAACGCTCCGTCGAAGAGGTGCTCGGGCACGCCGGCGGCCGGGCGGCCCGAGCCGTCGCCGGCGATCGCCACGCGGAAGAGCCCGCGCCCCCGCCGGTAGAACAGCGTGGCCTCGGAAGGCGCCCAGACCGGCTCGGTGCCGCCGGCCGGCGACACGCGGAGCGGCGGCCCGGCGTGGTCGTCGACCGCCCGCACGTACACCTGATCGCCGTCGCCCCGCTCGGCGTCCGACACGTAGGCCAGCCACCGGCCGTCCGGCGAGAACGCCGGCGCGCGCTCGTTGGCCGCGGTGGCCAGCCACGTCTCCGGCTCCGCGCCCCGCCGCCAGAGCCAGATGTCGCGGGCCCGGTCGGCGTGCACCTCGTGGAAGGCAAGGCGCTGCCCGTCCGGCGACCAGGAGCCGGGCGCCCGCAGGTCGCCGCCGAACAGCGGACCGGAGACCTCCGCGTTCCCGGTCCGGAGGCGGAAGACGCGCTGCAGGCCGGTGCGCGACGAGGCGAACGTCAGGGCCGCTCCGTCGCGCGTCCAGAGCGGCGAGTGGTTGTCGCCGGCGTCGCGCGTGAGCTGCCGCCGCGTGCCCCGGTCGAGGTCGAGCAGCCAGAGGTCGCGGCGCAGGACCGCCGTCGTGGCGCTGAACGCCGCCTGCCGGCCGTTCGGAGCGGTGCGCGGGGTCTGGTGCCGGGCCGCCACGCCGTCGACCGCCTCGAACCGGCCGTCCGGGTCGACCCGCACGAGGTGCGAATCGCCCTCCGCCCGGGTGGGCGGAACGAAGACGAGCGTTCCGTCCCGCGCCGCCGCGATCCGCGAGCGGCCCAGGCCGCGGTCGCCCACCGCGCGGCCCGCCACGCCCCGGAGCACGGGCCGCGGCGAGGGCACGGGCTGCCGGCCGGCGCTCTCGAGGTCGATGGCGGCCGCGAAGATCTCGCCCCGCCGCGCGAACACGACCGCGGACGGCGCGACGAAGTGACCCCCGCCGTCCGCGAGCGGCAGCGTGCGCGAGTCTCCCGTCTCGCGGTCGAGGAGAGCCAGGCGCGGGTCGCGCCCCCGGCGGCCCACCGTGTAGAGCACGTGGCGCGCGTCGATCGCGTGCGGCCAGCCGTGCGCCGTCTCCTCCGCCTCCTCGTCGACGGCGGTCAGCGCGACCGGGTCGCCGCCGCCGGCGGGCACTTCCTGGAGGCCGGCGCGCCCGGGGCCGCCGAAGAGGATCGTGCCGCCCGGAGTCCACGCCCCGCCGGCCGGCTCGCCGGCCAGGCGGCAGACGACGGCCGGCGCCGCCGCGTCGTCCCCCGGCGCCACCGTCTTGAGGAACCCGTCCGCGAAGAACCCCACCGTCTCGCCGTCGGGCGAGAAGAAGGGCTGGCTCGCACCCTCCGTGCCCGGGACGGACCGGGCGTCGAAGCGGTCCAGCCGCCGGACGTAGAGGCGAGAGCGCCCGTCCCGTATCGCGGTATAGGCGATCCGGCGGCCGTCGCCCGAGATCGCCACGTCGAGCAGGTCGAGGTCCGAGGACACGCGGATCGACACCGCCTGCCGCGGCGGGGGTGGGGGCGGGGGCTCCCGCAACAGGAGCCACGCCGCGCCGGCGCCGATCGCGGCCCCGGTCAGGGCCGCGAGGGCCGCGCTCGCGAGCACCGTGCGGCGCACCATGGGCAGGGCCTCGCCTCAGTCCCCGTAGCGGGCGCGGGCGGCGTCCAGATCCGCCGCAACCTGCCGCGCCAGACTCTCGGGCGCCCGCACGCGCACGCCCGGTCCGAAGCTCAGGATCCAGCTCCGCAGCGCCCCGTCGTTGCACACGTCCATCGTGACGACGACCGACCCCCCCGGCCCGGGCGCCAACGCCTGCGACGGATGCCAGACCCGTTCCTGGACGTAGGGGGCGAGATCGGCCGCGAACTCGAGCTCGACCCGCTCGGGGGGGCCCTGGTGGATGCCGAGCGAGTGGGGGAAGGCCGCCTCGCCCAGGTCCTCGACCGGCTCGAAGGTCTCGTCGAGGGGCGTCAGGCGCCGGATCCGTTCGACGGCGAACGTGCGCACCTGGCCGTAGCGCGGCACGTAGGCGAAGAGATACAGGCCTCCTTCGGCGTAGACGAGGCGGTAGGGATCGATGCGGTACTCCTTCTCCCGCCGGCTGGATCGCGAGTGATAGCGCATCTCCAGCCGGCGCTGGTGCAGCAGCGCGTCGAGGAGGCGGCCGATGGCGGCGCGCTGCAGCGCGTCGTCGAGGCGCCGCGCGGGCGGCGCCTTGGCCTGGATGACGTCCGGCAGGCGGTCGAGGAAGCGGCGCAGCCGCGGGCCGAGGGCCGCCTCGAGCTTGGCGAACGCTCCCCGGAGGTCCTGGCCGAAGGGCGGGAGGGCGAAGCATTCGACGAGCGTGCGGCTGAAGTAGAGCGCCGACAGCTCGGCGAGGGTGAAGGCCGTGTGATCGAGCCTCCGGAAGGGCCGCGTGTCGAGCCGCCAGCGCTTCGCGGCCTCGCCCGGCTCGTCGTAGAGCGGGAAGCCCGCCTCCTGCAAGGCCTCGAGGTCGCGGCGGATCGTCCTGGTGGTGACGCCGGTCGACTCGGCAAGCTGGCGGATCGTCGCGCCCCGCGAGGCCTCCATCTCGCGGAGGATGGTCCACTGGCGGATGACTTCGGCGTTGCGGGGCATCGCGCGGGGCGGGCGCCGGCGGCGGTTCGCGGCATCGAACCGCGCCGGGGCGCGTCACGTCTCTTTCGATCATACGGGCGATGCGAAGACCCGCCGCCGGGTATGACCTTCCCTGTCACACCGCCCGCGTACGTTGGGTGGAGGCGGTCGCCTGTCGTCCCGAGCGCCCGCGGCCCCCGGCGTTGGACTCGCGGTGGGTGGAGGCGCGGCAGACACTCGGTACGCGATGGGGAAAGGGATACGATGATGAGATGGCGCGCGGCGGGATCGACACGGCAGCTCGACCTCGGCTACAGCGCCGCGCGGCTGCCCGCCGCGCGGCGGGTCGCGGGCCCGCGACCCGGCCCGGCGCGGCTCTGCGCGGTGTGCGGTCGCTGGCCGGCTCGGCTCACTCTCGAACGGACGCGCGGCGGCCCGCCCCCGCGCGTCTGCCTGCGCTGCCACGTGACGGCGTTGCGCCAGAGGCGGTCGGCGTACGCGGGGCCGGCGCGGAACGCGCAGCGTTCGACCGTGTCCGGCCGGAGCGACCTGATCGTCCCGCGGGAGAGCGCCCTGCCCCTCGAGGCGAAGTACCGGCTGCTCTCCCGGTCGCGCCGCGAGGCGCAGGAGGTTGCGCGGCGGGCTCTGATGTCGGACTGAAGGCGGACGGCGCGCCGCTCTTCCTCTACGGAAGGCGCTGCGGCCGCCGATACCTCGTACAGGGGCTTGGGGCCCTTTCGCGGGAGGTGTGCGACATGACCAGTCTCGATGGCCCGGAAGGTGACGAAAGACGGCGCGAGATAGCCCGCCACGCGTCGCGGCGGGAAGGGAAGCTCTGTCGCCGCTGCGGGAAGCGCGACGCGCTGGCGGCTCGGTACACCTGGAAGCGGCGCGTCAACCGGCGACGCCATCACGACCTCTGCTTCCGCTGCCGCCGGGCGTTGCGGGATTCGGAACGGGCAACGGCTCCGCCGCGTCGCTGAACCTTGCGTCCGCCTGGTCGAGTAACGCTCCTTACCTCGCCGGCGGCGGCCGCCCGCCTCGCCGCCGCGGGCGATGCCCTGCGGCGCGGCCTCGCTGCCGGCGAGGCGGTGGCCGTGGGCGAGACCCGCGACGCCGTGGACGAGCTCGCGCACGAGGTCGCCCGGGACGCCGGGGCGACCTTCGGGCTCTACCGCTACAGCCTGCGGCAGCTTGCCGGGCGCATCGCCGCGGCGGAGCTCGCCCGGCGCGGGCTCGCGCCCGCCACCCGCCTGGCCGCGGAAGCCGTGGCCAAGCACGCTGCGTTCATCGAGCAGCAGCACCGGGCTCTCGACTACCTGGGCCCCATCGCCGCGTTCCGCTCCTTCGGACGGGTGCTCGCGGCGACGCTCGGCGATCTCCGCCGGGCGGACTGCGATTCCGCGGCCGCCGGCGAGCTGGACGGCAGCGGCCCGGACGTCGCCCGCCTCGCGCGGCGCTACGACCGCCTGCTCGAAGAGGATCGCCTGGTCGACGGCGCGGCGCTGTACCGGGCGGCGGCCCGGCTCGTGCGGACAGGCGGCGCCGGCGCCGGGGCAACCCTCACCGGCGCGCTCGTGCTGCTGGACGTGGCGGTGACCGACGACGCCTCCTACGAGCTCGTGGCGGCGCTCGCCGGCCGCGCCGCCTCCGTGCTGGCCACCGTGCCTGCCGGCGACGAGCGCACGCTGGCGGCGCTCCGGCGCCTGCCGGGCGCCGTCGAGGAGGCCGCGCCGGGGAGCAGCGCCGCCCCGCGCGTGGACGAGCCGCTGCCGCGCGTGCAGCACTTCCTCTTCGCGCCCGCCGACCCGCCACCCTTCCGCGCCGCCGCCGACGAGCCGGCGATTCGCGTGTTCTCCGCGCCCGGGGAGAGCCGGGAGGCGGTCGAGATCGCCCGTGTCCTCGCCGCCGAGGCGGCGCGCGGCGTGCCGTTCGACCAGATGGCGGTGCTCGTGCGGTCGCCGGGCACCTACCTCCGTCTCGTGGAGACGGCGCTCGGACGCGCGGGCATCCCGGCCTGGTACGCCAAGGGGACGCGCGTTCCCGATCCGGCCGGCCGCGCGTTCCTGGCGCTGCTGGCCTGCGCCGCCGAGCAACTGTCGGCCCGCCGCTTCTCCGAGTACCTCTCGCTCGGCCAGGTACCGTCGCCTGCCCCGGACGGAGGCCCGCCCGCGGACCGGGGCCGCTGGGTCCCGCCCGACAGCGCTCCCGAACTCGTTCCGGCGCCCGCGCAGCTTGCGCTCTTCGACGCTCCATCGTCGGCGCCGGCGGACGCCGGCTCCCCGCCCGACGCGCCCCCGGACGGCGACGAGCGTCCGGTGCTCGAGGGATCGCTGCGCGCGCCCTTCCGCTGGGAGCGCCTGCTGGTCGAGTCGGCGGTGGTCGGCGGCCGGGACCGCTGGGAGCGGCGGCTGAAGGGTCTGGCCCGGGAGATGGCCCTCCAGGTCGCCGCCCTGCGCGCCGACGAGCCCGAGTCGCCGCGCGCGGCGCGCCTGGAGCTCGACCTCGCGAACCTGGAGCATCTGCGGCGCTTCGCGCTTCCGGTCGTCGCCCGACTCGCCGCGTTTCCGGCCGCCGCGCTCTGGGCCGAGTGGCTGGACCGGCTGGAGGCGCTGGCGCCGATGGTGCTCGCCGCGCCCGATCGGGTGCTGGCGGTGCTGGCCGACCTGCGTCCGATGGCCGCGGTAGGACCGGTGGGGCTCGGGGACGTCCGCGACGTCCTGCAGGAGCAGCTGACGGAGCTGACGGCCGAGCAGCCGGGGCGCCGCTTCGGGCGGGTGTTCGTCGGCGGCCCGGAGCAGGCGCGCGGCCGGCGCTTCGCCGTGGTCTGCGTGCCGGGGCTCGCCGAGCACGTCTTCCCGCAGCGGCAACGGCAGGATCCCCTGCTCCTGGACGAGCTTCGGGCCCGGCTCGACGCGCCGGAGCCGGGCACGCCGCGCCTGGGGCTGGCCGATCGGCACGATCGGAACGCGCGCGAGAAGCTGCTGCTGCGCCTGGCGGTGGGGGCCGCCACCGAGCGCGTCGTGCTCTCCTACCCGCGCCTGGAGGTCGGCTCGGCGCGTCCGCGCGTGCCGTCCTTCTACGCGCTGGACGTCGAGCGCGCCCGCACCGGGCGCGTGCCGGACTTCGAGCAGATCGAGCGCGACGCGTTCCGTGTCGTCGAGGCGCACCTGGCGTGGCCGGCCCCCAAGGATCCCGCCCGCGCCATCGACCCCTCCGAGCACGACCTGGCCGTGCTGCGCGAGCTGCTGCACGCGGCCCCGGAGGCGCCGCTCGCAGGCCGGGCGCGCTACCTGTTCCGGCTCCATCCTGCCCTGCGCCGCACCCTCGCCGCGCGCTGGGTGCGCTGGAAGCGGCCCTGGTCGAAGTTCGACGGGCTGTACGACCCCGGCGACCCCGACGCGAAGACCATGCTCGCGGCCCACCGGCTGGATGCCCGGGCGTACTCCGTCTCCGCGCTGCAGCGCTTCGCGGCCTGCCCCTACCAGTTCCTGCTGTCCGCCGTCCACCGCCTGCACCCGCGCGAGGAGGTCGAGCCGCCCCTGGAGCGGATGGATCCGCTGACGCGCGGCAGCATGTTCCACGAGGTGCAGCAGGAGGTGTTCGACGCGCTCCGCGAGCGGCGGGCGTTGCCCCTGACGGCCGCGGGCGTCCCGGAGGCCGACGTCGTGACCGACGCGGTGCTCGATCGCGTCGCGGCCGACTACGAGGAACGGCTCGCCCCCGCCATCCCGCGCGTCTGGCAGGACGAGGTGGAATCGATGCGGGCCGACCTGAAGGGCTGGCTGCGCCACGTCGCCAACGAGGGCGGCGAGTGGAGGCCGATCGACGCGGAGTTCCCCTTCGGCCTCGGCCCCCGCGCGGAGCCGGACGGACCCGCCGCGGTGGGCGGGCGGCCGCGGCCTCCGGGGGCCGATGCGGGGTGGGATCCCGACTGCGCGCCGGATCCCGCGGCGATCGACGGGCGCTGGCGGCTGCGCGGGAGGGTGGATCTCGTCGAGGCGCGGACCGGTCCGACCGACCGCGGCGAGCTGCGCGTGACGGACCACAAGACCGGCGGGAACCGCACCCGCCCGGGCATGGTGGTCGGCGGGGGCGAGACGCTGCAGCCCGTCCTCTACGGTCTCGCCGTCGAGGAGGTCTCGGGGCGTCCCGTCGACGAGGCGCGGCTGTTCTTCTGCACCGCGACCGGGCGCTACGAGCAGCGCGTCGTGTCCCTCGGCGAGGACGAGCGCCGGCACGGCGTCGAGGTGCTGGAGATCATCGACCGGGCGGTCGAGGCGGGCACCCTGCTTCCGGCGCCGCGGGAGGGTGCCTGCCGGTGGTGCGACTACCAGGCCGTGTGCGGACCGGGCGCGGAGCAGCGCGCGGCACGCAAGGATGGTGCGCCGCTCCGCGATCTGGCTGGCCTCCGGGACCTCCGATGAGGGCGCCGCGATGAGCGTGCCGCCGCTCGCCGACGCGGACGTCCGGCACCGCATCCGGACGGCGCTCGACGAGTCGATCGTCGTGGAGGCGGCCGCCGGGACGGGGAAGACCAGCGTCCTGGTGGAGCGCATCGTCGAGGTGCTCGCGGCCGGGCGCGCCCCCGTGGACGAGATCCTGGCCGTCACCTTCACCGAGAAGGCCGCGGGCGAGCTGAAGCTGCGGCTTCGAGGAGCGCTCGAGGAGGCCCGGCGGCACGCCGCCGCGGCCGGGCCCGACCCCGCCGCCGCCGAGCGCCACCGGTGCCTCGACGAGGCCATCGCCCACCTGGAGGAGGCGCAGGTCAGCACCATCCACGCATTCTGCGCCGACCTGCTGCGGGAGCGCCCCGTGGAGGCCCGCGTCGACCCCCGGTTCGAGGTTCTCGACGACCGCGGCGCGCAGCGCCTGTTCCGGCAGGTGTTCGACGGCTGGCTGCAGACGGCCCTGGACGACCCGCCGCCGGGCGTGCGGCGCGCGCTCTGGCGCCGGGACCGGCCCGCGTTCGGTGAGCCGGGCGGCGACGGCCCGACGGGGCGCCTGCGGCGCGCGGCCTGGGAGCTGGCGGAATGGCGGGACTTCGAACGGCCCTGGCGCCGGGAAGCGGACTTCCGGCGCGAGGCGACCATCGACGAAGTGGTCGGGCACCTGGTGCGCTTCGCCGCCCTGACGGACCGGGCCGCCAACCGCCGCAGCGACGGCCTCTTCCTCGACACCGAGCCTGCGCGCTCGGTCGCGCGGTCGATCCGGGAGTCCGACGACGTGCGCTCGCAGCGGGACTACGACTTCGTCGAGGCGCAACTGGTCGAGCTGGCCGCGCACCGCCGCTTCGCCCGACCGCGCAAGGGGTTCGGCGCGGTGTACGGGGAGGATCTTCCCCGCGCGCACGTTCTCGAGCAGCACGAGGGAGTCGTCGCCGTGCTCGAGCGCTTCCGGGCGGTGGCGGACGCCGATCTCGCCGCGCTGCTCCGGGAGGAGCTCCGGGCGCCGATCGAAGGCTACGGGCAGGCGAAGACGGAGGCGGGGCGCCTCGACTTCGTCGACCTCCTGCTGCGGGCGCGAGACCTGATCTGCGGCCACGACGACGTCCGTGCCGCGGCGCAGCGGCGATACGCGCGGGTCTTCGTCGACGAGTTCCAGGACACCGATCCGCTCCAGGCCGAGATTCTGCTCCTGCTGGCGGCGGAGGATCCGTCCGAGCGCGACTGGCGCGCGGTCGTCCCCGCGGCGGGGAAGCTCTTCATCGTCGGCGATCCGAAGCAGTCGATCTACCGCTTCCGCCGCGCCGACGTCGGGGTCTACCGCCAGGTGACCGTGCAGCTCGCGCGGCACGAAGTGGCGCATGTCGCGCTCACCACGAGCTTCCGCGCCGTCCCCGCCATCCAGCGCTTCGTCAACCATGCCTTCGCGCCGCTGATGGGCACGCCGGGGGACGCCGCCCCGGACGGGGACGACGGTGGGGTGGTGGGCGGCGCGGCGGTCGGCGGCTCCAGCGGGGAAGACCGCCCGGCGGGCGCGGCGGTCGGGGGCGCGGCGGCCGGCGGCCCCCCCGGGCTGCCCGGCTACGTGCCGCTGGCGGCGCACCGTGCGGACGACCCGAAGCAGCCGGCGGTCGTGGCGTTGCCGGTCCCTCGCCCCTACGGCCCCTGGGGGCGTCCCACGGGTCGGGCGATCGAGGCATCGCTCCCGGATGCGGTGGGGGCGTTCGTCGCATGGCTCGTCCGCGAGAGCGGCTGGACCGTCACCGAGCGGCAGGCGCGGCCGGCGTCGGGCGGCTACGAGACGGTGCCCGTGCCCGTCGAGGCGCGGCACGTCGCGCTGCTGTTCCGCCGCTTCTACGCCTGGGGGAGCGACGTCACGCGCAGCTACGTCGACGCCCTCGAGGCCCGCGGGCTGCGCCATCTCCTGGTCGGCGGCCGCTCGTTCCACGAGCGCGACGAGGTGGCGGCGATGCGCGCGGTGCTGACCGCCATCGAGTGGCCGGACGACGAGCTGGCCGTCTTCGCGGCCCTCCGCGGGACGCTGTTCGCAGTGGACGACGAGACGCTCCTGGCGTACCGCCACCGCTTCGGCCGCTTCCATCCGTTCCGGGTCCCCCGCGCGCTGACGGCGGGCGAGATCGAGGGTGCGGATCGCCTGCTGCCGGTCGCCGACGCCCTGGAGCTGCTGCGGCGGCTGCACCGCACCCGCAACGAGGTCCCGATCGCGCACACGATCGGACAGTTGCTCGAGGCGACGCGGGCCCATGCCGGCTTCGTGATGCGCCGGGCGGGCGAGCAGGTGCTCGCCAACGTGCTGCAGCTCGGGGAGATGGCCCGCCGCTACGAGCAGGGCGGCGGCCTCTCCTTCCGTGGATTCGTCGAGGAGCTGCGCGACGAGGCGGCCGAAGGTCAGGCCGGGGAGGCGCCCATCCTGGAGCAGGGGAGCGACGGCGTGCGGATCATGACCGTGCACGGGGCCAAGGGGCTCGAGTTCCCGGTGGTGATCCTCGCGGACCCGACGTCCCGGCTGCACCGGGCCACGGCCGGCCGCTTCATCGACTCCGCGCGGGGCATCTGCGCGCTGCGGCTGGGCGGCTGGGCTCCGCTCGATCTGCTCGACCACGAGGCGGAGGAGATCGCGCGGGACCGCGAGGAGGGGATTCGGCTGGCCTACGTGGCCGCCACCCGAGCCCGCGACCTCCTGGTGGTGCCGGCCGAGGGAGACGCGGCGCCCGCCGAGGACTGGACCGTCCGCGGGGACGCGGGAGCGACGCGGGCGCACCCGTTGCGCGGCGGTTGGGCGAGCCCGCTCTATGCGTCGCTCTATCCCCCGCTCGATCGCCGGCGCCATCCGGAGGCGGCGGCCGGATGCCCCGCGTTCGGGCGCGATTCCGTGCTTGCGCGGCCGCCCGAGGAACCCGGCGGCGAGGACAACGTCGCCCCGGGCCGGCATGTCGTCGGGAGGGGGCCGGGCACCGCCCGCGGGCAGGTGTCGGGACGCATCCTGCCGTTCGCGGGCGGCCGGGCCGCCGCCGGGCCGGGAGCCGATGCGGGGCACTCGGTGGTCTGGTGGGATCCCGGACTGCTGCAGCTCGACTCGGACGCGGCGGTCGGCATCCGCCGCGAGGATCTGCTGTCGCGGGACGCGCCCGGCGAGCAGGTGGAGCAGGATCTCCAGCGCTATCGTGCGTGGTTGCGGCGCCACGGGGAGACCGTGGAGAAGGGGGCCCGGCCGAGCCTTGCCGTGACGACGGCGACCGAGCTCGCGCGCGAAGCGCCTGCCGAGCCGGTCGACGAGGAGTCGCTTGCCGCGCCCTCCCCGCCGCTCGCCGTGACCCTCGTGGAGCTGCCGCGCGATTCCGGGCGGCCGGAGGGCCCGCGCTTCGGCTCCCTGGTGCACCAGGTCCTGGCCGACGTGCCGCTGGACGAGGCGGCCGCGGCGGATCCCCGAGCCGCGGGGGCGACGGGTGGGGCATCCGCATCGGTATCCGCCGTCGCCCGCCTGAACGGCCGCATCCTGGGCGCGACCGAAGAGGAGATCGCGGCCGCGGCCCGCGTGGCGGCGCGCGTCCTGGAGCACCCCCTGCTGGCGCGCGCGCGGGCGGCGTCACGCCGCGGGGAATGCCGCCGGGAGGCTCCGGTGAGCATGCGCGCGGACGACGGTCGCGTGATCGAGGGGACGGTCGACGTCGCGTTCCGCGAGGACGGGGTCTGGACGGTTGTCGATTACAAGACCGACCGCGAGATCGGCGAGGCGGGGGGTGCGGCCGAGGTGTACCGGCGGCAGGTCACCCTCTATGCGCGCATCATTGCCCGGGCGACCGGCGAGCCGGCCCAAGCCGTGCTGCTGCGCGTGTGACGCACCGCGAGTTGGCGCGTCACACGCGCCGGGACAGAAACCGCGGACTCAGCGTCGGGGCACGGCGCTCCGGCCGCCGCCCGACGACGACGAGCCGCCGGCCCGCTGACCGCCGCCCGACGACGACGAGCCGCCGGATCGCCCGCTGTAGCCGCCTCGCGTGGCCCCTCCGCCACCCCTCGATCCGACGTTCGGGGTACTGCCCCCGCCCCGCGGGCGCGCCGTCGACGTCCCGCCGCTGCCGCCCCCCACGGGCACCGCGGCGCCGACGTTGTCGACCGCGGTCCGCTGGCGGACGCGCGTGTAGCCGAGACCCTTGACGGCGCCGCCGCGCGGCGCGGTGTCGCCGCCGCCGAGCTGGATGAAGGGGTTGCCGCCGCCGCCGTACGGATAGCCGTAGTACGGCGACCAGGGCCCGCCGTAGAGGCCTCCGTAGCGCATGTAGCCGTAGTAGCCGAACGGCGTCATGTAGTACGGATACGCGGAGCCGTAGGAGAACGGATCGTAGGCGAAGCCGCCGCCGGTGCTGCTCCAGCCGCCCCCGGATCGACCGCTGCGCCGACGCTCGACGACGAAGCGCTCCGGGTATGCCAGGGCGACCAGCAGGTCGATGACGCCGGGGTCGATGCCCGCGTCGTCGAGTTCGACGAGGATGCTGCGATCGATCTGCAGGCGCGGCTCCGTCTCGGTGAGAAGCGCCTCGACGACACGCGCATCCGCCTTCGCGGCGGCCTCGCGCACCGCGTCCAGGCCGGGCGGGTAGGCGCTCTCGCGCCGGGCCTGGCGGATGTCGTCGAGCCGGGCCGCCGACTCGGCCACCCCGGAGGCCGCGCCCGGGGCCGGGTTGTAGCGCCGGATCTCCAGGTGCTGCTCCCCCTCGACCTCGACCACCTGAATGTCGACCCACGTCGACGTGTCGGAGAGGAGGCTCAATCCGGACCGGGCCACCGGGCCGGCCTCGTCGCCGCAGCGGATCTCCGCACTGGTGAAGATCCGCTGGCCGTCGGCCGACCACTCGCGCCGTTCCCAGCCGCGGCACTCGCCGTCGCTCACCTCGCGGCGGACCCCGTCGGCCACGAGGGTCCGCTCCACGAACACCTCGTCGCCGGCCCGGGCGGTCATCCGCGCGCCTTCCGGGTCGGGTGTCAGGCAGACCACCATCGGGGCGGGAAGCTCGCTGCCGTCGGGGGCCTGCTCGAACTGCTCCTCCCAGAGCCGCCAGCAACCCATCCACGGCAGCCAGCGCGCATCGGGCTCGACGGCGGCCCCGCTGCCCGCCGGCGCCTGCGCAAGCGCGGGGAGCGCCACGCCCAGGATCGCCACCGCCAGGACGGCCGCGATTCCGATCGGACGTCGAATGGTCTGCATCGTTCCTACCCTCGCGTTCTGTAACGCACGCTGTCCCGACGCCTGCCTCACTATGACTCAGAACGGGACCCCGGCGCCAGCGGCGGCGCCCCGCCCGTCGTCGGGCGCGGCGCCGGGCCGGCGCGGTTGTGGCAGAATGGCCCCGAGCCGTGCCCGCCAGGAACAGGACCCGTCGCCACGCCGCGCCACGCGCCCGTTCGGCCCGCCCGGCCGCTGTCCCCCGTGCTCGGCGCGCCCGGCGGCTGTTGCCGATCGGCGCCATCGCGGCTCTCGCCGCGGCGGCCGCGGCCGGCTGGGCCTTCCGAGCGGCGGAGAGCGGCGCCCCGACGGCTGCGCAGTCCGCGCCCGTGCTGCGGTCGCTCACCGTGAAGGTGCACCGCGCCTTTCCGCACGACACCAGCGCCTACACGCAGGGCCTGCTGTGGTGGGACGGCAAGCTCTACGAGAGCACGGGCCAGTACGGGACGTCCGACCTGCGCCGGCTCGACCCGGCGACGGGCGCGGTCGAGCAGCACGTGGACATCGAGGCGGCCTACTTCGGGGAAGGTCTCGCGCGCGTCGACGACGAGCTCATCATGCTGACGTGGAAAGCGCAGCGGGCGTTCGTCTTCGGGCTCGAGCGCTTCGACCGCCGGCGGACGTTCCGCTACCGGGGCGACGGCTGGGGCCTGTGCAACGACGGCCGCCGGCTGGTCATGAGCAACGGCTCGAATCGTCTCACGTTCCGCGACCTGCGGACCTTCGAGCCTATCGGAGACGTCGCGGTCACGCTCCGCGGGCTGCCCCTCATGCAGCTCAACGAGCTCGAGTGCGTGGGCGATGCCGTCTACGCCAACGTCTACCAGACCGACTACCTCGTCCGCATCGATCCGTCGAGCGGGCGCGTGACGCACCAGATCGACGCGTCCGGACTCATCACGCCGGCGGAGGCCCGCCGGGCGGACGTGCTGAACGGCATCGCCTTCGATCCGGGAACGGAACGCTTCTACATCACCGGCAAGCTCTGGCCGACGATGTTCGAAGTGACCTTCGAGGAGTAGCACCGGCCCTTTCCTTCCTGGCCGCGCAGCCCCGCGTGCCTGGCCGCGCAGCCCTGCGTGCGCCCACGGCGCGTCGGGCGGCGGCCGGTCGTCAGAAGACGAAGCGGACGCCGGCCTGGATGCGCAGGCCGGTCAGATCGATCGGCTCGAAACCGCAGAAGCCGAGCGGCTCCTGGGGTCCGAAGACGCCTGCCAGGGGCCGCCGGCAGACCAGGTCGTCGTCCGCCCAGACGTAGCGGCCCTCGATCGTCGCGTAGACCCGGGAGGTCAGGCGGATGTCGGTCCCGACCAGCACGTGGCGGGACAGGGTCCAGCCGCTCGATGCGAAGATGTCCGCGAAGAGCTCGTACGTGAGCGGATCGACGAACTCGCCGGCCTGCTGCAGGGAATGGTGGAGGAAGCCGCCGCCCACCCCCACGTAGGGCACCACCGGGGCCGGAAGCCACGCGTACTGGCCGATGGCGCGCCCCCGCGGCGTGATTGCGAACCGCAGGCTCCCGTTCAGGTCGACCTGGCGCAGGGTGGTCTCCTGCTCGATGGGCAGCCCGTCCGAGCCGACGAACGCGCGCAGCTCCGAGCGGGCGAACGCACGGGTGAGGTCGACGCCTATTCCGACGTCGAGCCGCGACGTGAGGGCCACGCCCACGTCGAGGCCGAAGCCGGGAGCATCGAAGCTCATCCGCCCGAGACCGAGGTCCCGGGCATCCTCCTCGGCGGCCCGGCGCACGAACAGTTCCTCGTGGATGAAGTCGTAGATGTCGCTGTCGGCCCGGGCGCGATTCCAGATGCCCCGGATCGAGATCGACGCGCGCGGGCGCTCGAACAGGAAGTCGGGTTGGCCCCGTACCGTCCCGCGCGCGGTCTGCTGCTCCTCGGCCGCCGCGACGGCCGGCAGGCCGCCGATGGCGAGGAGCGCGATCAGGCAACGGGCGATGCGCGGCCCGGTTGGGCGCCGGCGCTGGTTGTGACGTGAGTCCATGTCCCCTGTAAGAGCAAGATCCGGGCCAGCCGTTCTCCCCCCGCACGCGGCCTGCCCGGCGACGTTCCGGCGCCCGGCGGCCTGTAGCGGCGGGCGGACAGGTGTCCGGGCTGGAGTACGCGTGCCCTTCGGGCACGTCGGGAGTTCGCTGCGCGAACTCCTGCGCGCCACGGCGGGCACGTCGGGAGCTTGCGGCGACGAACTCCTGCGCGCCACGGCGTGCGCGCTGGGAGCAGTCGGCGCGAACTCCTGCTCTAGCTGCCGGCGGCGAGCTTGATCTCGATGGAGGCCGCCAGCCACTGGTCGCCGCCGAGGATCTCCCAGTCCGCGGTGCCGGACCCGCCGGGCGCGCCGTTGCGGTTGTCGGACCCCGCGAGGGCGACGGCGTTGTCGGTGGCGGAGCAGTCCGCCATCGGGGGCCCGCACCCGTCGTCGCCGTCCGCGGCGGCGGGGAACGAGGCCACGTTGAAGCGCACGGTGTTCGGCGCGTCGGTGAAGACGTCGGAGCCGACGAGGAAGTTGCGGGCGTCGTCGGTCTCCACGACGGTCAGCCGCAGCACCCGCGAGTTGGCCCGCGTCGTCACGACCACCGGGGCCGTCGGCGCGGCGGACGTGCCGCGCGCGGTGGCCGTCGCTCCGATGGGCGCGAGGCTGTCGATGTTGGAGTAGCGCAGCACCGCCCCCGCCGCGTGACGCCGCGAGCCCCAACTGAACGTCGCGTCGGTGTCGGAGCCGTCGGTCACCTTGTAGAAGATGCTCAACTGGCAGGAGACGCCTTCCGAGTCCGCGCCGCAGAGCGCGCCGTTGAAGCCCTCGAAGCCCGCGATGGGCGTCCAGCCCTCCGGGCCCTGAATGTTCGGGTTGGCCTTGATCCCGAGCACCGCGACGAGCAGCTCGCCGGGCTCGCCGGGCGGAACCGGGATCGCGAGCGCACCCGCGCCGTCCCGTCCGGTCTGGCCCGTCTCGACGCCCTCGAGCGCGGGCGTTGCGCAACCGGCGAGCACCATCGCGCCCAGCAGGGCGGCCAGGCCGATGGCTCGTCCGACGGTCGCGGCGCGGCCCGCGCCGAACGGGACGGGCAGGGAGCACGACGACATCCGCATGGCGCCTCCTCGCGATGTACGGCGCAACGTCTCGCGGCGTTCGGCCGCGGGATCCTGGCTGCGCGTAGCCCCAGAGTATACGGGTAGGCTGTGCTATGCTGCGAGTCTCGGGGCCGGCGCCGCGGTCCGGAGGATGGCAGTCCCGGTTCCTCCCGGCTCGTTGCGGGTCGGCTCCCGCGCGCCGGCCGCGGCGCGCGCCGGCCCTCTACACACGGGAGCAGCAGATGCGGCCGTTACGCGGCGGACCGATCGCGGTGCTGGTGGCGTTGTCCATGGCCATGCTGGCCGTTCCCGCCTCCCGGCCGGGAGGCCGCGCGGCGGCTCCGGAGGCCTCGGCCGGAAGCCGCCTTCCGTCTCTCCACGCCGCCGGCGCGCAGCGCGAGGCGTTCGATCCGCGCGCCCTGCTCGACCGCCGCCGCGGCACGATGCGCCGCCCCGCCGGTCCCCACGAGTTCTACTTCACGCGGGCCATCTACTCGAGCGGCTGGGGCTGGAACCGCTGGGCCATCGACTACCCGAAGTCCGACCGGCAGTTCATGACGATCGTGAACCGCCTGATCTCGATCGATGCGTCGGAGTACGAGAACGCCATCCGCCTCGACGATCCCGATCTCCGCAAGTACCCGTTTCTGTATGCCCTCGAGGTGGGCGACATCGCGCTCGGCCCGGCCGAGATCGAAGGGCTCCGCAACTACCTCCTGGCGGGCGGGTTCCTGGTCATCGACGACTTCTGGGGCTCGTGGCAGTGGGCGACCTTCGAGCAGCAGATCCGGCGCGTCTTTCCCGAGCATCCGATCGTCGACATCCCGCTGGATCACCCCATCTTCAATGCCGTCTACCGGATCGACGAGATACTGCAGGTGCCGGCGATCGGCAACTTCTGGGGCGGCCGGACCTGGGAGCAGGACGGATACAAGGCCCACGCGCGCGGGATCTTCGACGAGCACGGGCGCCTGATGGTCGTCATCAACTGGAACACCGACCTCGGAGACGCCTGGGAGTGGGCCGAGCGCCCCGAGTACCCCCTCAAGTTCTCCACCTTCGCGGTGGAGATGGGGATCAACTTCATCGTCTACGCGATGAGCCACTAGGAGCCGGCGCCGCACGGCGCAGGCTCCAAGACCCGCGAGACCGATGTTCGAACCGATCTTCGAGTTCCTGTTCAAGTACCGCCCCCTCGTCTTCGAGCAGGGCGACTTCGCCATCCGCGCCCCCTGGACCATCGCGCTCGGCGCCGCGGCCGTGGCCGCCGCCCTCACGCTGCGGACCTACGCGCAGGTCCGCGGCAACAGCCAGCCGCTCGATCGCGGCGTCCTCGCCGCGATTCGGCTGGGGGCGATCGCCGTGGTGGCCTTCTGCCTGCTGCAGCCCGTCGTCGTGCTCTCGTCGGTCGTCCCGCAGCAGAACTTCCTGGGCGTGCTGGTCGACGACTCGCGCAGCATGCAGATCGCGGACCGCGACGAGACGGAGCGGCTGCGCTTCGTCGAGGACCGGCTCCGGGCCGGCGGCGACCTTCGGACCGCGCTCGAGGAGCGCTTCGCGCTTCGCTTCTTCGGGTTCTCGACGGAAACGGATCGGCTCGGCGACGTCGACGAGCTGACCTACCGCGGCACGCGCACCCACCTCGGGCAGGCGCTCGAGCGGGCGCACGAGGAGCTGACGGGCGTGCCGCTCTCCGGGCTGGTCGTGGTGACCGACGGGGCCGACAACGCGGACGGCGGTCTCGGCGAGTCGCTGCTGCCGATTCAGGCGGCCGGCATCCCCGTGTTCACGGTCGGCCTCGGCCGCGAGACCTTCGACCGCGACATCCAGTTGAGCCGGGTCGAGACGCCCCGCCGCGTGCTGCGCGGCGCCGCGCTGGTCGTCGACGCGGTCGTCACGCACCGCGGCTACCGGGGCGAGACGGTGACCGTGCAGGTGGAGGACGAGGGCCGCATCGTCGGCTCCGAGGAGGTCGAGCTCGGGCGCGACGGGGAGCCGCGGACCGTCCGGCTGCGGTTCACGGCGGCCGAGGAGGGGCCCCGCCTGTTCACCTTCCGCGTCTCGCCCCGTCCGGGCGAGATGGTCACGCAGAACAACGTGCGCGACGCGCTGATGCTGGTCGAGAACCACAGCGAGAAGGTCCTGTACTTCGAGGGCGAGCCGCGGTTCGAGGTGAAGTTCCTGCGCCGCGCGGTGGCCGACGACGAGAATCTCCACGTCTCGATCCTGCAGCGGACGGCGGAGAACAAGTTCATGCGCCTCGACGTCGAGGACGCGGACGATCTGGTGGGCGGCTTCCCGACCACGCGCGCCGATCTGTACCGTTACAGCGGGCTCGTGCTCGGCAGCATCGAGGCCAACTACTTCACGCCCGACCAGCTCCGGATGATCGCCGACTTCGTCAACAACCGCGGCGGCGGCCTGCTGATGCTCGGCAGCCAGCGGTCGTTCTCCGAGGGCGGCTACGCCGGGACCCCGGTCGCCGACGTGCTTCCGGTCGTGCTCGGCGAGGCGGAGGGCGAGGAGGACTTCTTCGTCGAGGTGGCCGTGGAGCCCACGCGGGCCGGCGCCACCCACGCCGCCACCCAGATCGCCGAGACCGAGGAGCTGTCGGTCGACCGCTGGAACGAGCTGCCGCCGATCACCATCGTCAACCCGATCACCGAGGTGAAGCCGGGCGCCACGACGCTCCTCACGAGCGCGTCGGACGACCTGGTGGTGCTGGCCTTCCAGCGGTACGGGGCCGGCAAGTCGCTCGCGTTTCCCGTGCAGGACTCGTGGATGTGGCAGATGCACGCCGACATCGCGGTCGAGGACATGACGCACGAGACGTTCTGGCGGCGCATGCTCCGGTGGCTGGTCGACGGCGTGCCGGACCAGATCACCGCGGAGCTGCCGGCCGACCGGGTGGAGCCGGGTCAGGCCGTGACGATCCTGGCCACGGTGGGCGACGCCAACTTCGAGGAGATCAACAACAGCGCCGTGATCGCCTCGGTGACCCATCCGGACGGGGACTTCACCGACCGCCGGATGGAGTGGACGGCGGAGGCCGACGGGGAGTACCGCGCCACGTTCATCCCGCCCACCGAGGGCTTCTACGAGGTGCGGATCGAGGCGCTGAGCGGCGACGAGCTCATCGGCGAGGACGTGACCTGGCTGCAGGTGGCGCCGAGCGATGCGGAGTACTACGACTCGACGATGCGCACCGCGCTCCTCGATCGCGTCGCCGAGGAGACCGGCGGGCGGCGCTACACGCCCGACACGGTGGCCTCGCTGCCGGACGACGTGCAGTTCGTGGGTGGGGGCGTGACCGTCGTCGAGGAGCGCGACCTCTGGGACATGCCGGTGCTGCTGCTGCTGCTCGGCACGCTGGTCCTCGGCGAGTGGGGCTACCGGCGCTTCCGGGGGCTTGCGTGAGGACCGCATTCCTCGCGGCGGGGCTGCTGCTGGGAGCGGCGGCGAGCGCCGGGGCGCAGCAGGCGCACCTGCTCGTCGTGACGGGCCTCGGCGGGGACCCGACCTACCGGGAGCAGTTCCACGCCTGGGCCACGACGCTGGTCGAGGCGGCGACGGCGCGCTACGACCTCCCGCCGGAGCGGATCACCTACCTCGGCGAAGACCCGGAGCTCGATCCGGAGCGCATCGCCGGCCGCTCGACGCGCGAGAACATCGCCGCGGCCGTCGACGCGCTCGCGGAGGGGTCCGCGAGCGGCGACCACGTGGTGATCGTGCTCTTCGGCCACGGCAGCGAGAGCGGCAGGCCGCGCGTGAATCTGCCGGGCCGCGACCTCGCGGCCGACGACTACGCGGCGTTGCTCGATCGCCTGGAAGGCCGGCGCATCACCTTCGTGAACACGGCCAGCGCCAGCGGGCCGTTCGTCGAGTCGCTGTCCGGGCCGGACCGCCTCGTGATGACGGCGACCCGCAGCGGCCGCGAGTGGAACGCCGCGCTGTTCGGGGGCTACTTCGTCGACGCCTTCGCCGACGGCGAATCCGATGCGGACGTGAACAAGGACAGCCGCGTCTCGATGCTCGAGGCCTTCACCTACGCCCGCCTCCGGGTGGCCCAGGCCTACGAGTCGGAGGGCCTGCTCCTGACGGAGCACGCGCTGCTCGACGACAACGGCGACGGGGCGGGCGCGCTTGAGCCCGACCCGCTCGAAGGCGACGGGAGGATGGCGCGGACGCTCTTCCTCGCCTCGGGCGAGGCGACCGCGTCCGCCATGGCGTTCCCGGACGATCCGGAGCTCCGGCCGCTCTACGACGAGCGCGCCGCGCTCGAGGCGCGCGTCGAGGATCTCCGCGGGCTGCGCGGCGGGCTCGACGCCGAGCAGTACGAGCGGCAGCTCCAGACGCTGCTCGTCGAGATCGCCCTCAAGAGCCGCGAGATCCGCCGGCTCGAGGCGGCGCGCGGCGCGCCGGAGGAGGGACGCTAGGCGATGCCGGTGTCGACGGGGCGGCGCCTCGGCCGGCGCTGGGCGGCCGGCGTCGCCGGCGCGGCGGTACTCGGCGCCCTGGCCGCCACGGCCGGGCTCGCCGTCGCCGACGTCGCGCCCTGCAACACCGCGTACAGCGGGCAATTGACCTTCGTCCGGCTGCGCTACGATGCCGCGCAGGGCCGCCGCTGCGGCGCGCTGCCGCAGTTCATCACCTGGGCCCACGACTATCCACGGGCCGAGCGGAACCTCACGAAGATCCTCGACGAGGTCACGTACATCGATCCCTTCCAGGGCCCCTACGGGGGCAACGTCCTGGCCCTCGACGACCCGGAGCTCCACAAGTTCCCGATCGCGTACATGGCCGAGCCCGGCCACTGGTATCCGTCCGAGGCCGAGGTGCTCGGCCTCCGGCGCTACGTCGAGAAGGGGGGCTTCCTCATCTTCGACGACTTCTGGGAAGCCCACTGGGAGAACTTCGAGGCGCAGATGCGGCGTGTCCTGCCCGACGCCCGGCTGCTGCCGGTGGACCTGGCGCACCCCGTGTTCCAGTCGTTCTTCGAGATCGAGAGCCTCGAGATGCCGCCGGTGTACGGCCCGCCGGTCGAGTTCCACGGCATCTTCGAGGACAACGATCCCACCGGGCGGCTGATCGCGATCGCGAACTACAACAACGACATCGGCGAGTACTGGGAGTACTCCGACACCGGCTGGGTCCCGATCGATCTGTCCAACGAGGCGTACAAGTTCGGCGTGAACTACCTGATGTATGCGCTGACCCACTAGGAGTCGGCACCACGCGGAGCCGTCAGTCGACGACTGGTGGGCTAGCCGGCGGTTCGTATCGAAGGAGAGACGCGTGCAACCTGACATCACCAGCCCCGAGGCACCGGCCGAGCTCGAGGCCCCCGACGACGTGGCGCTGGCCGATCGGCTCAAGGCCGGCGGCGAGCAGATCCTCACCGAGCTGCACAAGTTGATCATCGGGCAGGACGCGACCATCCACCAGGCCCTGCTGACCCTCTTCGTCGGCGGCAACAGCCTGATCGTCGGGGTGCCGGGGCTGGCCAAGACGCTCCTCATCCAGACGATGGCGCAGGTTCTGGACCTGCGCTTCTCGCGCATTCAGTTCACGCCCGACCTGATGCCGTCGGACATCACGGGCACCGACATCATTCAGGACGACCCGGAGACCGGCGGGCGGAAGATGGTGTTCGCGCCCGGACCGGTCTTCACGAACATCCTGCTGGCCGACGAGATCAACCGGACGCCGCCGAAGACGCAGTCGGCGCTGCTCGAGGCGATGCAGGAGCACCGCGTCACCGTGCAGGGGCGCACCTACCCGCTCGAGGAGCCGTTCTACGTGTTCGCCACGCAGAACCCGATCGAGCTCGAGGGGACCTACCCGCTGCCCGAGGCGCAGCTCGACCGCTTCATGTTCCACATCGTCATCGACCACCCGCCGCTCGACGAGGAGATGGAGGTGGTCCGGACGACCACCGTGGTCCAGGACCCCGACTTCCGGCATGCGGTGACCGGCGCCGACCTGGTGCAGTTCCAGAACCTCGTCCGCAAGGTGCCCGTGTCGGAGGCGGTGCTGCGCTACACGCTGGACCTGGTGCGCACCACGCGCGTCAAGGAGCCCAACCCCCCCGACTTCGTCAAGAAGTGGGTGGCCTACGGGGCGAGCGTCCGCGCGGCGCAGTACCTCATCCTCGGCGGCAAGGCGCGGGCGATCATGGAGGGCCGCTATCACGTCAACTTCGACGATATCCGCGCCCTGTCGCATCCGGTGCTGCGCCACCGGATCCTGCTGAACTTCCACGCCGAGTCCGAAGGCGTCACGTCGGACCAGATCGTCGACAAGCTGCTCGACGCGGTGCCGGAGCCGGCCTCGCGGATGTAGCCATGGACGCCCAGCCCGCCGCCCCCGGAGCCCGTTTCGTCGATCCGAATGCGCTCGCCCGCATCGGCAGCCTCGAGCTGCTGGCGCGCACCGTCGTCGACGGCTTCATCAACGGCCTCCACAAGGCGCCGTACCTGGGGGTGTCGATCGACTTCGCCGAGCACCGGATGTACATGCCCGGCGACGACATCCGCTTCATGGACTGGCGGGTGTTCGCGCGGACCGACCGGTTCTACGTCAAGACCTTCGAGGCCGACACCAACGCCAACTTCTCGGTCCTCTTCGACGTCTCCCGGTCGATGAGCTTCACGAGCGGCGGGGTGTCGAAGCTCGACTACGGTCGCTACCTCGCGGCCTGCCTCACGTATTTCTCGACGAAGCAGCGCGACCGGGTGGGCCTCGTGACGTTCGACGACGACATCGTCACGCGCGTGCCCCCCTCCGCGAAGCACCTCGAGGTCGTGCTCCACACGCTCGATCGGATCGAGGCGGGGCGTCCCGGGTCGTTCGAGCGCCCCCTCTTCAAGGCGACCGAGTTCTTCAAGCGCCGGGGCATCCTGCTGTTCATCTCCGACTTCTACGACGAGCCGCAGGCGATCGTCGACGCCCTGAAGCCGTTCCGCTACGGCGGTAACGACGTGCTCGTGTTCCACGTGCTCGATCCCGCCGAGATCGACTTCCCCTACGACGACGCGACGAGCTTCCAGGACCTGGAGACCGGCCGCAAGTTGCCGGTCGTGCCCGAGAAGCTGCGCGAACAGTACCGTCAGCTCGTGCAGGAGCACGTCGGCGCGCTCTCGAAGCTCTGCGGTGAGAACCGTATCGACTACGCCATGTTCAACACGTCGCAGCCGCTCGACCATGCGCTCTTCCAGTACCTGGCGATGCGGCACAAACTGACGAGGGTCCGCTGATGGGGCTGCTTGCGCCGCTGTTCCTGCTGGGGCTCGCGGCGATCGCCGTGCCGATCGTCATCCACATGATTCAGCGCGAACGCAAGGAGGTCATCGAGTTCCCCTCCCTGATGTTCGTCCGCCGCATCCCGTTCCACTCGTTCCGGCGCCAGCGGATCCGCCACTGGTTCCTGCTGCTGCTGCGCTGCGCCGCACTCGTCCTGCTGGTGCTCGCGTTCGCGCGGCCCTTCGTCCGCTCGCCGGCCCTGGCGGCGGTGACGGACGGGGCGCGCGAGGTGGTCATCCTCCTCGACCGGTCGTACAGCATGGGCTTCGGCGACCACTGGGAGCGCGCCCGCGACGCGGCCCGCGATGCCGTGAACGGGCTGGCCCCCGACGATCGGGCGACGCTCATCTTCTTCGACAGCGGCGCCGCGGCCGGACCGAGGTCGACGACCGAGCGGGCGAGCCTGCGGGGCCTGATCCGCGACGTGGAGCTCGGCGCCGGGGTCACCCGCTACGGGCCCGCGCTGAAGCTGGCCGAGGGGATCTTCGAGAGCTCGGAGCTGCCGCGTCTCGAGGCGGTGATGATCAGCGACTTCCAGCGGTCGGGGGTCGACAGCGCCGCCGGCATCCGCTTCCCCGAGGGGGCCGTGCTGACGCCCGTCCCGATCGGAAGCGACGTCGCCGCGGCGAACGTCAGCGTCGCCGGCGTGCTCTTCCACCGCGAGTACTTCTCCGGGCGCGAGCGCGTCGCGGTCGGGGCGCGGCTGACCAACCGCGGGGCGGTGGCGATCGAGGGCCTCGGGGTCTCGCTCGAAATGGACGGGCGGCCGGTCGAGACGCTCACCGCGGACCTGCCGGCCAACGGGTCGGTGACGGTCGACTTCGCGGCGGTCACCCTGACCGACGTGCGCGTGCCCGGTGCGGTCCGCGTGGAGGCGGACACCCTGCCGGCGGACGACGTCTTCCACTTCGTCATCTCGCCGGGGCAGGTCGTGCGCGTTCTCGTCGTCGGGAACGAGCGGTCGGCGCCGGAAGCCGATCTGTACCTGACGCGCGCCCTCGGGATCGGCTCCGCGCCGGCCTTCGACGTGCGCTCGACGACGCTCGCGGCGTTCGAGGCCGCCGACCTCGACGACCGGCAGGTGGTGGTCCTGAACGACGTGGGCGCGCCCCCCGGCGACGCCGGCGGCGCCCTGGCCGACTGGGTGGCGGCGGGCGGCGGGCTGCTCGTCGCGGCGGGGGAGCGGAGCGCGTGGCCGGCGGGCGCGCCGGACCTGTTGCCGGGCGGCGTCGGGAGCCCGCAGGATCGCGCGGGCCGGGGCGGCGCCCTCGGATACGTCGACTACACGCACCCCGTCTTCGAGGTCTTCGCGGCGCCCCGCAGCGGCGACGTGACGACGGCCCGCTTCTTCCGCTACCGGCCGATCGAGCCGCAGGCGGAAGCCGTCACGCTGGCCCGCTTCGACGACGGGCAGCCCGCCCTCGTCGAGCGGCGGATCGGACGTGGCAACGTGCTGCTCTGGGCGTCGGGCCTCGACAGCTTCTGGAACGACCTGGCCAAGAAGCCGGTCTACCTTCCGTTCGTGCACCGCCTCACGGAGTACCTGGCCGACTACCGGCCGCCGACGCCGTGGTTCCCGGCCGGGCAGGTGTTGAACCTCTCGGAACAGGAAGTGGCCCTCGGCACGGGCGGGCTCGCCGAGGCCGAGTTCGTCGTCATGTCCCCGTCCGGCCGCCGAATTCCGGTGAGTGCCGGCGATCGCGCCGGTTTCATCGACCTCGCCGAGCAGGGGCTCTACGAGGTCCACGACGCGCGCGCCGCCGACCCGCGCCCGCTCACGCTGGCCGTGAACGTCGACCTCGCGGAGTCGGATCTCACCGCGGTCGATCCCGAGGAGCTGGCGGCCACCCTGACCGGCCGCGTCGGGCAGGGACGCGAGGCGTCCGCCCCGGTGCGGGAGATCAGCGCCGGCGACCTGGAGCGCCGCCAGTCGGTCTGGTGGTACCTGCTGGTGGCAGCGTTCCTGCTCCTGGTCGGCGAGACCGTCGTGTCGAACCGCCTCTCGCGCACCGTCCTCACCGCCGACTAGCGCTGTTGACCTTCGGTTTCGGCGGTGTAATGATGGCAGCAGAAGGAGTACGTCCTGACATCCGTGAGGCCAGAATCGATGCGCAATCAACCGCTGTTGACCGGCGATCGGAACGAGGTACTGCGCGCCGTCCGTCACGTCAGGAACCGGTGGCGACTGCGGGTTGCCTTGCGCGGCATCGCCGTGCTGGTGGCCGCCGCCCTCGGCACGCTGCTGGCCTCGTCCTACGGCCTGGAGCTCTTCCGCTTCGATCCCGGCGCCATCGTGGGCTTCCGGATCGCGACGTACCTGGTGCTGCTCGCGGCCGGCTGGTGGCTCTTCGTCCGCCCGGTCTCGCGGCGGGTGTCCGACCAGCGCGTGGCGCTCTACATCGAGGAGCACGAGCCTTCGCTCAAGGCCACCGTGCTGAGCGCCGTCGAAGAGAGCGGCCGCGGCGAGCGCGACGCGGCGGCCGACCACTCGCCGGAGCTGGTGCGGCGGCTGATCGCGTCGGCGGTGGCGCGGATTCGCGACATCGACATGGGGCGCGGGGTCGAGCAGCAATCGTTGCGGCGATCGTCCAGCCTGCTGCTGGCGGCCGGCGTGGCGGCCGCGCTGCTGTTCGTCTTCGGGCCGGCGTATCTCCGGCACGGGATCTCGGCCCTGCTCACGCCGACCGGGAGCGTCGAGGCGGCCAGCCCCTACCGGATCGACGTCTCCCCCGGGGACGCCACCGTGGCCCGGGGCGCGGATCAACCGATCACCGCGCAGCTCGTCGGCTTCGAGGCGGAGGAGGTCGACCTCCTGATGCGGTCCGACGAGGACGGCGTCTTCGACCGGCTGGCGCTGATTCCGCTGGAGACCGAGGACGGCGAAATGCTGCCGGACAGTTACGAGGTGCTCCTCTTCGATCTGGAGGCGCCGACGGAGTACTTCGTCGAGGCGGCCGGCGTCGAGTCGCCGACCTTCACCCTCGACGTGGTCGACCTGCCCTATGTCGATCGGCTCGAGCTCGAGTACATCTTCCCGGAGTACACGGGACTGGAGCCGCGGCTGGTCGAGAGCGGCGGCGACATCGCGGTGCTGAGCGGGACGGAGGTGCGGCTGCGCGCCGTCCCGACCATGGGCACCGCCGGCGGGCAGCTCGTGCTCGACGAGGAGCATCGGACGGATCTTGCGCTCGGCGAGGACGGCTCGCTCACGAGCAGCTTCGTCGTCGAGGAAGAGGGCTTCTACCGCATCGATCTTCGTGCACCCGACGGCCAGTTGGTCACCGCTTCCCCGCAGTACACGATCGACGTCCTGACGGACCAGCCGCCGGCCGTGATGTTCATCCGGCCGGGCCGCGACACCACGGCCAGCGCCATCGAGGAGCTGTTCGTGGAGGCGCGCGCCGACGACGACTTCGGCCTGCGCTCGCTCGACCTCGTCTACTCGGTCAACGGCGGCCCGGAAGAGGCGGTGCCGCTCTACGACGCTGGTGACGACACGCTGCGCGAGGTGTCGGCCGGGCACACCTTCTTCCTGGAGGAGCTCGAGCTCGAGCCGGGCGACTTCCTCTCCTACTACGCGCGCGCCGTCGACCGGAACCTCGCCCAGCAGGGTGCGGACGTCAAGAGCGACCTCTACTTCATCCAGGTCCGCCGCTTCAGCCGCGACTACCGCAGCGGGCCGTCCGGAGGCGGCGGGGCCGGCGGCGGGGCCGGCGGCGGGGACGCCCGGGCCCTCTCGGAGGCGCAGCGCCAGGTCATCTCGGCCACCTTCAACGTCATCCGCGACCGGGCCACGTTCACGGACGAGGAGTTCCAGGAGAACGTGGTATTCCTTACTCTGGCCCAGGGCCGTCTGCGCGAGCAGGTCGAGACGCTGCTGCGGCGGATGAACAGCCGCGTCATGCCGGCCGACCGTGCCTTCCGGAGCATCGCCGAGATGCTCCCGCTGGCGGCGGACGCCATGCGGGATGCGGAGACCGCCCTGCAGGACCAGGACGTCGACGCGGCGCTCCCCCACGAGCAGCGGTCGCTCCAGCACCTGCAGCGGGCCGAGGAAGCCTACGAGGAAGTGCTGCTCACGATGGGCGGCGGCGGAGGCGGGGGCGGCGGGAGCCGCGCGAGCCAGGCGGCGGAAGACCTGGCCGACCTCTTCGAGCTGGAGCTGGACAAGCTCCGCAACCAGTACGAGACGCTGCAGCGCGGCGAGCAGCAGGCGGCCGACAACAGCATCGACGAGCTGATGGAGCGGCTGCGGGAGCTGGCGCGGCGGCAGGAGCGCGAGGCCGAGCGCCAGCGGCGGCGGGCGCGCGGGCAACAGTCGACGCAGGGCGGCGGCGCGGGGCAGCGCGCCCTGGCCGAGGAGGCCGAGGAGGCCGCGCGGCGTCTGGAGCGCCTGGCGCGCGAGATGAACTCCCCGCAGATGATGGACGCGTCGCGGCGCCTGCAGGAGGCGGCCGACGCAATGCGGCGTGCCGCGGCCGACAACGACAACCTGGGGTTCGCCGAGGCCGGCGCGGCGCTCGACCGCCTGCGCGAGGTGCAGGAGCGGCTGCAGGGCGAGCAGAGCGGCCGCCTCCAGCGCGACATCGAGGATCAGTTGCGGCGGGCGAACCGCCTGGCGGACGAGCAACGCGAGGTGCGGGCCGAGGTGGCCGACCTGCCGGGGATGGAGAACGAGCCCCGGATGACGCAGCTTCGCCGTCTCCTGGAGCGGAAGAACGAGATGGAGTCGGAGGTGGCCGACCTGGAGCGGGAGATCGACTCGACGTCGGCGGAGTTCCGCCGCGACGAGCGCGACGCCGCGCGGCGCCTGCAGGAGGCCGCGTCCAGCATCCGCGACAACCGGCTCAAGGAGAAGATCCGCTACTCGCGCGGCCTGATGCGCAGCCGCCCCGGCGACACCGCCAACGCGTTCGAGAACGAGATCGGCAGCGACATCGACGAGCTCGCCGAGAAGCTGGCCGAGGCCGCGGCGTCCGTCGGGAAGTCCGAGGGCGACCGGATGGCGCAGGCGCTCGACCGGACGCGCGACCTGATGCGCAGCCTGGAGTCGCTGGACCACCGCATGTGGCAGGAAGGTCGCGAGGGAGAGGAAGGCGAGGCCGGATCGGAGTCCGGACAGGAGGGGCAGCCGGGCGAGCAGGCGGGAGGCGAGCAGGCGGGAGGCCGGCAGGCCGGCGAGCAGGCGGGCAACCAGGCCGGCCCGGCGGATGGCGACGCCGCCACCCTCGGCAGCCGCTGGGGCGGACCGTTCGGCGGCCGCTACGGGTACGATCGCCGGCCCGGGGACTGGGAGTGGGACCCGCGGGACGTCCGGCAGTGGCAGCGCGAGTACCGCGAGCGGGCCGGCGAGGTCGAGGAGTTGCGGCGCCTTCTCGATCAGGAGGACTTCGCGGCCGCCGACCTGAGCGAGATCATCGAGCGGATGCGGGAGCTGGACGACCTTCGCACCTATCAGGATCCGGAGGAGATTGCCCGGCTGCAGACGTTCGTCCTCGAGGAGCTGAAGCGCTTCGAGTACCGCCTGCGCCGGGAGATCACGGAGGAGTCCGAGGACCTCTTCCTGGCCGGCAACGAGGAGATGCCGCCGCAGTTCCGCGAGCTGGTCGAGGAGTACTTCCGCGTCCTGTCCGAAGGCCAGTAGTCTACGGCTCCTGCACTCCGCCCGACTTCGGCCGCGCGGCGCCGCGCCCGCACGCGCCACCGGTGCGGCAGGTGCGTCGCGTCCGTCGATTCCGGATGCGGGGCGTTCGTACCCCCGCGACGACGCGGAACGGGTCGGGTCCGTGGGCGGCATGCGGCGCGGGGCACGCCGCCCGCCCCACCGCAGCATCCGGAGGCGGGCGTGATTCAGGCAGGGAACCCCTCTCGTCGCCGCTCGCCGGTTGCCCTCGGACTGCTCGTGGGGTGGCTCGCGGTGCCGCCGGTGGTCGCGCAGGAGGCCGTTCCCGAGCAGCTCACTCTCGCCGCGGCGCTGCGGATCGCGGAAACGCAGAGCCCCGTGTTCCGCGCCGCCCGGCATGTCGTCGACGTCGCGCGGGCCGAGGTACGCACGGCCCTGCGCCGGCCGAACCCTGTGGTCGTCATCGAGGGTGAGGAGTACTCGCCCCTCGCGTCCGACCGCCGCTCCTTCTGGACGGATCAGGCGCTGATCGTCCGGTTCCAGCAGGAGATCGAAACCGCCGGCCGCCGGCGGCACCGCATCCGGTCGGCGGATGCCGGGGTCGCGGTGGCCCGGGCCGAGACGGCGGACGCCCGCCGGCGGCTGCAGCTCGCGGTCGGCCGGACGTACTTCGCGCTCGCGCTCGCCCAGGCGGACCGGGCGGTGGCCACGGCGGCGCTCGAGGAGATCGAGCGCGTGATCGCGCTGACCGAGGCGCGCTTCACCGCGGGCGAGGTGGCGGGGGTGGAGTTGCGGCGGCTGGACGTGGAACGGCTCAGCTTCGTCGACCAGGCGCTGACGACGGATCTGGCCGTGCGCACCGCCCGCGCAGCGCTGCTCGGCCTGCTCGGAGCCGCGGACCTCGATCAGCCGGTCGAGGCGGCGGATCCCCTGCAGGCGGCGCCGCTCCGGGGGAGCGACGGACGGCCGATCGCCACCGCGGAAGGCATGGCGGTGGGCGTCGCGAGCCTGCGGGAGGAGGCGGCCGCCGCCCGGCCGGACCTCCGCGCCGCCCGGCGCGCCCGGGAGCGGGCCGACAGCGAGGTCCTGCGGGAGCGCGCGCTGCGGGCCCCGAGCGTCACCGCGGGCTGGGGCTATCGCCGCGACTTCGGACGGCACGCGATGGACTTCGCGCTCAGCATCCCCGTGCCGCTGTTCGGCGCGCTGAATCCGGGCGGGGTGCCGCGGGCGGAGGCGGAGCGGCGGCGCCTCGCCGCGCTCGAGGACGCGGCGGACATCGCGGTTGCCGTCGAGTTGCAGCAGGCGGTCGACGCGGTCGAGGTCAGCGCCGAGCGGGTCCGCTACGTCGAGGAGGAATACCTCCGCGGCGCCGAGGAGGCGCGCGACCTCGTGCAGGCGTCGTACGAGCTCGGGGAGACCGCCCTCATCGACTTCCTCGACGCGCAGCGGGAGTTCCGTGCCACGCAGCGGGTCCGGAACCAGGCGCTGTACGATCTGCGCATCAGCCTGATCGAGCTGGCCGCGGCGATCGGCGTGCCCTACAGCGGCCAGCCGTGACGGGCGGGAGCTCCGGCCTTCAGGAGAGGCGTCGACGATGCCAGGATTCGCGTGCCGTCCCGCGGCCACGGGCGCCTGCCTCGCCGCCTGGATCGCCGTCACTGGGGCGGTCGCCTGCGGCGGCGAGCCCGGCACCGCCGAGCACGCCTCCGAGGCTCCGCGCGCGGACGCGGATCACGCGGGGGACCTCCATGCCGTCGGCGATGCGCACGGTGACGCGCCCCTCGAGATCGGCGAGGAGGCCCAGCGCAGCACGGGAATGCGCATCGTCGCCGCGGAGCACCGCGAGTTGCCGGTGCCGATGGAGGTGACCGGGTTCGTGACCCCCGACACCACGCGGCTGATGCGCGTGCGCGCGCTGGCCGAGGGAGTCATCTCGCGGGTCGACGTGAAGCTCGGCGATCGGGTGCGCGCGGGGCAGCCGCTCATCGAGTACGACAACGTCGCGCTCGGCGACCACATCGCCGAGTACCGCGCGGCGGTGGCGGCCCGCCGGCAGGCGGAGGCCGATCTGGAGGTCCGGCGGCGCAGCTTCGAGCGGGCCGAGCAGTTGATCGCGGTCGAGGCGATAGCCCAGCAGACGGTCGAGCTGCGCCGTTCCGAGCTCGATCAGGCGGAGGCCGGCGTGCTGAGCGCGCAGGCCGAGGTGACCCGCATCGAGGAGCGAATCCACCGCTTCGGATGGTCGGACGCCGACCTGTCGGAGGTGGCTCCTCGCGACGGCGCCGCCGGAGAGCTGCAGGCGGCCGCGGAGCGGCACCGCGAGGCCTCCCTGAACGTGCTCCGCGCGCCGTTCGACGGGGTGGTGACGGAGTACAGCGTCGCGGTCGGCGACCTCGTGGGACCCGATCGCGATCTGCTGACCATCACCGACATCTCGACGGTGTGGGTGCTGGCCGACGTGTACGAATCGGACCTCGGGCGGCTCCCGCCCGCCGCGGAGGTGACGATCCGCACGGACGCTTATCCGGACCGGGTGTTCTCCGGGCGCATCACCTACGTGTCCGACACCATCGAGGCGCAGACACGCGCCGCGCACGTTCGCTGCGTGGTCGCCAATCCGGACGACGCGCTCAAGCTGGGCATGTTCGTCGGCGTGACCATTCCCACCAACGAACGGGTCGCCGCGCTGGCCGCCCCTGTCGCCGCGGTCCAGCAGATCGACGGGCAGCCGGTCGTCTTCGTGCAGACCGGTCGGGCCACGTTCGAGCGGCGCGACGTGACGCTCGGATCGACGGCGGGCGGGGTCGTCGAGGTGCTGAGCGGCCTCGCGGCCGGCGAGTCCATCGTCGCCGAGGGCAGCTTCTACCTGAAGACGGCGCTGCTGAACGACCGGATCGGCCACGCCCACTGACATGCACCGCGCCGTAGACTTCGCGCTGCGGAACCGATTCCTGGTGCTCGCGGGCACGGTTCTGGCGGCCGGGCTCGGCGTCTACTCGATGTTCCAGCTCCCCATCGACGCCGTGCCCGACGTGACGCCGAACCAGGTGATGGTGCTCACTCAGGCCCCCGGCATCGGTCCGGCCGAGGTGGAGCAGTTCGTCACGGTCCCGGTCGAGACCGCGATGAGCGGGCTGCCCGGTATCACCGCCATCCGCTCGGTGTCGCGGTTCGGGCTCTCATCGGTCTACGTCTACTTCGAGGAATCGGTCGACCTCTACTTCGCGCGCCGGCTCGTGATGGAGCGCCTCCCCGAGGCGCGCGAGCTGATCCCGGAGGGCTACGGCGCGCCCACGCTCGGACCGATCAGCACGGGCCTGGGCGAGATCTACCAGTTCGAAGTGCGGGGCGAGGGCTACTCCCCCATGGATCTCAGGAGCATCCTCGACTGGGAGATCGGGTTCAAGCTGCGCTCGGTGCCGGGGGTGGTGGAGGTGAACTCGTACGGCGGGGAGCTCAAGACCTACGAGATCCAGCTCGACCCGAACCGCCTCGTCTCCCACAACGTGTCGCTGGCCATGGTCATCGACGCCCTGCGCGAGAACAACGCCAACACCGGCGGGGCCTACATCGAGCGCGCGCAGGAGCAGTACGTCGTGCGTGGCGAGGGGTTGGTCACCTCGCTCGAGGACATCGGCAGCGTCGTCGTCACCGCGGCCCCCGACGGCACCCCGGTCATGGTGCGCAACCTCGGCGCCGTCGCGCTGGCCCCGATGGTCCGGCAGGGCGCCGTCACCCGCGACGGCCGAGGCGAAGTGGTGACCGGCGTGGTCATGATGCTGATGGGGGAGAACCCCCGTGTGGTGGCCCGACGCGTGGACGAGGAGCTGACGCGCATCGCCGCGACCCTGCCGCCGGGCGTCGAGATCGAGACCTACTACGACCGCAACGATCTCGTCGCCCGCACCATCGCCACCGTGCAGCGCAACCTGGTCGAAGGCGGGCTGCTGGTCGTCGCGGTGCTGCTGCTCTTCCTCGGCAACCTGCGCGGCGGTCTGATCGTCGCCGCGGCGATCCCCCTCTCGATGCTCTTCGCCTTCACCGGGATGGTGCAGGCGGGGATCTCCGGCAATCTCATGAGCCTGGGCGCGATCGACTTCGGCCTGATCGTCGACGGCTCGGTCGTCATGGTCGAGAACATCGTCCGCCGGCTCCGGCAAGCGCCGCAGGGGCGGTCGCGTCAGGAAGTGGTCGCCGCGGCAGGACGCGAGGTGGCGCGGCCCGTCTTCTTCGCGGTGATGATCATCACTGTCGTCTACCTGCCGATCCTCACGCTGCAGGGGGTCGAGGGGAAGATGTTCCGGCCGATGGCGTTGACCGTGGTCTTCGCCCTGGTCGCCTCGCTGGTCCTGGCCCTGACGCTGACGCCGGTGCTCGCGTCGCTGGCGTTTCGCCGGCCCGTGGCCCCCGGCGAGCCGCGGATGGTGTCGTGGCTCCGGCGCCGCTACCGGCCGCTCCTGGCCGGGGCGATGGCGCACCCCGGCGTCACCGCGCTGGCGGCGGCGCTCCTGTTCGCGGGATCGCTCCTGATGGTGCCGTTCATGGGGGCCGAGTTCCTGCCGCGGCTCAACGAGGGGGCGATCGCCGTCCAGGCGTGGCGCCTGCCGAGCGTGGCGCTGTCGGAGTCGATCAAGAGCACGACCCTCATCGAGGAGACCCTGCTGGAGTTCCCCGAGGTGGTAACCGTGGTCTCGCGCACGGGGCAGGCCGAGATCCCGACCGACCCGATGGGGATAGAGACGAGCGACGTCTACGCCATCCTGACCGACCAGGGCGACTGGACGACGGCCGACACCCGCGAGGGGCTGATCGAGGCGCTGAACCGCGCCCTCGAGCGGCGCGTGCCGGGCAACATCTTCAGCTACTCGCAGCCGATCGAGCTGCGCATGCAGGAGATGATCGCCGGGGTCCGCTCCGACCTGGCGATCACGGCCTACGGGCCCGACCTCGACGAGTTGCGCCGGGTTGGCGAGCAGATCGCAGGCGTGGTGGCCGCGGTGCCCGGTGCCGCCGACGTCAAGGCGGAGCAGACGGCCGGCCTGCCGTCGGTCCGCGTGCGGGTCGACCGCGGCGCGATCGCCCGCTACGGCATCAACGCCGCCGAGGTGCTGGCGGTGGTCGAGGCGATGGGCGGCACGGTGGTCGGCGAGGTGCTGGAGGGACAGGCCCGCTTCCCGCTGCAGATCCGCTTCGGCGCGGAGGCGCGCTCCGATCTCGAGGGCGTGCGCGCCATTCGGGTGGCCACGTCCGGCGGGCGCGTCCTCCCGCTGTCGCAGCTCGCGGAGATCCGCGTCGAGGAGGGCCCGGCCCAGATCAGCCGCGAGCGGATCCAGCGCCGGCTGACCGTCGAAGCCAACGTCCGCGGCCGGGATCTGGGGAGCTTCGCGGCCGACGTGCAGGCCGCGGTCGCCGCCGGCGTGCGCCTGTCCCCCGGCTACTCCCTGGAGTACGGCGGGCAGTTCGAGAACCTGGAGCGCGCGAGCCGGCGGCTGGCGCTCGTCGTGCCGCTGGCCCTGTTCCTGATCTTCCTCCTGCTCTATACCGCCTTCGGCGCCGTCCGCCCCGCGATGCTCATCTACTTCAACATCCCCATCGCGGCGACCGGCGGCATCCTGGCCCTGTTCGCGCGCGGGATGCCGTTCAGCATCTCGGCGGGCATCGGCTTCATCGCGCTGTCGGGCGTCGCGGTGCTCAACGGGGTGGTGATGCTGTCGCACGTCCGCGACCTCGAGCAGCAGGGGCTGCCGGTGGAGGAGGCGGTGCGCCAGGGCGCGGAACGGCGGATGCGGCCGGTCCTGATGACGGCGCTCGTGGCCAGCCTGGGCTTCGTGCCGATGGCCCTGGCGACCAGTCCGGGAGCCGAGGTCCAGCGTCCGCTGGCGACCGTCGTGATCGGCGGACTGATCACCTCGACCCTCCTGACGCTGTTCGTCCTGCCGTCGCTCTACCGCCTGAGCGCGTACCTCGATACGGTTCGCGACCTCGATCTGCCGCTGCTCGCCCGCTGGCACGGCTGGCGCCGATCGTCTTGACGCCCCCACGCCGCCCGGTCGCGTCGCGCCTCGCGGGAGTGTGACGGGCATGCGGCGCCACGGTATGATGCCGCATCGGGACCCTGGGGGGACGCGACATGCGCGGCAGGCTGACGGCGGCGTTGGTCCTCGTCGTGATCGCCGGAGGGACGGCGGCGGTGGCGCAGCGCGGCTGGCGGGGCGGCTGGTCCCGCATGCCGCCCAAGTTTCCGGTCGAGACGCCCGCACATCGAGCGTTCACCTTCTCGCGCATCCTCTACGACAGCGACCGCCGCGAGCCGGGCGGGCAGGGCTGGTACACGGACTACCCGACGGCCGACCAGAACCTGATGATCCGACTCTCGGAGCTGACGACGACCCGGGTCGGGTTCGACGAGCACGACGAGCCGGATCACGTCGTCGTGCGGCTCACCGACGAGGCGCTCTTCAACTATCCGTTCATCTTCATGTCGGACGTCGGCACGCTGTGGCTCGACGACACGGAGGCCCACCGACTCGGCCAGTACCTCCTGAAGGGCGGCTTTCTCTGGGTCGACGACTTCTGGGGTCCGTGGGCCTGGGAGCAGTGGACGGGCGAGATCGCCAAGGCGCTGCCGGAGGCCGAGTACCCGATCTTCGACATCACGTCCGACCATCCGCTGCGCCAGGCGATGTACGAGGTGCCCGAGATACCCCAGATCCCGTCGATCCAGCACTGGCGCCGGACCGGCGGCGCCACGACGTCGGAGCGGGGGTCGCGCAGCCACGAGGTGCACTTCCGCGGCATCGCCGACAAGGCCGGGCGCCTGATGGTGCTGATGAGCCACAACACGGACATCGCGGACGGCTGGGAGCGGGAGGGCGAGGACTACGAGTTCTTCTACCGCTTCTCCATCAACGCCTATGCCGTCGGCATCAACACCGTCGTGCACGCCATGACGCACTGACGGCCGGTTGCGGTCCGGGCCGCCAGGCAGCCACCCGCCCGCCGGGCCCGCCACGCGCGATCCCTCCGCCCGGTAGAATCCACCTTGCTCGCTACTACTTCGTGCAGTTCGGGGCGAGCTTCACGGCGCGGGGGCGGCAGGGTGGCTCCGACCGGAGCGGGGACTTCGGATGGCTGACACGGAACACTGGACGCGCTCGACGCTCGCGTTGCTGGAGACGACGCCGGACGCCGTCGTCGTGGTCGACGGCGCGGGTACGATCGTCTACGCGAACCGGCTGATCGAGGAGCTCTTCGGCTACAAGCCCCATACGCTCGTGGGGCGGCCGGTCGAAGTCCTGGTCCCCGAAGAGGCGCGCGGCCGGCATCACGGCCACCGCGCCGACTACGGCAGGACGCCCGCGATGCGTGCGATGGGCTCGGGGTCCGACCTGCTGGGCCTCCACAGCAGCGGACGCGAGTTTCCGGTCGACATCTCGCTCAGTCCGATCGACTCCGACGAGGGCCGGCTGGTCATCGCGGCGGTCCGCGACATGACCGAGCGCCGCCACATCGAGGGGGCCCTGCGGCAGGCCAACGAGAAGCTCGGACGCGAGCTCGCCGCGGCCGCCAAGATCCAGAAGTCGTTGCTGCCGGGCCGGCCGGCCGGGATCCGGGGCATCGACGTGGAGTGGATCTACGAGCCGTGCGAGAAGCTCGGCGGCGACAGCTTCAACGCCTTCGAGATCACCGACAAGCTGATCGGCTTCTACATGCTCGACGTGACCGGGCACGGCATGGTGGCGGCCCTGCAGTCGGTGGCGTTGACGCGCGTCCTGGCCTCGACGTGGACCGCGCAGGGTCGTGCCTCGCCGGCGCAGCTCACCAAGTGGCTGAACGCGGAGTTCCCCGTCGATCCGGAGGTCTGGCAGTACTTCACCTTCCTCTGCGGCATGCTCGACCTGGCCACGGGCCGCCTGCGCTACGCCAGCGCCGGGCATCCGGGCCCGATGCACGTACCGGTCGACGGGGCGCCGGTCGCGCTGGAGGCTGCCGGTCTGCCGATCGGCTGGTTCGCCGACGTCGAGTACGACGAGTTCACGGTGGACCTCACACCCGGGGATCGCCTCTACCTCTATTCGGACGGCCTGACCGAGGCGATGAACGACGCGGGCGACGACTTTGGCATCGGCGGGCTCCGGGGGTCGCTGGCAGGAACGCACGGCAGGCCCCTCGGTGAGACGGTGCGGGAGTTGCGCCGCGCCGTCGGCGACTGGCGCGGACGCGGGGAGCTGGACGACGACCTGACCCTGCTGGCTCTCGAAATCATCCGACCGTGACGCCCCGTCGAGGGTGCGGCGTTCGTGCGCCCGTCCTCCTCCCGGGAGCGTGTTGACGGGGCGGGGGGCGACTGTCAGACTGTCGCGATGCGTGGGCGCCCGCGTGCGTTGGACCGACGGGCTTTCCTCTCCCTGACCGGCGCGGCCTTCGGCGCCGCGCCCTTCCACGCACTCGCCTGCCGTGCCGCGCGGAGCGACCTCCGGCCGATCCCCGGCGACCCCGCTCCGACCGGCATCGACTACGGACCGCTCGCGCCCGTGCGGGACGAGACCACCCGTCTGCCGCTGCTGCAACTGCCGGCCGGCTTCCGCTATCGGTCCTTCGGCTGGATCGGCGATCCCCTGGAGCGCGGGTTGGCGACGCCCGGCCTGCACGACGGGATGGCCGCGTTCCCGGCCGGGGGGCGCCGCGTCTACCTCGTGCGCAACCACGAGCTCCGCGCGGGCCCGGCGATCGCTTCCCGGCCGATCTACGACCGGAACGGCTGCGGCGGCACGACCACCGTCGAGTTCGATACGGCGAGGGGCTCGGTCCGCCGGGCCTGGGTGAGCCTCGCCGGCACCGCCGTCAACTGCGCGGGTGGGCCGACCCCGTGGGGATCGTGGCTGACCTGTGAGGAGACCGTGCTGGGTCCCGGGGGCGGGAACGATTTCGAGGAGCCGCACGGGTACATCTTCGACGTCCCCGCCGACGGCAGGGCCACGGCCGAGCCGCTCCGCGCCATGGGGCGCTTCGTGCACGAGGCGATCGCGGTCGATCCGGACACCGGCATCGTCTACGAGACCGAGGATCAGCAGACCGCAGGCTTCTACCGCTTTCTCCCCGCGGAGCCCGGCAACCTCGCGGCGGGCGGCCGACTCGAGATGCTGGCCATCGCCGATGCGCCGGAGGCGGACCTGCGGGCGGGACAGAGGACCGGCGACTGGCGAGGGGTGGAGTGGGTGCCGATCGACGACCCCGACCCGCCCGACGCGGGCCCGAACAGCGTCTTCGCCCAGGGCCGGGCGGGCGGCGGCGCCACGTTCCGCCGGCTGGAGGGTATCTGGTACGGCGGCGGCCGGATCTACGTCGTCTCGACCGAGGGCGGCGACGTGCGGATGGGGCAGGTGTGGGAGTACGAACCGGGCCGCGAGCGGCTGCGCCTCCTCTTCGAGTCGCCGGGTCCGGACGTGCTCGACATGCCCGACAATCTGTGCGTCAGTCCGCGCGGCGGCATCGTGCTGTGCGAGGACGGCCGGGACGGCAACTTCCTGCGCGGCCTGCGGACCGACGGCCGCATCTTCCCGTTCGCCCGCAACAACGTCGTCCTCGATGGCCGGCCGAACGGGATCTCGGGGGACTTCCGCTCCAGCGAGTTCGCGGGCGCCACGTTCAGCCCCGACGGCCGCTGGCTCTTCGTGAACGTGCAGATCCCCGGCGTCACGCTGGCCATCACGGGCCCCTGGACCGACGGGGCCCTCTGACCTTCCCACCGACAGGATGCGGACCCTCTTCTCGCGCGTGCTGAACTCCGTCGCGTCCGTCCGGAGCGAGGAAACGACACCGGCCCTGCTGATGTTCGCCTACTCGTTCCTGGCGATGACGTCGTACAACATCGTCAAGCCGATCACCCGCGCGCAGTTCATCGAGGATCTCGGGGCCGACAACCTGCCCTACGTGCTGTTCGCCGCCGGCGTGTCCATCGGCGTCATCATGCACTTCTACACGAACGCGGTCCGCCGCGTCCCGCGCCAGCACGTGGTGCCGGTGACGCAGGCCGCCATCGTGGTGATCCTCGTCGCCTTCTGGGCGCTGCTCCGAACCGGCGCGGTCTGGGCGACGATCGGCTTCTACCTCTTCGGCCTGATCCTCGGCATCCTGTTGATCAGCCAGTTCTGGACGCTGGCGAACGACATCTTCGACGCGCGGCAGGCGAAGCGGCTCTTCGGCTTCATCGGCGGCGGCGCCAGCCTGGGCGGCGCCGTCGGCGCCACCATCACCGCGACCGTCGTCGAGGCGGTCGGCCTGGAGCAGCTCCTCCTGGTGAGTGCGCTGGTCCTCGCGGGGTGCGCGGGCATCGTGCTGCTGGTGCTCCGCCGGCACCACGTCGACGACGCCGCGTTCGATGCCTACGAGCGCGGGGTCGGGGGGCAGGAAGCGATCCGGCTCGTGACCGAGTCGCGCCCGCTGCGCATCCTGGCCCTCGCGGTCGGATTCGCGGCGGCCGGCGCGGCCGTCGTCGACCAGCAGCTCAGCATGGCGGCCGACGAGATGGGCGGGGGGAGCGGCGCCGCCATCGCGGCGTTCCTGGCCGAGGTCACCGCCTACCTGTCGATCGCGGGGTTCGTGGTGCAGGTGGCCCTCATCAGCCGCATCCACCGGACGGTCGGCATCGGCTTCGCTCTGCTCCTCCTGCCGCTCGGCTTCAGCGCCAGCGCCGCCGTCATCCTGGGCACCGGCGCGCTCTGGGCGGTGGCCGGGGCGCGGGTCCTGGGCACGACCCTGCGCTACACGCTCGACAAGACGACGCGGGAGGTGCTGTTTCTCCCGCTGTCGGCCGAGTTGCGGCACCGCGTGAAGCCGTTCATCGACGTCACGATGGACCGCTTCGCCAAGGCGGTGACGGCGTTGGTGCTGCTCGTGCTCATTCAACCGTGGGGCCTCGGGCTGGACTGGCGCCTGCTGAGCTACGCCACGCTCGCCATCACCGGGCTCTGGGTCGTGGTGGCGATCCGGGCCCGGCAGGAGTATCTGCGTTCGTTCCGGGAGAGCATCGATACCCAGGCCATCACGCCGGAGGCGGTCATGACGCCGGCCGCCGAGGCGGCCACCGTCGAGACGCTGGTGGAGGAGCTGTCGAACCCCGACGAGACGTCGGTGCTCTACGCCATCGACATGCTCGAGGCGATGGACAAGCCGCATCTCATCACGCCGCTGCTGCTGCGCCACGAGTCGGGAGCGGTCCGCGTGCGGGCGCTGCGGGCGCTGGCGTCGGGCCGCTCGCGGGTCGCCGAGCGCTGGAAGGGCACCGTCGAGCGGATGACACGCGACGACGACGTGGAGGTGCGCGCCGCGGCGCTCATGACGCTGGCCGCCCTCGACCACCGGGACGCCGCGGCGGTGATGCCCGACCACCTGGACGTTCCCGAGCCCCGGGTGGTCGTGGCGGCGGCGGCGGCCCTGGCGCGCTCCACCGCGGAGGCCGACGTCGAGCGCGCAGAGTCGACGCTCCGGCGTCTCATCGACGACACGCGCGCCACCGCGGTCGAGGGTCGGAAGGAGACTGCGCGGGCGCTCTCCCGGATCGACAATCCACGGTTTCGCGTCCTGCTGGTGCCCCTGCTGCACGACCACAACGTCGAGGTCGCGCTCGAGGCGATCGGCAGCGCCCGCGAGCTGGGGGCCTCGGACGGGCTGTTCCTGCCGGCGCTGTTCTCCCGGCTCGGGCACCGCGTCCTGCGGCACGCGGCGCGCGAGGCGCTGGTCGCCTGCGGGGAGGAGATCGTCCCCGCGCTGCGCTACGCGCTCGAGAACCCGCACGAGAACGTCTGGGTGCGGCGCAACATCCCGGGCATCCTCGCCCGCGTGCCGAGCCAGGCCGCGGTGGATGCCCTCGTCGGCAGCTTCGGCACCCCCGACGGTTTCCTGCGCTACAAGATCATCGCCGCCCTCGAGCGCCTGCGGCGGGACCACGACGACCTGGTCGTTCCCCGGGCCGAGGTCGAAGAGCTGCTGATGCGCCAGTCCGCCGTCTACTGCAACGTGCTGACGCTCCGCCACAACCTGCTCTCGCAGACCGAGGGGCCGCACGACAGCGTGCTGGAGCGTGCCCTCCGGGAGCGTCTCGATCGCATCCTCGACAGGATCTTCCGCCTGTTGGGGGTGCTCCACGAGGTGGCCGACGTCATCGCGGCCCGCCACGCGATCGAGCGCGGCAATCCCAAGCGCCGCGCCCGGGCCGTCGAGTACCTCGACAACCTGCTGCGGGCGAACGCGCGGAAGCGCATCCTGCCGCTGATCGACGAGTCGCCGCCGGAGGCGAAGGTCGACCACGCGAACCACGTCCTCGGCACGAGGCCCCGCAACCTCGAGGACACGCTGGCGCAGTTGATCCACGACGACAATCCGGTGGTCGCGGCCAGCGCCGTCCACTACGTGGCGGGCCGCGAGCCCTTGCTGCCGCAACTCATCGACGACATCGAATGGGTGAGCCGGCACCGCGCGGCCACCCACCCGCGGGTCAGCGCCGCGGCGGACTGGGTGCTCTCGGCGCGCGACCCCGCCCGGGCTCCCGCGGGCTCGGGCCGGGACGGGCTGCCGGTCGTGGAGCTGGCGGACCGCCTGGGGCGCATCCCGATCTTCGAGTTCGTGTCGGTGGACGAGCTGTTCCGGGTCATCGAGTCCGGGCAGGAGGTGCACTACGCGGCAGGGCAGGCGGTCGGCGTGGAAGGCGCGACCGAGGCCGTGGAGCTCCTCATCGCCGGCGCGGTCCGCCAGGCCGTGGGCCTGGACAGCCACCGCGACCTGCCTGCGCCGGGCGTCATCGGCCTGGAGGAGGTGCTCCAGGGAATCCCCACCCTGCACCCCCCGCTGGCGCGCGAGCCCAGCGTTGCGTTCCGGATCCGCGCGGACGACTTCATGGCGATGGTGGCCGACGACATCCGCCTGGCCCAGGGGCTGTTCCGGCTGCTGCTCGGCACCGCTGCCGGACGCCGCAACGGCCGCCCCGCGCACCTGCCGGCCGTCGAGTTGCCCAGCTCCGAGCTGCAGCCCTTCGACAAGGCGATGCTCGTCCGCCAGCACCCGCTGCTGTCGCGCGCCGCGGTGGGCGACCTGCTGGCGCTGATCGGTGCGGGGCGGGAGCTCTCGCTCTGGGAGGGGGAAACGCTGTTTCGCGACGACGACGCGGCGTCGTTCTGCCTCGTCCTCGACGGCATCGTGCAGCTCGAATCCGACGGCGACGGGCCGCTGGTCGTGGGGCCGGGCGGGATGATGCTCGTCGCCGAGACGCTCGCGGGCGCGCTCGCCGGCTGCTGCGGCACGGCGGTGCGGGCGTGCCGCGTGCTGCGCGCGGAGCGCGACGACCTGTTCGCCGTGCTGTCGGAACGCACGACCCTGTTGCAGGACGTCTTCAGCGGCATCTTCGCCGCCGAGGTCCCGGCCGCGGCGGGGAAGGCCGGCGGCGCGCCGGGCGATGCCCCGGGGCCCGCGCATGAGGCGCGCACCTAGGAGTCTGCGCCGTAGAACGGCGCGGACTCCTGGAGGGTTGGTTGGGCACCAGGCGGAGCCGTCAAGGCGACGAATGGTGGGCTAGGGTCTGCGCCGCGGGAACCGGGTCCGGAGTCGTCTCTCGCGTTGGCTCAGGGAGGCCGTACATGCGAAAGCCGCGTTACCCCCTCGCAGTTGCTGCCGCCGTCGTGGTGGCCGTCGTCTCCGGCGTCGCGCCGCTCGCCCAGGACGCGGCTCCTCCTCTCTCGCCGGAGGCGATGGAGGAGTTCCTGCTCCACGCCGATCTGTCGGACCTCGACCGCGTCGACGTCGGCGTGACCGGCTCCCGGCGCGCGAGCGCCTCCGACGGGCGGATCACGCACGACGTCCACATCCAGACGGTCGATATCCAGCGCGACACGTTCGTCGCGGCCGGGGCGCGGGTGGAGCTCAACTTCCGCGATTCCTACCGCTACAACATCGGCGCCTATCGCCTGGCCGTGCTCCTGGGCATGGACAACGTGCCGATGTCCGTCCCGCGGAGGGTCAACGGCGACCCGGCCGCCGTCACCTGGTGGGTCGACGACGTGGCCATGACCGAGCGGGACCGGATCGAGCAGCGCGCGTTCCCCCCGAATCCGCAGGACGCCTACTCGCAGTTCTACACGATGTACGCCTTCGACGAGCTGATCCAGAACCGGGACCGCAACCCCGGCAACTCCCTCTGGACGACGGACTGGAAGCTGTGGCTCATCGACCACACGCGGGCGTTCCGGCCCGACGTCGAGATCTCGGAGCCGGAGCGCCTGACCCGCATCAGTCGCAGCCTGCTGGAGGGCATGCGCGCGCTGACGCCGGAGTCGCTCGAGGACGCGATGGACGACATCCTCACGCGCCAGGAGCGGGAACGGGTCCTGGCGCGCCGCGATCTCCTGGTGGAGCACTTCGATGCCCGGATCTCGCGCATTGGCGACGCCGTCCTCATCGACTGAGCCCTTGACCGACGAGCCCCATCTCGAGACGCTCGAGCTCGAGCCGCCCGGTCCCGCGGACGCGTCCGTCATCTGGATGCACGGGCTGGGTGCGGATGCGAACGACTTCTACGGCCTCGCGCCGCAGCTCGGGCTGCCGGCGGAGCTCCGCGTCCGCTTCGTCTTCCCCAACGCCCCCCGCATCCCGGTGACGATCAACGGCGGCCTGATCATGCGCGCCTGGTACGACGTGCTCGGGTTCGATGCGCGCGACCAGGACGAGAAGCGGATCCGGCAATCGGCCGGATGGATCGACGAGCTCGTGGCGCGGGAGGCCGATCGCGGGGTGCCGGCGCGTCGCGTCGTGCTCGCGGGCTTCTCGCAGGGAGGCGCGATGGCGCTCTTCGGCGGCCTGCGGCACCCCGAGGCGCTGGCCGGCCTGATGTGCCTGTCCGCCTTCCTGCCGCTGCCCGACACGCTGGAGGCAGAGGCCTCGGCCGCGAATCGAGCCGTCCCCATCTTCCAGGCCCATGGCACCGCGGATCCCATGGTCTCGGCGGACCTGGGCCGCCGCAGTCGGGACCTCCTGTCCACGGCCGGATACGCGGTCGACTACCGCGAGTACCCGATGGCGCACGAGGTCTGCTTCGACGAGGTGCGCGACATCGGCGCCTGGCTGAGCGGCGTGCTGGCCGGTCAGGACCCTTGATCGTCCGAATGGAACAGTCTTCGCAGCCACGAGGCGACAGCACGAGCTTCAGCGACATTGGCTTGAGGGAGCGCTCCGATGAGGGATCGATGTCTCGCGCCGCTCGCGGCCGCCACGGTCATCGCGCTCGTGGCGCTGACGCCCACGCTCGCTGCAGCACAGTCGACGAGCGCCGCGGCGCCGCCCCGCACGCCGTGGGGGCATCCCGACCTGCAGGGGGTCTGGGATTTCAGCACCATCACGCCGCTCGAACGGCCGGACGAGCTGGCCGGGAAGGAGTTCTGGACGGAGGAGGAGGCGGCCGATCTCGAGCAGCAGGCCCTCGACCGCATCGAGCGCGATGCGCAGCCGAGCGTCGTCAGAACGGAGCCCCTGCCGGTCACCGGGAGCGTGGGGGCCGTCAACCTCTTCTGGTTCGGCCCGAACTCGGACGTCGTCGAGAGCCGGCGAACGTCACTGGTCATCGACCCGCCGGACGGCAAGATCCCCTGGACGCCGGAGGGGATGGAAAGAAGCCACGCGCGCGCGGCCAGGAACGAACGCCTCGCCCACGGCCCGGAGGACCGCACCATAGCCGAGCGTTGCATCCTCGGGTTCAACTCCGGACCGCCCATCGTTCCCCTGGGTTACAACCAGAACGTCCAGCTCTTCCAGACTCCCGACCACGTGGTCATCCTGACCGAGATGGTCCACGACGCGCGCATCGTCCCGCTCGATGGGCGTCCGCACATCGCGGAGGACGTCCGGCAGTGGAGGGGCGACTCGCGCGCCCGCTGGGAGGGCGACACGCTGGTCGTCGAGACCGCGAACTTCTACCTCGAGACCTGGATGCGGGGATCGAGCCCGAACATGCGCCTGGTCGAGCGCTTCCGCCGCGCCGACGCCGACACGCTGCTGTACGAGTTCACGGTCACGGATCCGACCACGTGGACGAGCCCGTGGACGGCGCAGGTCTCCATGCGGAAGATCGAGGATCCCATCTTCGAGTACGCGTGCCACGAGGGCAATCTCGGCCTCCTGAACATCCTCGTCGTCGCGCGGGCCGAAGAGCGGGCCGCTGCGGAAGCCGCCGATCCTGGAGCCCGATAGGTCGGCTCGTGTGACGCTGCCGTCAACGTGAGCTGCGGCGGGAGCCGATCGAGGCCGACCGCTGCATGCCGACTTCTATCTGCCGAGCCCGGGCCCTGTCGTGCGTGCCCGACCGTACCCGCTCGCCCGTCACCCGGGTGAACGGCGGGCCGACGTTACCGGGTCTCTGATTCGTCGTAGATCAGTTGGACGAAGGCTCCCAGCAGGGGCCCGCCGAGCGAGAAGTCGTCCATGTTCGCCGGAGGCTCGTAGGCGTCGGCGACCTCCTCGGCGGGCGTCCCCGCCTCCATGCCGGCGAGCGCGTACTCCTTCAGATGCCGGTGGAACTCGGTATAGCGGACGAGATCGTCGAAGGGATAGGCGTCGAAGTGTCCCGAGATCACGGTGTCGACGTCGAGCTCGGCCGTGGCGGTGGCGAGCGTGTCGCCGAATCCCAGCGCGCTGCCGCCGTTCGCGGTGTCGACGAACGGCACGCCCTTGTGGGAGAACAGGTCGCCCGTCAATGCGACGCGGAGGGCGGGCAGCACTATCCAGGCATCCCCATCGGTATGGCCGGGTCCGAAGTGGTAGAGGTCGATCCGTTCGCTGCCGACGGTGAGCGTACGCCGGTCGTCGAAGGTGACGTTGGGGAGGTACTGCGCGTTGTCGCCCTTGAAGGCGTCGCAGTTGGTTACCGGCGCGCAGGTCGCCTGCATGAGGCTCTCCCGGGCGTTGGCGTGCGTCACGATACGCTCGACGGCGCCGAACTCGGCGTTGCTGCCGGTGTGGTCGAAGTGCGTATGCGTGTTGATGATCATCGCGAGGGGCTGGTCCGTCACCGACCGGAGCTGGTCGAGGATGGCCTGCCCCTGCCCGGCGACCTTCGTGTCGACCATGACCACGCCGGCGTCCGTGATGTAGAACGTCGAGTTGCCGCACGCGCACCCGCCGTGCAGGACGTAGAGGTTGTCCTCGATCCTCTCGAGGTCCATGGGAGGCCCGGCGTCCTGGGCGACAGGGGCCGCGATCAGGATCGACACCGCGCCGCTCACCAGCAACGCCAGCAAGACGCAAGCTCTGCGCATGATTCCCTCCAGGTGCCGCGTCGAGCGCAACTGCGACACTATACCCTTCCGCCCCAGTTACCCCGACAGAATTCGAACGGCCGCGCGCCACTTACAGTGCGGCATGCCTTTCCACCCTCTACTGGTGATTGGCACGTCGACCGACCGATACGGCTCGATGACCGTTGAGCCTTCGAGCGCTCGAAGCGTCAGCGGCGGGGCCCGTACAGGGGCGCCGCGACACCGACCTCCAGCGCTCCGAGATCCGGGGCGCCGCCCGTGAAGCCGTCGGTCACCGTCGGCAGCACCATCCCGCGGTCGACCGCCGCGGAGCCGGGACGCAGCCGGAAGTCGAGATCGTTGGCGTCGTAGACGTTCTGCAGCGCGCTCACGTCCCGCGCGTCGAGGGCGGGCACGTCGACGAACACGTCGTAGCCCACCTGCACGCTGTTCCGGTCCTGCCCGGTCGCTGCGCTGTAGGCCTCGAGCGTCGCGAACTCGCGCAGCTCGAGGGCCGGGGTATGGCCGGGGGCCCGGAAGTCGGCCGCCACGTCGAACGGCGGGCTCTCCCAGCGGAACGGAAGCGGCGTGTCCGGCGCGGGGCCGAAGCCGTTGTAGTCGGACGAGGTGTAGTTGGTGAACGTCGCGATCCCGAACAGGTTCGGACGCAGTCCGCGAAAGTCGGGCGGCGCGTTCTGCCCGAGGATCAGGTTGTTCCGCCAGTGCGTGTTCGAAAGCGTCCCCGTGGTCTCCGACAGGATGGTGTTGTTGTAGAAGACGACCCCGGCGGCCCCGAAGAAGCGGCTCGAACCGCCCGGCAGGTTGTAGGCGATGTTCCGGATCCAGTAGACGGGCCCGCCGAGCACGGGCTGGCTGCAGAACGCGGCCGACGGGTGGTTGATGAACAGGTTCCGCAGCACCCGCACGTTGTGCAGGCTCCCGTCGGTCTCGATCGGGTTGTCGTGGGAGTTGGTGATGTAGTTGTTGTAGAAGTCGATCGCCACCGGACGCCGGTCCCGGTACTCGCGGGGCGGGTAGCGGGGCCCGTCGGGCGCTCCCGGTGCGGACGCCACGCTGCCGTCCGGGTTCCCGTAGGTCTCCACGTTGATGCCGTCGTGGAAGTCGGCAATGTAGTTGTGGGCCACTACGTGCCCGGGCCCATAAACCTTCACCGCCACGTAGGAAGCCATGACCGGGGGATGGACCTGACCGTCGACGCCGTCGAAGCGTCCCCACAGGGGCGCGTCGCTCCAGCCGATCAGGCGGTCCGGATCGTGCCGGCCGTGGAACCGGTTGTCGGCGATGTAGAAGTTGCTCGACCCGGAGTAGCTGGTGAAGACCCCGACCCCGACGTTCTCGAAACGGCTGTGCTTGACGGTGAGCCCCTTCGAGCCCGCAATGGACTGCTCGCCGGCCCAGATGGCGAACTCCGTGTTGCGGAACGTGATGCCCTCGAAGTAGGTATGGTCGGCCGCCATGACGTTGAAGAGGGCGAAGTTGCCGTTGCCGTCGAAGA
>JAPOYG010000346.1:50287-53998 GCA_026706755.1 Acidobacteriota bacterium
AGGTGGTTGTAGCGGTAGAGGCCGGCGTGCACGAGGATGGTGTCGCCCGCCCGCACCCGCGGACGCCCCGCCGTGGCGAAGTCCCCGCCGCCGCACGAGGAGTTGTAGGCGCAGATCAGCCCCTCGAAGGACGGTTCGAGCTTCGTGCCCTCGAAGCCGTGCGGGTAGACGTGGAACACCCTCCCTCCTTCGTGGGGAACGGGCTCCGCCCGCGTCCGCACGGTCACGACGCGGGTGGCCTCGCCGGTCACGCCGTCCGGATCGGTCATCACGAACCGCGCCTCGTAGTCGGTGTCGGGCTCGAGGTCGAGGATGCTCCCGGCGAACATGTTCGGAGTGATGACGTCGAACTGTGGCCCTACGTAGACGCGCTCGCGCTGGAGGCGCAGGAGCGGCAGCGCGGGCGACCAGGCCGCCTCGCCCGGCTCGCGGTAGGAGACCTGCACCGCGGCGTTCCGGTTGTCGTCACCCTGGATGAGCCACTCGAAGCCGAGGTTGATCAGGGTCGGCGGCTCGATCACGAGCTCGCCCGTCACCACCCCGTTCCGGGCGCTCGCCGGCTGCGCCAGCGCGACCGCGTCGTGACCGCCATGTGACGTGGCGACCACGCACACGCCCAGCACGCCGATGCGCGCGAGTAGACCCGCTCTCGTCTGCACGAATGGCCTGCCTTTCACGGCGCCGTCTCCTCCGGAAGGGCTACGGTGACGTTCTTCATGACACCACATGGTAGCTCACCGGATCCCTCGATACTTGAGTCACCGCTGGCGTCACGAACCGCTGAGGTCGTACAGTACCGCGTGACGTTCGGCGGGAGAACGAACGCCATCGCGCCAGCCCCGGAGTACCCGATGAAGACACCACACACCCTGCCTTCGACGACGGCCCGCATCACGGCCACCGCGGCCGCGCTCGTGCTCACCCTGCTCGCGCCTCCGCTGCACGCGCAGCAGCCGCTCGCGGATGACCCCGGCGTCGCCGAGGCCCTGCACCTGCTCGACACCTGGATGGATGCGGCGCAGGCCTACGAGGGCATTCCCGGCGCCTCGCTGGCCGTGGTGCACGACCAGGAGCTCGTCTGGGCGAAGGGATTCGGGTTCGCCCACGTGGAGCGGCAGGAGCCGGCGACGCCGTCGACGATGTACTCCATCTGCTCCATCTCGAAGCTGTTCACGGCGGTCGGGGTGCTGCAGCTTCGCGACCACGGGAAGGTAGACCTCGACGACCCGGTGGGGAAGCACCTGGCGTGGTTCCGGATTCAGGACGAGTTCGCGGAGGCGGGCGCGGTCACGGTCGAGGGGCTGCTCACCCATACCTCGGGTCTGCCGCGCGAAGCGAAGGCGCCCTACTGGACCGGACCCGACTATCCGTTCCCGACCCACGACGAGATCGTCGCCAGGCTTCCCACGCAGTCGATGCTGTATCCGCCGCGCACCTACTACCAGTACTCCAACCTGGGCCTCACGCTGGCCGGCGAGATCGTGGACGCGGCGTCCGGGCAGACCTACGACGACTACATCCGCGCGAACATCCTGGACCCGCTGGGGATGACGAGCACGTTCACCGACCTCCAGGACCGCTTCCGGGGCAACCGCCTGGCCAGCGCCTACACGGCGCGCGGACGGGACGGCCGGCGCCACCTCGTGCCGGACTACCAGGTGCGCGGCGTCAGCCCCGCGGCCGGCTTCATCTCGACGGTCGAGGACCTGGCGCGCTTCGCCTCGTGGCAGTTCCGCGTGCTCGACGGCGACGATGCGCTGCTCGACCGCAACACGCTGCGCGAGATGCACCGGGTGCACTGGCTGGAGCCCGACGGCGAGACCAGTTACGGGCTGGGGTTCTCCGTGTGGAAGTCGGACGGCGACACCTTCGTCGGCCACGGCGGCTCGTGCCCCGGCTACCGCAGCCACCTCCTGCTGCGCTCGCAGGACCGGGTGGCCACGGCGTTCGCGGCCAACGGCCAGGGCGTCGACGCCCGCCGCTTCGCCCAGATGGCCTACGACATCGTCGCCCCCGCCTTGCGCCAGGCCGCCCGGAAGCGGGACGGCGAGGCTCCCGCGGGCGGCGTCCCGGCCCGCGCCGAGAGCGGCGCCGCACAGCAGGAGGCGCTGCGCCGCTTCACCGGCACCTACGAGCGGTCGTTCGGGGGCGAGTTCGCCGTGCTGCTCCGGGACGGCGAGCTGCACGTGTTGTCGCTTCCCACCGACGACCCGCTGGAGGCCCTCACCCGGCTCCGCCATATCGAGGACGCCACCTTCCGGCGGGTCCGCGACAACGGCGCCCTGGGCGAGGAGTTCGTCTTCGAGGCGCGGCCCGACGGGAGCATGCGGATGTGGCGCAACGAAAACTACAGCTTGCGCCCGGCGGGCCGGTAGAGAACAGTCACGGACGCTCGACCGGATGCTCGCGGCGACTCCGCGCCAGGCGCCGGAGCGCCGGCGATTGCCGCGTCGGGACCTGCCACGAGGGAGGCCGGATGTGGTCAGGATCGTGTGCTGGAACATCAACCGCAGCCGCGATGCGTTCCTGGAGCTCAGCGAGATGCCCGACGTGGACGTCGCCCTGCTGCAGGAAGTGGGAAAGGGTGCGGCCGGGGCCATGGCGAGCACCGTCGGTGAACAAGTGGCGTGGAACTGGAATCGGTCGCGCATGTGGCCCGCGATAGTTCGCCTGTCGGACCGGGTACGGGTCGACCTGTTCACGCCCGTGGCTCCCGAGCGCGACGTCCTGCCGCCGGACACGATCGCCGTCAGCGATTCGCGCACGCTCGCCGCCGCGCGCGTCACGCCGCTCGGGGGCGGGAAGCAGGCCGTCGAGCCGTTCTTCGTGTTCTCGATGTACGCACGCTGGCTGTATCCGCATCCGCAGGCCGAGCGCTCGCCGACCCGGCAAGGAGGCCACAACCTCTACGCCTACACCGATGGCTCCGCCCACCGAATCATCTCCGACATCTCGGCGTTCATCGCCCACACGGCTCCGTCGTCGCACCGCCTGCTCGCCGCGGGCGACCTCAACACCATCTACCGGGCGGCTGACGACAGCCGATGGGAGAATCCCGTACGCGCTCGGACCGTCTTCGACCGGATGCAGGTGTTGGGCCTCGAGTTCCTGGGGCCGCAATGGCCGGATGCCGAGCGGCGGACGGAGTCGCCTCTGCCGGGCACGCCGAAGGACACCAGGAACGTGCCGACGCACGTCGTCCAGGGGCAGTTGCGTCGGATGCGCGACCACGACGTCGTCACCGGCTACCAGCTCGACTACGTGTTCGCCTCCCGGGGGTTTCACGACGGGGTGCGCGTGCACGCCATGAACGATGCCCTGGGATTCGGAACCAGCGACCACTGCCGGATACGGATCGACGTGCAGTAGCGTCGAGCGTCACGTATGCTGGACACGCCTTCAGGCTTCCCTGGGGCGGGAGCCGGGGCCGGAAGCAGGGCCGGGGCGCGCGAAGGGAGAGTGCCGTGAGAGCCGTCCGGATCGCGGGTATCGTGCTGGTCAGCTACGTGCTGATCGTCGTGGCTTTCGAGTCGCTGATCGGCTTCTTCCAGCCCGAGACGCCCGACACGCTGGTGCTGACCACGGTGGGCGAGGACGGCGGCGCCGTCGACCGCGTGCTCCAGGGGCTCGACAGCGACGGGCAGCTCTACGTGGCGGTCAATCACTGGCCGCGCGCCTGGCACCGTCGCCTTCTGGCGAATCCCCGCGTGC
>JAPOYG010000591.1 GCA_026706755.1 Acidobacteriota bacterium
ACCTTGCGCTCCGTCCCGATGCGGCGGAACTGGTCGAAGATGTGCGAGCGCATCGGCGCCATGCCCGCCCCGCCGCCGACGAAGACCATCTCGGCCGGCGTGTCCTTCGCGAAGAACTCCCCGAAGGGACCGGAGATGGTCACCTCGTCGCCCGGCTTCAGGCTGAAGATGTAGCTGGTCATCTTGCCGGGCGGCGTGCCTTCCGGCGCGCGCGGCGGGGGCGAGGCAATCCGGACGTTGAGCATGATGACGCCCTTCTCTTCCGGGTAGTTCGCCATCGAGTACGCGCGCGTGACCGGCTCGTCGAGCACCGCCCGGTAGCGCCACAGGTCGAACCTGTCCCAGTCGGCGCGATAGTCCTCCTCGACCTGGTAGTCGCGGTAGTCGTAGGTGCCGGGGGGCGCTTCGATCTGGATGTACCCGCCCGCGCGGAACGGCACCTCCTCGCCGGCCGGGAGCTCCAGGATCAGCTCCTTGATGAAGGTGGCGACGTTGTGGTTCGAGCGCACCTTGCAGCGCCACTGGCGGATGTCGAAGATCTCGGCCGGGATCTCGATCCCCATGTCCTGCTTCACCTTGACCTGGCAGGACAGGCGGACGCCCTCGCGGACCTCCCCGCGGTTGACGTGGCTCCGTTCGGTCGGCAGGATGGCGCCGCCCCCCTCGGTCACCTTCACCTTGCAGACGCCGCAGCTCCCCTTGCCGCCGCACGCCGACGGGACGAAGAGGCGGTTGTCCGCGAGGGTGCCGAGCAGGGTGCCGCCGGCCGCGGTGCGCAGGGCCCGCTCCGCGTCGCCGTTGACCGTGATCGTCACCTCCCCGGTGGCCACGAGCTGCCGCCGCGCGGCCATCAGCAGGCCGACGAGCGACACGATCACGAAGGTGAACATGGCGACGCCGAGGGCGACGGTGACCATGGTTGAAGCCCCCGGGCTAGAGCTGGACTCCCGCGAAGGCCATGAAGCCGAGCGCCATCAGGCCCACGAGCATGAAGGTCAGGCCTAGGCCGCGCAGGCCCTCGGGCGGGTTCGAGTAGCGCAGCCGCTCCCGAATCCCGGCCAGGGCCACGACCGCCAGCGCCCAGCCGATCCCCGAACCGAGGCCGAACACCGCGCTCTCGGCCAGCGTGTAGCTCCGCTCGACCATGAAGAGCGACGCCCCCAGGATGGCGCAGTTGACGGCGATGAGCGGCAGGAAGATGCCCAGCGCGGCGTGCAGCGGCGGCACGAAGCGATCGAGCACCATCTCGACGATCTGCACCATCGCGGCAATCGTCCCGATGTAGGAGAGGAAGCCGAGGAACGACAGGTCGTAGTCCGCCAGCGCCGGGTGCAGCCAGGCCATCGCCCCCGGGCTGAGCAGGTGCGCGTAGATCAGGTTGTTCATCGGCACGGTGATCGTCAGCACGAAGATCACGGCGCCGCCGAGTCCGAGGGCCGTCTTGACCTGCCGCGACACGGCGAGGAACGAGCACATGCCGAGAAAGAAGGCGAGCGCCATGTTCTCGACGAAGATCGACTTGACGGCGAGGCTCAGGTAGTGCTCCAGCATCACTCGGCCTCCACCTGATCCCGCTTCCAGCTCCGCAGGGCCCAGATCAGGAAGCCGATGATGAAGAACGCGGCCGGCGAGAGCACCATCAGCCCGTTGGGCGTGTACCAGCCCCCCTCGCTCGCCAGCGGCAGCACCGTCGCCCCGAACACCGATCCCGACCCGAAGAGCTCGCGCACGAATGCCGTCAGCATCAGGATGACGCCGTAGCCGAGGCCGTTCCCGAGCCCGTCGATGAGGCTCAGGCCGGGCGGGTTCTGCATGGCGTAGGCCTCGGCGCGCCCCATGATGATGCAGTTGGTGATGATCAGTCCGACGAAGACCGTGAGCTGCTTCGACAGCTCGAACAGGTAGGCCTTCAGCACCTGGTCGACCATGATCACCAGCGAGGCGATGATCGTGAGCTGCACGATGATCCGGATGCTCGTCGGGATCTGATTCCGCAGCGCGCTGACGAAGAAGTTCGACGACATCATCACCGCCACGACCGCCGCGCTCATCACGAGCGCCGTGTCCATGCGCGTCGTCACGGCGAGTGCCGAGCAGATGCCGAGCACCTGCAGCGTGATCGGGTTGTTGTTGAAGAGCGGGTCGATCAGCGCCTCGCGCTGCTTTGACATCACGCGCCCCCGGTCATCCCGTGCCCCCGGCCATCCTGCGCCCGTGCGCGCGGAGCGTGTCCAGATAGGGCCCGAAGCCCTGGTCGTCCAGCCAGAACCGCAGCATGTTCGTGACGCCCCGGCTCGTCATCGTGGCCCCCGCGAGACCGTCGACGCGGAAGGGGTCGTCGGCGGGCGGTCCCGCTAGCCCCCGCACGACCTCGATGGCCGGGGCGCCGTCGGGGCCGAACGCCCGGCGGCCGTCCCACAGGCGCTTCCAGCGCGGGTTGTCCACCTCGCCGCCGAGGCCCGGCGTCTCCTTGTGCTCGTAGTAGGTCAGGCCGCGGATCGTCTCGAGGTCCGCGTCGAGCGCCACGAAACCGTAGAGCAGGCCCCAGAGGCCCAGCCCGTGCACCGGCAGCACGACCAGGTCGAGCGCGCCGTCCGCCGTGCGCAGCTCGTAGACCAGGGCCTGGTCGGCGACGCGGCTCAGCCCGGCGTTGTTCGGCGGCGCGGTGCGGCTCGTCGCGGGGTCGGCCGCGGCGGCGCGCGGATCGAACGTGCCCGGATCGGCGTCGGTGGCGGCGCCGGTGGCGACGTCGATGACCACCTGGCGGATGGGGGCGAAGCGCGCCTCGATCTCGTCCTGCTCCAGCGCTTCGTCCGGGGCCGCCAGCCCCGCCGCCACGAGGACGTTGCGCTGCATGTCGAGCGCCTGGTTGACGAGCTGCCGCTCCCGCAGCGAGACGGCGGAGGACGACACCACGATGGCGCAGGCGACGCAGATCGCGGTGGCGAATCCGAGGTTGTAGAGCACGCTACCCTGCATACCGCGCCCTCCGGCGCCGCGCGTTCGCCTGAATGGCGAAGTAGTCGATCAGCGGCGCGAACAGGTTCATGAACAGGATGGCGAGCATCATGCCCTCAGGATACGCCGGGTTGACGACGCGGATGAGGACACAGAGCACGCCGATCAGAAAGCCGTAGACATAATGACCGCGCGGCACCGCCGGAGCCGAGACCGGATCCGTCGCCATGTAGACGGTGCCGAACGCCCAGCCCCCGAGCACGAGGTGCCAGGCCGGGGTGACGTCGAAGAACGGGTTGGTCGGCGACCCGATGGCGTTCAGTCCGGCCGCCATCAGGATCGTCCCCGCGGCGACGCTCACCATGATGCGCCACGAGCCGACGCCGGTCGCGACGAGCAGCAGGGCCCCGAGCAGACAGGCCAGTGTGGAGGTCTCGCCCATCGATCCGGGCACGAACCCGACGAACGCGCTCCACCAGTCGGTCTCCGCGGCCATCGCCGCCGTGCCGCCCAGCGTTGCGTCGGCCAGCGCCGTCGCTCCGCTGACGGCGTCGGACGCGGTGTCGGCCGCAATCCAGACCGCATCGCCCGACATCTCGGCGGGATACGCGAAGAAGACGCCCGCGCGGGCCACGAGCGCCGGGTTCAGGACGTTCATGCCGGTGCCGCCGAAGATCTCCTTGCCGACGACGATGCCGAACGAGATGCCGAGGGCCACCTGCCAGAGCGGAATCGTCGGCGGCAGGGTCAGCGGGAACAGCATGCCGGTGACGAGGAAACCCTCGTTCAGCTCGTGCTTCCGCACCACGGCGAAGAGGAACTCCCAGAGGCCGCCGACCGCGAAGGTGACGATGAGGATCGGCACGTAGTAGAGGCCGCCGTGCACCAGGCAGCTCACGAGGTCGTCGGGGGCGAAGCCCAGCCCGGCCGCCTCCATCACCACGGTCTGCCAGTTCGTCAGCGGCGCCGCCCCGGCCGCGATCGCCAGGTTCGCCTGGTACCCGGTGTTGTGGAGCGCCATGTAGATGCAGCCGGCCAGCGCGACCACGACGGTCATCATCATGCGCTTCAGGTCGAGCCCGTCGCGCACGTGGGCGGCGCCGGCCGTGACGTGGCCCGGCGTGTAGAGGAACGTGTCCTGGGCTTCCCACAGGGGGTAGAGCCGGGAGAGCCGCCCCCCCGGCTCGAAGTGCCGGGCCTGCGAGTCGAGCAGGCGGCGCAGGACCTTCATGCGGCGCTCAGACCTATCCTTCCTTCTCCAGCTCGTCGAGGACGCTGCGGAGATGCGGCCCGAACTCCGTCTTCCCGGCGTCGACGAAAGTGCACAGGGCCACGTCCTCCTCTTCGAGCTCCAGGCACCCGAGCTCCTCGGCGCGCTCGACGTCCCGCATCGCCAGGGCGCGCATCATCGGGGTGACCATCAGGTCGAGCGGCATCACGCGCTCGTAGCTGCCGATCGGGACGATGGCGCGGGGCGATCCGTGGGTGGAGGTGGTGAGCGCGAGCCGCCGCCGGGGCAGCCAGGCCGACGCAAACGTCCGCACGGCGGAGAAGCGGTCGAGCCCGGGGCGCAGCCAGCCGAGGAACTCGCGCTCCCGATCCTCGGCCAGCACGGACACCTGCTGGTGGTAGCGGCCCAGGTAGCCGTGGACCTCCCCGGCTGCCGTCCGCCCCCCGAACACCGAACCGGAGATGATGCGAACTTCCTGCTCGCCCGCCAGCTCGCCCGCCGCGAGGGCGTCGGTCGAGGCGCCGAGCCGCGTCCGCAGCAGGCGCGGCCGCGCCACCGGCGGACCGCCCAGCGAGACGACGCGCACCGGATCGAGCTGACCGGCCTCGAACAGCCGCCCTGCCGCGATGACGTCCTGGACGCCGATGTGCCACACGACCTTCCGCCGGTCGACCGGGTCGAGGGTATGGATGTGAAGTCCGACGGTCCCCGCCGGGTGCGGTCCGGCGAAGACCTCGTGCCGCACGCGCTCGCCCGCCGCGGGCTCGAGCCGCGTTCCCGGCCCGGTGCAGAAGTGGATCGGCCCGTCGGTGAGGCGCTCCAGCGCGGCCAGACCCCGGCCGAGCACAGGGAATCGGTCGCCCACGACGGCGTCGATGGACGGCGCCAGAGGGTTGGTGTCGATGGCGGTGACGAAGATCGAGTGGGGGCGCACCGCGGGGTCGGCAACGCGGCCGTAGGGTCGCGCGCGCAGCGCCGTCCACAGGCCCGACTCCAGCAGCAGGGCGCGCACGTCGTCCGCCGGCATCCCGCTCGGATGCCGTCCCGAGAACGCCGGGAACCGGGCCGTCTCCGGGTCGCGGCCCTCCCGCTCGGCGCGGCTCGCCTCGATGACGACCGACCGGAGCGCCCGGCGGTCGCCTCGATGGACGCCGACCACGGTGCCTGCGACAGGCGCCGTGTAGCGCACGTCGGGCGTGCGCTTGTCGTGGAAGAGCACCTGCCCCCGAACGACGGTGTCGCCGGGCGACACGTGCAGCGTGGGCCGCAACCCGACGGCGTCCGCGGCCAGCACGCCGACCCTGTGCGGGGGGGCGGCATCCCCGACGGCCTGCACCGGCTCACCGGCCAGCGGGAGGCGGACGCCGCGGGTCACCTTGTGCCGTGCCATCGTGGAACGTCGCTACGAGACGCTTTGCGGCGCCCGTTCTGCGGCGCAGCCTGCCGGGCTCGGGAGCGCCACCTTGTGAAACATTTCTCAAGCTATCGCCTGCGCCGCCCGCCGTCGAGTGTCGAGCGACGCCCTGGTCTGTGACGGATGTGCCGAGCCGACCCGAAATCGGGCGACGACACCGGCGAGGCGACCCTTGCGGAACTGTTTGCATCCTACTTTCGCGGGTGGGCCGAAGTCAATCTCCCGCGGGCCGGCGGGCCACCTCGCCGCGCTCCCACCTCACGGAGTAAATCGCTTTCTGGCAATGAGTTAGCCTTGACTTCGCGCCTGTCCGCGGGTAGGGTGGGACGTCGTGACGATACGGCTGAACGGGGAGGACTACGAGCTGGCGGAACCGGTGACCGTCCACGGGTTGCTCGACCGCCTGGACATCGATCCGCGGCGCGTGGCCGTCGAGCACAACCTCGTCGTCGTGCGGCGCGCCCGGTACGACTCGACGATGGTCCGGGGTGGAGACGAGGTGGAGATCGTCAACTTCGTCGGCGGAGGCTGACGGCCCGCCAGGAGTCTGCGCCGCTAGGAGTCCGCGCCGTAGAACGGCGTGGACTCCTGCAGGGTTGGTTGGGCACCAGGCGGAGCCGTCAGGCGACGAATGGTGGGCTAGAACCCGCGACGCAAGAGTCTCTCGCGCGCGCAGACTCCCAACGCGCCCGCAAGGGCGCGCAAGCGCCATGGACGACGACCTCCTGACCATCGCCGGCAAGACGTTCCGCTCCCGACTGATCGTCGGCACCGGCAAGTACGCCTCCCACGACGCGATGCGCCGCGCGCATGACGCCTCCGGGGCCGAAATGGTGACGGTCGCGGTTCGCCGCGTCGATCTCGACGCCCGCGACGGCTCCTCGCTGCTCGACCACATCGACACGGACCGCTACGCGCTGCTTCCGAACACGGCCGGCTGCTACACCGCCGACGAAGCGATCCGCACCGCCCGGCTGGGGCGGGAGGCAGGACTCACGAACTGGGTGAAGCTGGAGGTCATCGGCGACGAGCGGACGCTCTTCCCGGACAACGAGGCACTGCTGGCGGCGACGCGCGTGCTGGCCGACGAGGGGTTCGTCGTTCTCCCCTACACGAACGACGACCCGATCGTCTGCCGCAAGCTGGCCGCGGCCGGAGCGGCCGCGGTGATGCCCCTGGGCGCCCCGATCGGCTCCGGTCTCGGCGTGCAGAACCGCAACAGCCTGACCATCATCCGCGAACAGGCCGAAGTCCCCGTCATCGTCGACGCTGGCGTCGGCTCGCCGTCGGATGCCGCGGTGGCGATGGAGCTGGGTGCCGACGGCGTGCTCATCAACACGGCGATCGCGGGCGCCGACGACCCGGTCGCGATGGCGGAGGCGATGCGGCTGGCGGTGCGCTCCGGGCGGCTCGGCTACCTGGCGGGCCGCATTCCCCGCCGGCGCTACGCCGCCGCGAGCAGCCCCGTCGACGGCCTGGTCGGCCACTGAGCGCGCCGGCCGCGGCGACCCGCCCTGAGACTGCGGCAGACCCACACTGCCCGCCTGGTCCCGGGAACCGGTATCTTCCGTACGAACGCCCTCAACGACCCTCCCGCTTCCAGCGTTCGGAGTCGCAGCGTCCGGAGTGCTGCACATGAGTCGCACGGATCCAGACACGGCCGTTCGCTTCCAGCCTGACGAGCGTCCTCCGGGAAGCGTCGTGCTCGGTTGCGGCGCCCAGAGTGTCGTGCTCGGCATCACGACTGGTCGCGCTTCCGACCATTCTGGTCCTGGCGGCAGGAGAATCCGAGGCGTACCTGTCGTGGGCCGTGTTCTGCACGGTAGCCGTCAGCGGCGCCGCCACGATGCTGCAGGCGTCGCGGCTCGGCCGGATCGGCGCAGGGTACGTCCTGACGATCGGTCCGGCGGGGCCGTTCATCGGGATCTGCGTCACGGCCCTTGCCGAGGGCGGCCCGGGTCTCCTCGCCGTCCTGGTCCTCGTCTCGTCCCTGCTCCCGCTCGCCATCTCCGCCCGGCTCTCGCTGTTTCGCCGGTTGCTGACCTCGACCATCGTCGGTCTTCCGCAGGCCGCATGGCCGGGATTCGACCTCGCATTCGGGCCGGCCTTCGCGGGTCTTCTGCCGGCCTTCGCGCTCCTGACCCTCATCGGGACCATCCAGACGATCACCGCCGCGGTTGCCGTTCAACGGGTGTCGTGGCGGCGGTCGCGGGCGGTCGACTACCGGATCGTGGAAGGCGCGGTGGCCGCCGACGGGATCAGCAAGATGTTGTGCGGCATCGGCGGGATCATGCCGACGCAGACCACCACGGTCAGCGTCCCGACGATCGAGATCACCGGGGTGGCCGCCCGCCGCGTCGGCATCGCGGCCGGAGCGTTGATGATCGGGCTGGCGTTCCTCCCCAAGGTGCTGGCCATCGTCCTGGCGGTCCCGGGACCCGTGTACGCGGCCTATCTGTTCGTGCTGCTGGCGCTGATCTTCGTGCGGGGCATGTCGGAGGTCGTTCACGGGGGGCTCGACCACCGCAAGGGGCTGATCGCAGGCCTGGGGTCTGGGTCGGCGTCGGCTGTCAGTACGACCTGATCTAG
>JAPOYG010000204.1 GCA_026706755.1 Acidobacteriota bacterium
GTCGCGCACGTCCCGCACGCCGCAGAGCACGACGCTCTGCGGGAAGCCCGCCGGGCGAAGGTCATAGCCGGCGCGGAGCTGCCGCAGCACCGACAGCAGGGTGTCGCCCACGAGGGCATCGATCTCGTCGATGAGCAGGACCAGCGGTCGCGGGTCCGCTTCGGCCAGGCGGCTGACGACTTCTTGCAGCGCCGCGTCCGGCCCGGATCGCTGCAGGGTGTCGGACCAGATCCGGTTCACGAGGTCGTCCCCGAGCGTCAGCCGACAGCGCGCTGCAAGCTGGGTGAGCATCGCCCGCATCGCCCGGTCGACGTCTTCGCGTCCCGCCTGGCCTACCTCGACGTTGGCGTACACGCACCGGTACTCGCCTTCCGTGCCGCCGTTCAGCAGGTCCCGCAGCGCGAGCAGGGCGGAGGTCTTGCCGGTCTGCCGTGGCGCGTGCAGCACGAAGTAGCGCCTCGTGCGGACGAGATCGAGCACCTCGCGGAGATCCAGGCGGTCCAGGGGCGGGATGCAGTAGTGGTCCGCCGCCACGACGGGACCGGTCGTGTTGAAGAAGCGGCCCACGGGCCAGTATTGCACGCGGCCGGACGGAGTCGGCGCGGTAGGATCGTTTCCGATTCGCCCGTGGGAGAGACATGGCCATGAACGCGACCGGAACCCGGACCGTCGAGGCCGCGCCCCCGCCTGCCGTCGACTGGGACGGCTCGGACCCCGTCGAGGTCCGGCGCCGGATCCGCTCGGGCGCGCACCGCGGGCAGACGGGCGGCCTCGCCCGGGGCTACGTGCAGGCCAACCTCGTCGTGCTGCCGGCGGCCTACGCCGACGAGTTCGCGCGCTTCTGCCAGCGCAATCCCAAGCCCTGCCCGCTGCTCGCGATGTCGGAGCCGGGCCGCCCGCACCTTCCGGAGCTTGCCCGCGACCTCGACCTGCGCACCGATCTGCCGAGCTATCGGGTCTACCGCGACGGCGAGGCCAAGGGCGACGTCGCGAGCATCGGCGACCTCTGGCAGTCGGACTTCGTGGCGTTCGCGCTCGGGTGCTCCTTCTCGTTCGAGGAGGCCCTGGTCGATGCCGGCCTCACCGTCCGGCACTGGAACGACGGCGGCGTGTGCCCCATGTACCTGACCGACATCGAGTGCGCGCCGGCCGGCCGGTTCCGCAGCCGCATGGTGGTCTCGATGCGCCCGTTCCCACCGGCGGACGCCATCAAGGCGGTGCAGATCACGAGCCGCTACCCGCGCGTCCACGGCGCGCCGGTCCATCTGGGCATGCCGGAGCGCATCGGGATCGCGGACATCGAGCGTGCGTGGGAGGGAGACGATCCCGTCATCGCCCCCGGCGAGCTGCCGGTCTTCTGGGCGTGCGGCGTGACCCCGCAGGTGGCGCTGCGCGCGGCGCGCCCGCCCATCGCGGTCACCCACACGCCGGCCCACATGCTGGTCACCGACGTGCGCAACGCGTCGCTCGCGGTCGGCTGAGGCGGCGGCCCTCGCGGGTGGTGGGCCGCGAAGATCGCGACGGCTCGTCGGCTACCACCGCCGGCGGCCGTCGCTCGGGGCTGCAGCCCTGGACGCTCCCGGGTCGACCTGCGAGGATGGGCGGCGTGGCGACCGCCGACGACTTCCGCCGCCTCGCGCTCGTCCTCGACGGGGCGGAGGAGCGCTCGCACATGGGCGCCCCCGATTTCCGCGTCGGCGGCCGGATCTTCGCCACCCTCGCCCACGAGGCGCAGGGCTACGGCAATCTCATGCTCTCGTCCGAGGTCCAGGCGATGTTCGTCGCCGAGGCGCCCGCGGTCTTCGTGCCGATCGCCGGCGGCTGGGGCCGCATGGGCATGACGCACATCCGCCTGGCCGCGGCCGACGAGGAGACCGTGGCGGGCGCGCTGCGCACCGCGTGGAAGCTGCGCGTCGACAAGAACGCGAAGGCGAAGCGCGGCCGGCGACGGCCCCGGACCTGACCCGCGCCCTATTCCTCGGCGCGCAGCACCTCCGCGGGGTCGATCCCGAGCGCGCGCGCGGCCGGCAACCCCACGGCAACCGCGGCCACCAGCGCGAGGCACAGCCCCACCGCCACGAACGCGAGGGGATCCAGGCCTGCGGCGCGAGAGAACTGTGCCTGCAGCAGCGGCGAGACTCCGCTGCCCAGTGCGGCTCCGGCGATGACGCCGACGGTCACCAGCTTCACTCCGGCGCCTCCCGCGACGAGCCGGACGATCTGCAGCGGCCGTGCCCCGAGCGCGACGCGGAGGCCGATCTCCGGGGCGCGCTGCGCGACGACGTAGCTCAGCGTGCCGAAGAGCCCGATGCAGGCGAGAAGCAAGCCGCCGACCCCGACGAACCCGCTCACGACCGTCGCTGCCCACGCCGGCAGCAGAGCCGCGTCGACCATCTCGGCCATCATCCCCACGTTCACCACGGGCACGCCCGGATCGATCCGGCCGATGCCCTCTCGTGCCGCTTCGGCCGATACGCCGCGGATGTGGAACGTGACCTGCGGGGAGTAGACGTCCTCCAGGGACGCGAACACGACGGGCACGCCTTCCTCTCGAAACGACACGAACTGGCCGTCCTCGACCACGCCGACCACGGTGGACCACGGAAAGGCGGCCGGGGGCGCGGGGTCGCTCGGCCCTCGACCAAGAAGCGAATCCAGGCTCAGTCGGCGGAGTCGGCCGCCGACCGCATTCCGCCCGGGCCAGAACCGCTCCGCGAACGCCCGGTTGACGAGCACGGCGTTTCGCTCTCCGGGTTCGAGGTCCCGGCCGCGAACGAGGGGCACGCCCAGCAGGCGAACGAAACCCGGACTGACGCGGTTCGCGTGCACCTCCCTGTCCTCTCCCGGCCGGTACCGGTACCCGTCGACTTCCAGGCCGATGCGGGACCGCGCCTGGAGCGACAGGAACGGCGCTTCGGAGGCCTCGGCCGCCGGCACCTCCTCGAACACCCGTCGGAGGTACGCGCGACCGCGATCCTCGGAGTACCCGGCTGCCTCCAGGTCGACCGTGACGAGCGCCAGGTCGGCGGTGTCGTAGCCGAGCGGTACGGCGTACGCGGTCACGATGCTGCGCGCGAACGCCCCCGCGATGATCAGGAGAAAGACCGCGGCGGTCGCCTGCATCGCGGTCAGGGCGTTGCGGAACCGCGTCTGCGAAGAGCTGCCGAGACCTGGCTTGGCGTGGGTTGCGTACAGGGCGGGCAGGAACCCCACCAGGAGCCCCACGCCCGACGACACGGCCAGCGACGCCACGAGCAGGCGCCAGCCGGGCTCGAGGTCCAGGTGCAGGGGGAGGGGCAACGGCAGGTCCGGTACCAGCAGCGTCACGTACCGGACGGCGACCGATGCCGCGGCAACGCCCAGGCCCCCCGCGACCAGGCCGAGGCCGAGGCTCTCGACGGCAACCTGGCGGATCAGTCTCGGGCGGCTCGCTCCGAGCGCCTGCCGAATCGACATCTCGCGGCGGCGGACCGATGCGTCGGCGAGCAGGAGGCCCGAGATGTTGGCGCAGACGATGAGCAGGAGCGTGCCGACCAGTCCGGTCAGCACGGCCAGGGGACCGAACGCCGAGAACGGCAAGCGCGCGTCGTGCGCTTCTCTGACCGTCAGGGACCGCGGCTGCCCGGAGAGACTCGTCCATTCCTCGGGGTATGCCTGATGGAGTCGCCGGCCGATTACCGCCAGCCGGGCGCCTGCCTCGTCGGTACTGACGCCGTCGCGCAGTCGACCGACCATGGAGTACCCGCGGACGCCGCGCTGCTCCTGTCTGGCATCGCCGAGCCGTACCGACGGCTCGAAGGCCGCGGGCAGCCAGAGGTCGATGCGGAAGAGGTTCTGCAGGGCAGCCAGCTCGGCGGGCGCCACCCCCACGATCGTGAACGGCACGCCGTTGAGGACAATCGCGCGGCCCAGCACCGACGGATCGCCGCCGAACTCGGACCGCCATGCCGCGTTGCCGAGGACGGCGACGGGGCGGGTCTCGGTCGCCACGAACCCGCGCCCGAGGACCGGCCTCAATCCCATCGTGGCGAAGTAGTTCGGCTCCACTATCCCGGCGGACAGCACCCGGGTCTCTCCGCCGATGGGTGCGCCGACCGGAACGAGCGACGAGGCCGTGAGCTGCTCGAACACGTCGCGCGTGGACTCGCGAATGTCGAGGAAGTCCGGATAGGAGCTCGCGCCCGGCCGCCCGCTCGAGAAGTCGCTCGTGGACACGACGACGAGCCGATGGGGGTCGGGGCCGGGCAGGGGCCGCAGCAGCAGGGCGTCGACCAGCGCGAAGATGACGGCGTTCGCACCGATGCCGATGGCCAGGACCGCGGTCGCCACCGCGGCAAGCATCGGGCGCGCGCGCAACCGGCGCAGCCCGAACAGGAAGTCCCGCCACAAGTCGTCGACGGCGCGGAAACGGTGCACGTCGCGGCACTGTTCCTTGACCGCCTCCAGTCCTCCCAGTCGGGCCAGCGCCGTGCGGCGCGCTTCGCGGGGAGCCATGCCGCGCCGGACGTTCTCGTCGACCTCCATCTCCAGGTACGCCTGAAGCTCCGCGTCCAGCTCGCGTTCGAGCGGACGGCGGCGGAACAGATTCAGCAGTCGAACGGCGAAGGCCCGCATGAGGCTCGTCATCAGGCTTCTCCCACGTCGCGCAGCGCCAGCTCGATGGCGACCGAGACGCGCTCCACCCGGCGTGCGAGACCGGCTACTCCTATTGAGTTTCGATAGGATAGGACGGTTCCTATCGGATGTCAATAGGAGGTGCCCGCGGAGCACACTCCTACGACCGGGGTTCCGTCAACGTGCGCGCCGGGTGGAGCCGGGATGCACGGTACGCCGGAACCCATCCGGCGAGCAGGCCGACGACCACGATCGTGAGGGCGGCACCGGCAAAGGCGACCGGGTCACGGGGCTCGATGCCGAACAGCATCGACACCGCCAGCCGTGACGTCCAGAAGGCGAATCCCAGACCGACGACCACACCCCCGACCACGGGTCCCAGCACGCGCGAGAGGACGAGCCCGACCAGCCGCCCCCGCGTGCTCCCGAGGGCGGCGCGAACCGCGAGTTCGGGGCGCCGTCGCGTGGCGTGGTACGCCGTCACCCCGCCCACTCCGAGAGCCGTGAGCAACAACGCGAGCAGACCGGCGAAAGCCGCCAGGCGGGCCACCAGGCGATCCCGCGCGAGCGCGAAGTCCACGATCCCCGTCCCGGTGAGGAACGACACCCGCACGTCGGGGTCGACGCTCGCCAGCGTGGCCGCCACGCTGCGGCCGAGGCGCCCCGGGGAAGGACCCTCCGAGCGCACGGCGATGAAGATGCCCGCCACGAAGATCGACTGCAGCGGCTCCTGCGCCATCGGTACGTAGACGATGGGACGGACCGGACCGCGGACGGACTCGTGCACGGCGTTGCCGACGATGCCGACCACCGCCTTGGGGGTGAACGTGAACTCGCCGTCGGGGAACGTGAACGTCATCCCGAGCGTCTGCCCCACGAGGCCCCGACCGGGAAAGAACCGCCGCACGAACTCGTCGTTGACGACCATCACCGGTTGGGCGCCGGCCCCGTCCCGGTCCTCGATGGGGCGTCCCGCCCGCATCGGGATGCCGTACGCCTCGAACCACCCAGGGGTGATCGGCACCATGTGCGTCGAGGCCTTGGCGGCCGGAAGAGGTGCGACGCCGGACAGGCTGAGGGGAAGGCCGAATACGTAGTGTAGAGCGGCGCCTGGTCCGAGCCGCCGGCCGCGACGACCCCCGGAATCGACGCGACCGCTCGCGCCAGGCGATGTCGGACCTCGCTCTGGTCGGCCGGCGACGTGGTCGGCGTCCGCACGGTCGCCACGAGGAGGCGGTCGTCGTCGAATCCGAGCGGCGCGTGGGTGAGCTGCTGGAGCGTCCGCCCGAACAGGCCGGCCGCTACCAGCAGCAGCACCGAAACCGCCACCTGCGCCACCTGCAGCGCGCCGAACCCGTGCACCCGTCCGCCGGCGCTGCCGCTGCGCCCACCCGCCTGCAAGGCATCGAGGGGGTGGACGGTCGTCGCCCACAGTGCCGGCGCCAGGCCCGCAACGATGGCCGCGGCTACGGCGACGGAAGCGGTGTAGGCCAACACGCGCAGGTCGACATCGAGGTCGAGCACGATCGGCACCTCGCCGCTCGGGAGCTGTGCGACCATCGCGCGGGACGCCCACCCGGCGAACAGGATGCCGAGGACGGCGCCGAGCAGGGCCAGCAGGGCGCTCTCGATGAGGAACCGCCGAACGAGCCGCCAGCGCGAGGCGCCCAGCGCGACCTGCAGGCTGAGTGCGTGGCGGCGCGCGGCTCCGCGTCCCAGAAGGATGTTGGCGACGTTCGTGCAGGCTACGAGCAGCACCAGGGACACCACCACCAGCAGCAGCACGAGAGGCGCCGCATAGCGTCGACGCAGGTCCGACACGCCCCGGGCGGCGTTCTCGACCACGAACGGCTCGCTCAGGAACGCGGCGCCCAGCGGTCCCGGGGGATGCGACCTCGTTCGAACCTGCGGCTGCGCGGCTCGCAGGGCGGCGGTGGCAGCGTCCAGCGACTGCCCGGGTCGGAGTCTGAGCAGGATGCGCAGCCACGGAGCATGGAATGTCCGAGGCGTCGTGGGCCGGATGAGGTCATTGATCCGGACGGGCAGCAGCAGGTCGAACGCCGACCCCACCAGCACGCCATGGAATCCCGGGGGCGCTACCCCGACAACGGTCACCGCCACGCCCTCGACGAGGAGCGAGCGGCCGATCGCGTCCGACGCCCCGCCGAAACGGCGTTGCCAGAGGCCGTGGCTGATGACCGCGACCGGCCCCTCCGGTCCTCCGCCCGCCACGTCGTCGGCCGGGGTGAGCGAGCGGCCGGCGAACGCCCGCACCCCGAGGGCGTCGAAGAAGTCTCCGCTCACCCATTGCACGTACGCGGGCTCCGCCTCGTCCCCGATCGTCAGGGCGGACTCGGCCCAGGCCAGCGCCCCGTCGAAGAGATCGTCGTGACGTCGAAGCTCATCGAACGTGGCGTACGTGAACAGTTGCCGCGTGTTGCCAACGCTGAGCGTGACCAGACGATCGGCGTCCGGGACCGGCAGGTTGCGGAGCAGCAGGCCGTTGACCAGCGAGAAGATCGCCGTGCTCGCACCGATGCCCAGAGCGAGGGACAGGATGACGACGATGGTGACGACAGGCGTCGCCCGGAGCGCGCGAACCGCGAACCGCAGGTCCTGCCGGGTCTCGTCGAGCCATCGCGTGCCGCGCGCGTCGCGACAGATCTCCCCCGCAACGCGATCACATCCAGTGTGCCCTTGGGCGGTGATCCGTCCTGAGCGCCTCCGGCACCTCTGCCTCATGCATCTATATGTACCGCATCCCATGTACCGCATCCCCAACGTCCTCTTGACATCTAGAGGAGCTGTGAACCATGCTCCTCTAGATGTCAAGAGGACCAGACGACCTTCGAGGCTCGCTCGACCTGGTGATCCTGAAGACGCTCTCCCTTGCGCCGATGCACGGCTGGGGCATTGGCCAGCGGATCCGGCAGATGTCCTCGGGGGTGCTCGACATCAACCAGGGCTCGCTGTACCCGGCCCTCCAGCGCCTCGAGAAGCAGGGGCTGATACGGAGCGACTGGGGAACGACCGACAACAACCGGCGGGCGCGCTACTACCGGCTGACGCCGTCGGGCCGGCGAGCGCTCGGCGACGAGATCGATAGCTGGCAGCGCTTCGCCGAAGGCCTCGGCGCGGTGTTGCGGAGCACGTGATGCGGTGGGTAGACGCCGCCCGCGCCCGTGTCCGCCGTCTGCTGTTCGGTGGCGAGGTCGAGCAGCGGATGGACGAGGAGTTCCGCTTCCATCTCGACATGGAAGCGGCGCGCCTGGTGCGCGAGGCAGGAGTCGATCCGCGGGAAGCGCGGCGACGGGCGCGCGCCGCCTTCGGCGGCGTCGAAGCACAGAAGGACGCGGTGCGCGACATCCGCGGCGGCTGGGTCTGGCTCCAGCTCGGAGTCGGTCGCGACATCCGCGACGGCATGCGGTCCCTCGCCAGGCGTCCGGCCTTCACGGCGGTTGCCATTCTCTCGCTGGCGCTCGGCATCGGGGCCAACACCGCCATCTTCAGCCTCGTGAACGCCGTGATCCTGCGCGATTCGCCGATCGAGCGGCCGGAAGAGGTGGTCAACG
>JAPOYG010000532.1 GCA_026706755.1 Acidobacteriota bacterium
GGGCGGCGGCGCTCCGGCCGTCGGCGGGCGGCGTGACGAGTCCCGAGGAGGGCCGGGCGTTCGTCCGCACGTTGGCGGAACAGGGCGTCGCGTTCGTGAAGGTGTGGGTGGACGACCGAGGGGGGACGGTCGAGAAGCTCGCGCCCGAGATCTACCGGGCCATCATCGACGAGGCCCACGGGCTCGATCTGCAGGTCATCGCACACGTCTTCTACCACGACGACGCCGCCGACCTCGTCGAGGCAGGGGTCGACGGCTTCGCGCATCTCGTGCGCGACCGCGAGATGGACGAGACGCTGGTGGCGGCCATGGCTCGCCGCGGCGTCTTCGTGATGCCCAACATGGGCGTCTCGGAGCGGGGACGGCACACGGACGCGCCCGGCTGGCTGGCGGAGCCTCTGCTGGCGGAGACGGTCGCGCCGGAAGTCCTGGAACGGGCCGCCGGGGCCTTCGCGCGGCGGTCGGAGGAGGCCGCGGCCCGCGCGGGTGCCTCGTACGCCGGGATGGAGCGCAGCCTGGGCCGGCTGGCGGCGGCCGGCGTGCCGCTCGTGCTCGGCTCCGATTCGGGGGTGCAGGATCACTTCTACGGCTTCGCGGCCCACCGCGAGCTGGAGCTGATGGTGGCGGCCGGCCTGAGCCCGATGGACGCCATCCTGACCGCGACGAGCCGCTCGGCGGACCGGCTGGGCCTCGACGACGGCGGCCGCCTCACGGCCGGCGCACGCGCCGACTTCCTCGTGCTCGAGGCGAGCCCGCTGGACGACATCGCGAACACGAGGCGCATCGCGCGCGTCGTCCTCGGCGGCGAGGAAGTCGACCGGGAGGCGCTGCGCCGGGGCTGGACCGAAGGCGCGGCCGATCCTGCCGAGGTGGCCGGCGGACCGCCGCCCGGACCATCGGACCAGGACGTCGAGTGGCTCTCGTACGCGGCCGACTCGGCCGGCAGCCGCTACGCGCCGCTCGATCAGATCGACGCCGGCAACGTCGCCGATCTCCGCATCGTCTGGCGGCAGTCGACCATCCCCGACGCGACGCGTCAGGGGAACGACCTCCGGGCCCCGGGCGGATCGCAGAACACGCCGCTGATGGTCGGGCGGCGGCTGTTCATCATGACCGCGCTCGGGACGGTGGCCGCCCTCGACGCGACCACGGGCGAGGTGGTCTGGTTCGACGCAGCCCCGGTGGACGGGGGGCGCCGGGAGCGGGGCTTCGCCTCGCGGGGGGTGGCGTACTGGTCCGACGGCGAGGATGCGCGGGTAGTCGCCGTCGTCGGATCGCAGCTCGTGGCCCTGAACGCCGAGACGGGCGAGCGGTACGCCGACTTCGGCGACGGCGGCGCCGTCAACCTCGTCGAGGGCTACGACGACCGGCGGGTGGAGACCTTCCGCTGGCGCTCGGCGCCCATCGTGGTGGGCGACATCGTCGTAGTCGGATCGATGATCGGCGACATCGTCAGCCACACGATGCCGGCCCTCAAGACGATGCCGCCGGGTGACGTGCGGGGCTTCGACGTCCGGACGGGCGAGCAGCGCTGGATCTTCCGCACCATCCCGCGCGAGGGCGAGCCGGGCAACGAGACGTGGCTGACGGCGCTCGACGAGGACCGCGCGTCGTGGGAGTACACCGGCAACACGAACATGTGGGCGTCGCCGGCGGCCGACGAGGAGCTGGGCTACGTCTACCTCCCGCTCTCGACCCCCACGAGCGACTACTACGGCGGGCACCGGCCCGGCGACAACCTGTTCGCCGAGAGCCTGGTCTGCCTCGACGCCGAGACCGGGGAGCGCATCTGGCACTTCCAGGCCGTCCACCACGGCCTCTGGGACTACGACTTCCCCGCCGCGCCGACGCTGGTCGACGTCACCGTCGACGGCCGCCCCGTCAAGGCCGTCGCCATCGTCAGCAAGCAGGCGTTCACCTACGTCTTCGACCGGGTGACGGGAGAGCCGCTGTGGCCCATCGAGGAGCGGCCCGTGCCGGCGGGCGACGTGCCGGGCGAGTGGTACGCGGCGACCCAGCCCTTCCCGACCAGGCCGCCCGCCTACGACCAGCAGGGCGTCACCGTCGACGACCTCATCGACTTCACGCCGGCGCTCCGGCAGGAGGCGCTGGAGATCCTCGACGACTACGTCTGGGGTCCGCTCTTCACGCCGCCGACGCTCATCGACGAGAGCCCGGGCGGCACGCTCGGCACGATGGTGGTGCCGGGGCTCGTCGGGGGCAGCGACTGGAACGGCGCGGGGGTCGATCCGGAGACCGGGATCCTGTATGTCCCCTCCTCGCACAGCGGCACCGTGGTCGGGCTCGCCCGCTCCGAGCACCCGCGGTCGGACGTCGACTGGGTGATGAAGAACGCGCGCCACATCCCGGGCCCGCAGGGTCTGCCGCTCTTCAAGCCGCCCTACGGGCGCCTGGTGGCGATCGACCTCAACGCCGGCGACATCCTCTGGTCGGTGGCCAACGGGGACGGGCCGCGCGACCACCCGGCGATCGCGCATCTGGACCCGCCGCCCCTCGGGCACGGCGGCCGCGCGGCGCCCCTCGTGACGCGGAGCCTCGTGTTCCTGGGCGAGGGCGCCAACGTGGGAGCCGCGTTCCTCCCGCCGGGCAGCGGCGGCAAGACGCTGCGCGCCTACGACAAGGCGACCGGCGACCTGGTGACCGCGATCGAGTTGCCGGGCGGGACGACCGCGGCGCCCATCAGCTACCGCGTCGACGGGAAGCAGTACATCGTCGTGGCCATCGGCTGGGACGACATGCCGAGCGAATACGTGGCCCTCGCCCTGCCGTAGAACGTGCCGCACGCCGCGGACAGCTCCACGCGAACGCGTGCCCGAAGCCCGTCGACGGCAAATTCGACTTGACGACTGGGCCTTGTTGTTGCAATGTAGAGAAAAGATTGCATTAGCGGGGGCTGCAATTGCAGTCCCCGCCAATACGGGGAGGGTGACCCGGGCCTTTATTGCCCTTTCGTCCTGCTACTTGCACTAAGCTGATCCTCTATTGCACTTCCCGCAAAGACGCGAGCGTCATGCTGCGAGAACGAACCGGAACCTACGCGATGACCAGCGCCGCAGGCGAGCAGGTCCGCGCCTTCATGCCGGCACCGCTGCCGCCCGAACCCGCCCTGGACCTGGACGGCTCGCTGCAGCCGGCGCTCGAATCGGCGCTGCTCGCGCTCGGTCGACTCGACGGAATCTCCGCTGTCCTGCCGGACCGGACGCTCTTCCTGTACGCCTACGTGCGCAAGGAGGCCGTGCTCTCCTCCCGGATTGAAGGCACGCAGTCGTCGCTGTCCGACCTCCTGCTCTTCGAGTCCGACGAGATCCCCGGCGTCCCCCTCGACGACGTCGTCGAGGTTTCGAACTACGTCGCCGCGCTCGAGCACGGCCTGGAGCGACTGCGCGACGGGTTCCCGCTGTCGAACCGACTGATCCGGGAGATACACGGCGTCCTGCTGTCGCGCGGACGCGGCAGCGGGAAGGCCCCGGGGGAGTTTCGCCGCTCCCAGAACTGGATTGGGGGCGCCCGGCCCGGACGGGCTGCCTTCGTGCCGCCGCCGCACCCAGCCGTCTCGGACTGCATGGCGGCGCTCGAGCGCTTTCTGCACGCTACCAACGACGGACTGCCGATCCTCGTCCGTGCGGGGCTGGCGCACGTCCAGTTCGAGACGATCCACCCCTTCCTGGACGGGAACGGGCGCGTGGGACGGCTGATCATCACGCTGCTGCTGCACCATGCGGGCGTGCTGCGCGAGCCGCTCCTGTACCTGAGCCTCTACTTCAAGCAGCACCGTAGCGACTACTACGAACTCCTGAACGAAGTGCGGCGGAGCGGCGACTGGGAGTCGTGGCTCGCCTTCTTCATCGACGGAGTACGCACCACAGCGGACGCCGCGGTCTCGACGTCCCATCGTCTCCTGGAGTTGTTCGCGGCGGACAGGGCGACGCTCGAGCAGCGGGGCGGCCGGCGCGCCGGCTCGGCCCTGCGCGTATTCGACGCCCTCAGGACGCAGCCGATTCTCTCCCTGCCGGCCGCCGCCACCCGCACCGGCCTGTCGTTTCACACTGCCGCCGCGACGATGCACCTCCTCGTCGAGTGCGGGATCGCGAGAGAGATCACCGGCAAGCGCCGTGGCCGAGTGTTTGCGTACGACAGGTACCTCGCGATTCTCAACGAGGGCACGGAGGGGTCCTGACATGCGCCGCAGCCACATGCAACCCGCGCCGATTCATCTCGTCGCGCCGGACCGGCTTGCCGGCTACCGCCGCACCGGGCTCGTGCTGTTCGTTGCGCTGGGCGTTCTGGGGGCGGCCTCCGGCACATGGGCGGCTGCTGCGGAGCCTCCCGCTGCGGCGAGCGAGGCGGTGCAGGCCGGCGGCGTGCCTCCCTTGACCCTCGATGACTTCCGCGGCCCCGATGCCCCGTGCTACGACCGGTCGGTGCAGCCGCAGACCGCGGTCGTCGACACGCACCTGCACTTCCGGCCCTTCGGCGGGCCGGCCGTTCCGTTCGACGAGATCGTCGGGTACCTCCAGGAGACCGGCGTCCTGTTCGCCAACGTATACGGCATCGGCCAGACGCTCCCCGCGACATCACCCTGCACCTACTACCTCGACTGCCCCGGCACGCCGGTGACCCCGTCGCTCGAGAACGACCTGGCCAATGCGGCCGACGTAGCGGCCGATCCGCCGTCCGGCGTCCATCTGACCCTCGCGATGACCTTCCCCGATCTGTCGGATCCGGAGTCCGTTCTCGACGGGATGGCGCGTCTCGACGCCGCGCATCCTGGCGCCTTCCGCTGGATGGGCGAGGTCAACCTGGTGAAGCAGGCGCTCTTCGGGAACGGGCACGAGCCCGTGCCGGCGGCGGCGATCGGCGAATGGGCCGGCTTCATGGAGGCGCTGCGGGCGCGGCGCATACCGCTCGCCATTCACTCCGACCTCGGCGACGACGACGAGCCGACGCACTACCTGCCCCTGATGGAGGAGGTGCTGCGACGCTATCCCGACAACGCCATCGTCTGGATGCACATGGGGCTGTCGCGCGAGCTGACCACGATGGACCCTGCCCGCCACGCGGCGCTGATGTCCTCCCTGCTGGATCGCCACCCCAACCTGATGCTCGACATCGCCTGGCGGGTGCTGGACGACGCCTACTTCTCGACCCCGGAGGGCCGCGCGGCGTACGTCCCGTTCCTCAACGCATACTCCGAGCGCATACTCCCCGGCACCGACTTCCTGGCGTCGCGCGACAAGGACTTCGAGGTCTACCGCACCGAGCTGGAGGTCACCGGGCGCATCCACCGCCACCTCGACGACCGCGCGTTCCGCAACATCGCCCTCGGGGAGAACTACTTCCGCCTGCTCGGCCTCGACTACGAGGCGCCGGCCGTCTGCGCACGCTGAAGCGGGGCGAGGTGCGACCCGGCCGCCCGCTACAATCGACCGCGATCCCGAACCACCTCCCGCACGGCGGGCGTCCAACCGGCAGGGGAAACACGATGACAGCGACCCTGGAACGCTATTTCGGGCTGGCGCAGCGCGGCTCCGACGTGCGGACCGAGATTGCGGCGGGCGTGACGACGTTCCTGACGATGGCCTACATCGCCTTCGTCAACCCGCAGATCCTCTCCGACGCGGGAATGCCGTTCGACGCGGTGTTCGTCGCCACCTGCGTGGCGGCGGCGCTGAGCAGCCTGGTGATGGGGCTGCTCGCCAACTACCCGATCGCCCTCGCGCCCGGGATGGGGCTCAACGCCTTCTTCGCCTACGGGGTCGTGCTGGGGCTGGGCTACGACTGGGAGGTGGCGCTCGGGGCGGTCTTCATCGCCGGCCTGCTCTTCCTCGCCCTGAGCGTGACGCCGGTCCGGCGCCGGATCATCGAGGCCGTGCCGCGCGCGCTGAAGCTGGCCATCCCGGCCGGCATCGGCCTCTTCCTCGGGATCATCGCGCTGCAGAACGCAGGCATCATTCAGGCGAGCGAGGCGACGATGGTCACGACCGGCGACCTGACGGCGCCGGCGCCGGTCCTGGCCCTCGCCGGCTTCTCGGTCATCGTGGCCCTCGCCGCGCGCGGCGTGCCGGGCGCCCCGCTCATCGGGATGCTCGGCGTCTCGGCCGTCGGCATCGCGTTCGGCGTGTCCGAATGGCAGGGCATCGCCTCGCTGCCGCCCAGTCCCGGGCCCGCGCTCCTGGCCCTCGACATTGCCGGGGCCCTGCAGGTGGGCATGATCGCGATCATCCTGACGTTCCTGATCGTCGACCTGTTCGACACGACGGGGACGCTGATCGGCGTCGCGCACCAGGCGAAGCTGCTCGACGAGCGGGGGCGGTTGCCCCGCATCGACCGGGCGCTCATCGCAGACTCGACGGGGACGGTCGGCGGCGCCCTGCTCGGGACCTCGCCCGTGACGAGCTACATCGAGAGCGCGGCGGGCGTGAGCGCGGGCGGGCGCACGGGGCTGACGGCGGTGGTCGTGGCCGGGCTGTTCCTCGCCTGCCTGTTCCTGGCCCCGCTGGCCGGGTCGATCCCCCCCTACGCCACCGCGCCCGCGATTCTCTACGTCGCCTGCCTGATGGCCCGACCGCTGGTGGACGTCGCGTGGGACGACGTCACCGAGTCGGCCGCGGCGGTCGTGACGGCTCTCGCCATCCCGCTGACGTTCTCGATTGCCGACGGCATCGGCCTGGGCTTCCTGACCTACGTCCTGATCAAGGTGCTCGCCGGTCGCCCGCGCGACTGCTCGCCGACCCTGGTTGCTGTGTCCGTGGTCTTCGCCCTCAAGTTCGCCTTGCTCTGAGGGGCGAGCGTCAGCGGCCGGCAGGATCAGCGCACGGCCCGACCCGCCCGCACGGCGGCGTCGTTGCCGGCCGACAGGCCGCCGCCCGCGCGCCCTGCGCCGAGGATCCGGAAGCCCTGCGCGATCCGGCGCGGCATGTCGTCCGCGCTCGCGGTGATGGCACAGGCGACGTCCTGGGCGAGGCAGGCGTCGACGATGGTCTGGATCGCCTCCTCCACCTCGGGCGCGTCCCGCGGCACGCCCAGCGAGTTGGAGAGATCGCTCGGCCCGATGAAGAAGCCCGTCACGCCGGGCACGGCGGCGATCGCCGCGGCGTTGCGCACGCCGGCCGCCGACTCGATCATCATCAGGGCGACCAGGTCCCCGCCCGGGTTGAGCGGCCAGAGGTCGGCGCGCCGCGTGTAGTCGGGCCCCGACAGGCCCCAGAACCACGTGGCGATGCCTGCTCCCGACCCGCGCTGCCCGGGCGGCTCGGGGTACGCGGAGTCGCGGCGCTGCGGGTAGCGCATCGACCGCACGGCGGCCAGGGCCTGCTCGGGCGTCTCGATCGACGGGAAGATGATCCCCATCACCCCGATGTCGAGCGCCTGCTTGACGGCCCAGGCCGACGCCTCGCGGCCGTACGGCGCGATCCGCACGAGCGGCGTCACCCGCTGGCGCAGGCTGCCGCTCTCGGCTATCGCCTGCTTGTCGATCATTCCGAGGAGGAAGGTGTGGAGGGCCGTGAAGTCCATCGGCCCGTGCTCCATGTCGACATAGACGTAGTCGATATCGGCGCGGGCGAGCGAACGCGCGTTCTCCAGCGAGAGGTCGTAGGTGCTCACGCCGAAGACCCGCTCGCCGCGCGCGAGCCGGTCGACGACGGAGCTCAGGTGGTCCGCCGGCTCCTGCGCGGCGGGCGTCGACACCAGCACCAGCGCGATCCCGACAGCGGTAAGCGTCTTCGACATCGTCGGCCTCCTTCGTCCGCAGGCCGCGACGGCTCCCTCGCCGCGCGGCGCATGCCGTCCCGGCCTCCCGGAGACGGCGCAGGCAGTGTAGCGGCTCACAGGAGCTCGTTCAGTCTCGCGTAGCCGCGCCGGCTCACGGGCAGCTCGGTTCCGTCCTTCAGCACCGCGACGTAGCTGTCGCGCGTAGCCGGCCCGAGCCTCGTCAGCCGGTCCACGTTGAGCAGGAACGACCGGTGGATGCGTACGAAGCGCGCCGGATCGAGCTGCCGTTCGAGCTCCGCCAGGGTCTGCTGCTTCAACCGCTCGGCGCCGCCGGCCACGACGCCGACGTAGTCGTCGCGGGCGCGGACGTAGTCCACGCTGCCGATCGGGATCACCTCCACCTGCGCCCCGGTGCGGATCAGGATGCGCCGGAGGGGTGCGCCGG
>JAPOYG010000538.1 GCA_026706755.1 Acidobacteriota bacterium
TGGACGTGAGCCTCGTCAACGACGGTCCGGTCACGGTGCTGCTCGACAGCCGGCGGGCGTTCTAGGGAACGACCGGCCGCGCGTCGCGATGGTTGCATGGGCGGAAAGCGCTCGGCGGAGCCGCCGATGACGGCGGGACAACTCACGACCCTGGCCGTCGCGGGGGAGTCGCTGCTGGCGGTGGGGGCGGCGGCCTGGATCCGCTGGCGCGCCCTCCCGACGGCGTGGGCTGAAGGTTCCCGGGTCCTCGCCGTGCTCGTCGGGCTGGCCGCCGCGGCCGTGCTCGTCGCGGTGAACCTCGCGCTCCTGTGCCGCGCGCCGGACGTCGCGGGCGTCCGGTCCGTCCGGCGTCTCTACCGCGACACGCTGCGGCCGCTGTTCGCCACCGTCGGGCTTCGCGACGTCGTGGTGATCAGCATGGCGGCCGGCGTCGGGGAGGAGCTGCTGTTCCGGGGGGCGCTTCAGGCGGAGACGGGTCTGGCGACGGCGAGCGTCGTGTTCGGGCTCCTCCACATCGGAGGACGGGACACCGTGGTGTTCGGCGCCTGGGTGATGGTGATGGGGGCCGGTCTCGGATGGCTCGCCGAGCTCACCGGCGGGCTGCTGGCGCCGATCGTGGCGCACGGCGCCTACGACGCGGTGGCCATTGCCTATTGCCGCTGGGGGCCGGTGTGCCGCGCCGTGCGGCGCCTCGACGCGCCTGGTCGACAGGACGCGGTCGCCGGCGCCGGGCAAGGCGGCCCGGGAGCCTGCGCCGACGGTCAGTTGCCGTCCAGGGGTGACCCGGGCAGCGGGAGCGAGAGGTAGCGAACGGATGCGAGCGCGAGGAATCGCGGGCGCCCTTGCGGCGACGGCGTTGCTGTCGGTGTCCGGCCCCGCCGCCGCGCAGCAGCGTCCGCTGGTTACCGAGGATCCCGAGACCGTCGGCGAGGGACTGGTCCTCGTCGAGGCGGGCATCGACCACGATCGCGATCGACGCTACGTCGTCTCGGGGTTGGGAGGACACCTCACCAGCTTCCCGAGGCTGGGGATCAGCGTGGGCCTGAGCCCGATCGCGGAGTTCCAGCTCGACGGGATGTCCATCAACCGCCTGCAGATCACGCGCCGGGTGCCCGCGCCGTTGTCGGGAATGCTCCAGGTGGACGGCGATCGGGCGGAGAGCTTCGAGGATCTGGTCATCGGCATGAAGGTGCGCCTCGTCGGCGAGCGGACGGTGCTGCCGGGGTTGGGGTTCCGCTTCGCGACGAAGCTGCCCAACGCCGGCAACGAGGACGGCCTGGGGCTCGATACGACGGACTTCTTCGGCTCCCTCCTGGCCGGAAAGACGATCCGCTCGACCCGCTTCGTGTTCAACCTCGGTCTGGCCATACTGGGCGACCCGACCCGCGGGGATCGGCAGAACACCACGCCGACGTACGGATTCTCCGTCGCCCACGCCATAGCCCGCGGGGTCGAGATCGTCGGCGAGATGGCCGGCCGCACCAACGTGCGGCGGGGCGCGCCGCCGCCGGGTACGGAAAGCGCCGGCGCGGCTCGGCTGGGCGGGCGCATCACGCGCGGACCGGTGAGGCTCGACGCCGCGCTGCTGTACGGCCTCTCGCCCAACGAGGGGTCGGTCGGCGCCACGGTGGGCTTCACCTGGGTCTTTCGGGCGTTCACGCTGCAATGAGCGGCCCTCACGAGATCGCCTTCGTCAAGGCGCAGGCCTACGGCAACGACTTCCTCTTCGTCGAGGCGGAGGCGGTCGAAGGCGCCGACCCCGCCGCCCTGGCCCGCGCGGCCTGCCATCGGACGCGCGGCGTCGGCGCCGACGGGCTGATCCGCTACCGGAGGACCCCGGAGGGGGCCGCGATGACCCTGGTCAACGCCGACGGGAGCTCGGCCGAGGTCTCGGGCAACGGCGTGCGTTGCCTGGGAGCGATGCTGGCGGCGGGGCGAGCCGGCACCCCGGAACGGGACGAAGAGTCGGCAACGCCGGGTGCCGAGTTCGCCGTCGCCACCGACGCGGGGGTCAAGCGGCTGGTGCTGCTCGCCAGCGAGCCCCCGCGCTACACGTTCCGCGGCGCCATGGGCGCACCGCGAGACCTGCGGCGGCGGACGCTCGACGTCGAGGGCGAGCAGGTCGCGGCCGTCGTGCTGTCGGTCGGCAACCCGCAATGCGTCGTGCTGACGCCGGCGCTCGACGAGGCGCGCTTCCGCCGGCTGGGGCCGCGGCTGGCGAAGCACCGGGAGTTTCCCGCGGGGACCAACGTCGCGTTCGCGGAGGTGCAGCGGGCCGATCGCGTGCGGGTCCTCATCTGGGAGCGAGGCGTGGGGCCGACGGAGGCGTCGGGCACCGGGGCCTGTGCCGCGGCGATCGCGGCGGCGGCGTTCGGCGGCGCGGCTCGCCGGCTCGACGTGGCGGCCCCCGGCGGCATCCAGCGGGTCGAGTGGACGGACGAAGGGATCTGGCTGACCGGCTGGGCCGAGATCACGGCTCGCGGCCGCTGGGTGCGGCGGCCGGGGGCCGACTGAAGCATCCGCGTACGGCGGCGGCGGGCCAGGTCGCAGCTTCTCCGCGGTGCGGGCCGGGATCCGGCACCGGTCGGTTGTAGTACGATCCCAGCCGGTCGGCACGAGGCTTGAATGCCTTGGCCGGCATGAAGTGGCTGGCCCCGCAGGACAGGCCTCGCGAGAAGCTCGGTCGGCTGGGCGCGGCGGCGCTCGGCGACAACGAGTTGCTCGCCACCGTTCTCGGTCACGGGTTTCAGCACGAGAACGCCCTCGACCTGGCGAACCGCGTTCTGGGGCTTGCGGGCGGGCTGCACGGCCTGACGCGCGTGCTCGACGGGCACCTCCGGGCGGTGACGGGCATCGGGCCGGCGACGGCGGCGCGGATTCTCGCGGCCATCGAGCTCGGGCGGCGCACGCTCCGCGTGCCGGAGGAGCGCGCGTTGCTCGACTGCCCGCGGGAGGTCGCCGCCTTCCTGCTTCCCCGCTACGGAGCGCGGGCGGTCGAGCAGTTCGGCGTCGTGCTCCTCGACACGCGGCACCGTGTCGTGCGCGTGGCGGTGCTGTCGGTGGGCACGCTCGATGCCAGTCTCGTGCACCCGCGAGAGGTGTTCCAGACGGCGGCCGCCGGCGGGGCCGCCGCCATCGTCGTCTTTCACAACCATCCGTCGGGCGATCCGGCGCCCAGTCCGGATGACATCGCGCTGACCGCGCGGCTGGTCGAGGCCGGGGGCATCATGGGGATCGAGGTGCTGGACCATCTGGTCCTCGCCGACGCCAGCTACTACAGCTTCAAGGAGGCCGGGCGCCTGTAGCCGGCGCCCCGGCCCCGCGAGGCCCGGCGCCGGCCGCCGGTCGCAGGAAACCACTCGTGGCGCGCATCCTGTACATCGACTGCTACTCCGGTGCTGCCGGAGACATGTTGCTCGGCGCCCTGCTCGACGCCGGGCTGCCGCTCGCCGAACTGCGCGCGCTGGTGGCCACGCTCGATCTGCCGGGCGTCGCGGTGGAGGCGGATCGGGTCGACCGGGGCGGCATCGGCGCGGCACGGTTCCGGGTCCTGGTGGATGGCGTTTCCGCCGAGGCTCCCGGCGAGCACGAGTCCCGGCACGGCGACGGTCACGCCCACGCCGACGGGCCCGAGCACGGTCACGGCCACGGGCATGACCACGGCCACGGGCTTGACCGCGGCCGCGAGCATGACCATGGCCATGGCCACGAGCCCGGCCACGGCCGCGGGCAGGACCACGGCCACGGCGGCGAGCGGGGTCACGGCGGCGGCGGCGAGCATGGCCGCGGCGCGCACGGTCATGGCCCCGTGCACGGAGGTGGACCGGCTCACCCTCATCGGAGCCTGTCCGCCATCACCGCCATCGTCGGGCGGTCGGGTCTCTCGGCCTCCGCCCGGGAACGCGCGGTGACCCTGTTCACGCGGTTGGCGCAGGTCGAGGCCGACATCCACCAGGTACCGGTGGAGGAGGTGCATCTGCACGAGGTGGGCGCCGTCGACTCGATCGTGGACATCGTCGGCTCGGTGTTCGCCCTCGAATGGTTCGCGCCGGACCGCGTCGTCGCCTCGCCCCTCAACGTCGGCTCGGGCACCGTCCGCTGCGAGCACGGAGAGCTGCCGGTGCCGGCGCCGGCGACGGTCCGTCTCGTCCAGGGCGCGCCCATCTACTCGAGCGGTCCCCCCGTCGAGCGGCTGACGCCCACCGGGGCCCTGCTGGTGACCGGCTACGCGGCCGGCTACGGGGGTGTTCCGCCGATGACCGTGCGGACAGTCGGCTACGGGGCAGGCCGGCGCGACCTCGCCGGGACTCCGAACGCGCTGCGTGTGCTGGTAGGGGACGACGGTGCCGACTCCGCCGGCGCGGTCGTCGAGCGGGTGGCGGTCGTCGAGTGCGAGATCGACGACATGAACCCGCAGATCTACGGGGTGCTGATGGATCGGCTCCGGGCCGCGGGCGCCTTGGATGCGTTCTACACGCCGATACAGATGAAGAAGAACCGGCCGGGCACGCTCGTGACCGTCCTTGCCGCCCCCGACCGGCGCCACGCCGTGAGCGAGGTGCTGTTCGCGGAGACGACCACGCTCGGCGTGCGGACGTCGGAGACGACGCGCGAGTGCCTCGAGCGCCACATGGTCGAGGTGGCTACGCCGCTCGGGACGATACCGGTCAAGGTGGCGCGGCGGGGGGGCGCGGTGCTGAACGCGGCGCCCGAGTTCGAGGATTGCGTGCGCGTGGCCGAGACGCACGGGCTGTCCGTGAAGCAGGTGCACGCGGTCGCGATGAAGGCGTACCTCGATGCCCGCTGACGGCGGCCGGCCCTTCGAGGCGGGTGCGTGATGTCCAAGTTCTATCTGACGACGGCCATCGACTACGTCAACAACCGTCCGCATCTCGGGACGGCGTACGAGAAGGTCGCGGCCGACGTCATCGCCCGTTACCAGCGGCTGTGCGGCGTTCCTACCCGTTTCGTGATGGGCAACGACGAGCATTCGCAGAACGTCTACCAGCGGGCGCAGGAGCTCGGTATCGAGCCGCTCGCGTTCTGCGACCGGATGGAGGCGGAGTTCCGCGACGTCTGGCAGCGGCTCGACATCTCCTTCGACGACTTCATCCGTACCACCCAGCCGCGCCACCGCGAGGCGGTGACCCGGCTGGTCTCGCGGATCGCGGAGGCGGGCGACCTCTACGAAGGAGACTACGAGGGCTGGTACTGCGTGTCCTGCGAATCGTTCAAGCCGGAGAAGGACCTGGTCGACGGCCGCTGCCCGATTCACCAGCGCGAGCCCGAGTGGCTCAAGGAGAAGAACCACTTCTTCCGCCTGTCGCGGTACCGGAAGCCGCTGCTCGACCACTACGCGGCCAACCCGCACTTCCTGGAACCGGAGATCCGGCGCAACGAGATCCTGCGGTTGCTCGAAGCCGGCGTCGAGGACATCTCGATGAGCCGGGCCGGACAGCTCTGGGGCATACCGCTGCCGGCCAACCCGGCGAGCGTCGTCTACGTCTGGGCCGACGCCCTCATCAACTACGCGTCGGCCGTCGGGTACGGCACGGACGAGGAGCTGTTCGAGCGCTGGTGGCCCGCGGATCTGCACGTCATCGGCAAGGACATCACGCGTTTCCATTGCGTGGTCTGGCCGGCGATGCTGATGAGCGCGGGCGTGCCGCTTCCGCGGCAGGTGTTCGGGCACGGATGGGTCCACTGGAAGGGCCAGAAGATGAGCAAGTCGCTCGGGACAGCCGTCGATCCGCTCGAGGCGGCGGAGCGGCTCGGTCCCGACCCGCTGCGGTTGTACCTGACCCGCGAGATAGCGTTCGGCCAGGACGGCGACTTCACGTGGGATCGTTTCGAGGAGCGCTACAACGTCGATCTGGCCAACAACCTCGGCAACCTCGTGAGCCGCCTCGCGTCGATGGCACGGCGCTACCGGCAGGGGCGCCTCGTCTCGCCGGCCGCACCTCCGGGACCGCTGGCCGAAGCCGCCGCCGCCGCGGTGGCGGACTACCGGCGGGCCATGGACGCGTTCGCCCTGCACCGCGGGGTCGCCGCGGCGTTCGACGTGGTGGACCGGGCGAACGAGTTCATCACGGCGTCCGAGCCGTGGGTGCTGGCGCGCGATCCGGAGCGGGCGGCGGATCTCGACCGGTGCCTGTATGACGTCGGTGAGGCGGTGCGCATTGCGGCCCTGCTGCTGACGCCCTTCATGCCGGGGTCTTGCCGGGAAGTGCTGCGGCGCGTAGGCGAGACGCGGGACGCGGGCGCGTTGCAGCTCGACCGCGACGCGGTGTGGGCGGCGCCGCCGGGGGCGGAGCGGACCGTACAGGCCGGAGACGCGCTCTGGCCGCGGATCGAGCCGGGGAAGCCCGCCCCCGGGGGGGCGGCCGCGCCGAAGCGCACGGACCCGGCAACGCGGCTATCCCCGACCCTGGTCCGCGATTCCGGGGCCGGGAGGGCGGCGCGCGCTGCGGTCCCCGACGAGGAGCAATCGGTGCCGACCCGCGAGCGGTCGGCCGTGACCAGGGAGGGACGGGAGTCGATGAGCGAAGACGAACGGCCAGGACGGGCGGCAGAGGCCCCGCCGGCAACGGAACCGGCGGCAGCGGAGGCGAAGCCGGCCCCTGCCCCCCCGGAGGCGGGGACGGCGCGCATCTCGTTCGACGAGTTCATGAAGGTCGACCTGCGCGTCGGGCGGGTCGTGCAGGCCGAGGCGGTCCCGAAGTCGAAGAAGCTCCTGCGGCTCGAGATCGAGGCGGACGGAGTGCGCCAGGTCATCGCCGGTCTCGCCAGGGCGTACTCCCCCGAGGCGCTCGTCGGACGCCACGTGGTCTTCGTCGCCAATCTCGAGCCGGCCAGGCTGATGGGGCTCGAGTCGAACGGCATGGTCCTGGCGGCCGTCGACGCGAACGGCGAGCCGGTCCTCCTGGCGGTCGACGATCCGGCGCGGGCCAGCGCCGGGGCGCGGGTGCGGTAGGGACGACGTCCCGTGATCGACTCCCACTGCCACCTGGCGGACGAGGCCTTCGACGGCGACCTCGAGGCAGTCGTCGAGCGGGCACGGGATGCGGGCGTCGACGGCGCGCTCTCGATGGTCGACCCGACCAGCGAGGCGGAGGGCCGCCGCGCGGGGCGCGCTGCCGCGTTGTGGCCGGCCCTGCGCTTCGCGGTCGGCGTCCACCCGCACCAGGCGGGGGAGTTCGCGGAGGATCCCGCCCGGGCCGAGGAGGCGGTGCGGCAGGCGCTGGAGGCCACCCCCCGGGTGGCGGCGATCGGTGAGATCGGGCTCGACTACCACTATGACTTCGCGCCTCGCGCGCTGCAGCGCGAGGTCTTCGCGCGGCAACTGCGCCTTGCCCGCACCCTCCGCCGCCCGGTCGTGATCCACACGCGCGACGCGGACGACGACACCATCGACGTGCTGCGGGCCGAAGGCGGCGGCGCTGTGCCGGGGGTGTTGCACTGCTTCACGGGGGACGCCGCCTTCGCCCGGCGGGGGCTCGACCTCGGGCTCCACGTCTCGTTCTCGGGCATCGTCACCTTCCGCAACGCCGACACCGTGCGCGAGGCAGCCGCGTCGGTGCCGGCCGACCGGCTGTTGGCGGAGACCGACGCGCCGTATCTGGCGCCGGCGCCGCACCGGGGGAAGCGCAACGAGCCGGCGTGGGTCGCACGGGTGGTCGAGACGCTGGCCGAGGTTCGCGGCAGCTCTCCGGGGCGCATCGCGGACGAGTCGGACGCCGCCTTCGCGGCACTCGTGGGCGGAGTGCCGTGAATGCTGCTAAAGGCTTGGCTTGTTGACACTTGCAGAGAGAGTGTGGTCAGATAACGGGCGCGTGAACCCAGTGCTCAAATCGTCGGCTCCCGCCGACCTGGCGCAGATCTTCGAGCCGATTCGGGCCGACCTCGACGCCGTCGAAGAAGCCTACGCCACCCATATCCAGTCGCGCGTCGAGCTGATTCCGCAGATCGCCCGCTACATCCAGACGAGCGGCGGCAAGCGCGTGCGGCCGGCCCTGCTGCTGATGGCGTCCCGGCTGAGCGGCTACGACGGCGACCGGGCGGTGCTGTACGCGTCCGTCGTCGAGTTCATCCACACCGCGACGCTGGTCCACGACGACATCATCGACGACGCCGAGGAACGCCGCGGGCGCATGGCGGTCCATTCG
>JAPOYG010000251.1 GCA_026706755.1 Acidobacteriota bacterium
GCGGGGGCCGGCGTAGTCGCTGCCCCGCTCGTCGCCGCCCCAGAACAGGAACAGCTCTTCCAGGGTGACGCCCCGCAGGAGCTGCGCGCCCTGCTCGCGGGCGTAGGGCAGCAGCACGTCCTCGGCGCGCATCGCGGCGCCGACGCCGACCGCCACCGCCTCCTGGCCGAGGCAGGACGGATAGGTGCCGAGGCGGCCGGTTCGCTGCAGCGCGACGGCCTTGGCGTCGAAGGTCCGCGTGAGCACCAGGGCGCGGTACAGCGCGACCAGCGCTTCGCGGTCGCGCGCGAACGGAGGGAGCGGTTCGGCGACGGGCCGCCCCGAGGCGTCCATGCAGCGGTAGGAACGGATGGTGACCGAGGCGACGCCGCTCACCGAGCGCGCTCCGCCGTGCCGCGGGGCCGGCCGACGCCGAGGCTGAGGGGGATGAGCACCGTCGGGATTCAGTAGACGGTGCCGTCGGCGGTGATCGTGAACGCGAGGACGCCGGTCCCCACCACACGCGTGACCGGCTGGCCGTTGATGGACACGCCCGTGACGACACGCCCGCTGCCCCGCGGCTCCCGACGGCACTCGTTCTCGTCGTGCACGATGATGCTGTTGCTGAAGTTGACGGGCACGTCGTTGAACGCAGCCACGAAGATGCCCGGGGCGGTCTCCACGAGGGTGATCTCCTCCCGGTTCCGCCAGCTCGGCCGCACGTGGTTGGCGTTGCTCATCCGCTGGAGGCAGAAGCCGTACAGGCGCGCCTCGTCCTCGTCGGTGGGCTCCTCCGCCGGCACGCTGTCGAGCCGCAGCTCGACGGACGCGATCAGCGATGGCGACGTGCCCCGCGGCGACTCGTCGCACTGCGTGGCGAGCGACGCCAGAATCGGCACGAGCACCCAGAGGCGTCTCGGCAGACGAGCCATATTGCTAGCATATAGGACAGCCATGCTGCAGGACCTGCGTTTCGCCGCCCGCCTCCTCTGGAAGGATCGGACGTTCACCGCGACGGTGCTCGCGACGCTCGCCCTCTGCATCGGCGGCAACGTGGCGATGTTCACGGTCGTGCAGTCCGTGCTGCTGCGCCCGTTGCCGGTGCCCGACGCGGATCGCATCGTGCTCCTCTACAGCGCCTATCCGGCCGCGACGGGAGCGGGCGAGCAGACCCGCGGAGCGGCCTCCGTGCCGCACTACCTGGAGCGGGAGCGGGAGCTGGGCGACGTCTTCGAGGAACTGGCCCTCTACGACAACGTCGGGTTCAGCATCGGCGGCGAGGGGCGGGCGGAGCGGGTGCTCGGCTGGCGCGTCACGCCCTCCTTCCTGCGCCTGGCCGGGGTCTCCCCGGAGCTCGGCCGCGCCTTCGCCGACGCCGACGGAGAGCTGGGCAACGAGCGCAAGGTGATCCTCGGCCACGCCCTGTGGCAGCGCCTGCACGCCGGCGATCCGGCCGCCGTCGGCCGCGACCTGCGGATCGACGGGCGCCCCTACGAGATCGTCGGGGTCATGCCGGCGGGCTTCGTCTTCGAGGACGAGAGCGTGCAGCTCTGGACGCCGCTCGCGTTCACGGAGGAGCAGCGCGCCGACACCGCCCGGCACAGCAACTCGTGGCAGATGCTGGGCCGCCTGCGCCCCGGGGTCTCGCTCGCGCAGGCCCGCGCCCGGCTCGACCAGCTCGCGGCGGCCGAGCTCGACCGCTTCCCCGAGTTCCGGCAGGTGCTCGTCGACGCCGGCTACCGGCCGGTGGCGGTGCCGCTCCAGGAAGCGCTGGTGCGGGACATTCGGGGCACGCTGTATCTCCTGTGGGGCGGCGTGCTCGCCGTGCTGCTCATCGGCGTCGTGAACGTGGCCAACCTCACGCTCGTGCGGGCGAACGCCCGGCTGCGGGAGCTCGCGATGCGCCATGCCCTCGGAGCGGGGCACGGGCGGCTGGTCCGGCAGTTGCTGACGGAGAGCTGCCTGCTGGGCCTCGCCGGCGGCCTCCTCGGGCTCGGCGTCGGGGCGGCGGTCCTCGATCTCGTGGGCGCCCTCGGCGGCGGCGAGTTGCCGCGCGGGGGCGAGATCGCCATCGACGGCATCGTCGTGGCGGCGACGCTGGGCGCGGCCCTCGTCTTCGGGCTGGCGCTGGGGCTGGTGCCCGTCGCTGGGCTCGCGGCGTCGAACCTGCAGGCCGTCCTGCGGCAGGAGACGCGCGGAGGCACCGGCGGCCGCGGCGTGCAGCTGTTCCGCAACGGGCTCGTCGTGGGCCAGATCGCGCTCGCGTGCGTGCTGCTCAGCAGCGCGCTCCTGCTGCTGGCCAGCTTCCAGCGCATCCTGGGGATCGATCCGGGCTTCCGGACCGCGAACCTGCTGACGGCGCAGGTGGCGCTCCCGGAGGCGCGCTATCCGTCGGGCGACGACCGCCGCGCCTTCGCCGAGCGCATCCTGCCGCGGATCCGGTCGCTTCCCGGCGTCGCGGCGGCGGGGATCACCAGCAGCATCCCATTCGGCGACGACCGGAACAACACCGTCATTCGCGCCGTCGGCTACGAGGAGCGGCCCGGCGAGTCGCTCGTCTCGCCCAGTCTGATCACCAGCGACGGCGACTACCTCGACGCGCTCGGCGTGCCGCTGGTGGAGGGACGCTACTTCGACGACCGCGACACGGCCGACGCGATGCGCGCCATCGTCATCGACGAGCGGCTGGCGCGGCGCTTCTGGCCGGACGGCAGCGCGCTGGGCGGTCGGATGTACAGCGACATCGAGCTCCGGGACGACACGGAGGTCTACACGGTCGTCGGCGTGGTGGCGGAGCATACGCTGTACGGCCTCGTCGACCAGCCCGAGCAGGTCGGCGCCTACTTCTTCCCGCACACGCAGCGACCGCTCGCCATGCCCACCTTCGCCATTCGGACCGAGGGCGATCCGCGGGCCCTCGTCGGCGCCGTGCGGGCCGCGGTCACCGCCGCCGATCCGGAGCTGCCGCTCTTCTTCGTCCAGACGATGGAGGAGCTGATCGGCGCGCGGCTGACGTCGCGGCGGACCCCGATGATGCTGGCCCTGGGCTTCGCGGGGGCGGCGCTCCTGCTGTCGGCCCTGGGCATCTACGGCGTGCTGGCCTACCGGGTGGCGCAGCGCCGGCGGGAGTTCGGAGTCCGCCTCGCGCTGGGCAGCTCGGCCGCGGGGCTCTTCCGCCTCGTGCTGTCGGAGGGTGCGCTCCTCGTCGGGGTGGGCCTGACGCTGGGCATCGCCGGCACGCTGGCGGCGCGGAGCGCCCTGGCGGCCCAGCTCTACGGGATCGAGGCCGGGGACCCGGCGGTCGCGGCGGCCGTCGTGGCCGTCCTGACCGTGGTGGCGCTCGCCGCCTGCGCCCTGCCCGCCCGCCGCGCGACCCGGGTGGATCCCGTGCGCGTGCTCAGCTCCGACTAGGAGGGTCAGGGCGTGCGGGCGCGGTCGTAGACGCGTCGGACCTCGAGGCCGTCGTAGCGGCCGCGCGGCTCGACCTGGGTCGTCACCACGAGGCGCTCCCCGTCGAGTTGCGTCTCGATGACGTGGGTCAGCCTGGGCACGGAGGGGAGACGAATCTCCGCCCGCAGCGCCGGCCCGTCCCAGCGCGCCTTGCGGGTAATCCGCACGCCCGGCCCGGCCAGCCCTGCGTGGTCCCGGTCGTCGGGTACCAGCCGGACCACGCGGCCGTCGTCGTAACGCAGGACGATGTCCCGCGCGCGCTGGACGATCGTCATGCGGCGCGGAGCCGTCAGCAGATCGGCGAACGCCTCCCGCACGTCGTCCGCCGCGAGCGGGTCCTCCTCCCTTTCCTCGAGGTAGGGCCGCCGGTAGCGCCCGTGGCGCCGTCCGAACTCGTCGTAGGGCGGCTGGAAGCCGAAGCGGTCGCGGGGTCGCCGCGGATGGCGCTCGCCGTCCGCGGTCGGAGGATGGCCGCGCGGATCGTCGCTCAGGTCGTAGTTGAGCCGCCAGTCGCCTCCCAGATCGGCGGACTGACCCGCGAGCCCGGTGGCGAAGGCCAGGAGCAACCCGAGCCCCACGGCGGCCCGGCGCGCGGCCCCGCTTGTCGCCGGCTCCCGGGCGCGGTATAAAGAGTGCCACTCTGGACGAGCACTTTCCGTCATCTGCATCGGGAGTTTACCCAAGGAGGATTCGAATGTCTCGTACTGTGAGGACGGGTCTCGTGATCGCGCTCGCGGCCGGCGTGGCCGGCGCCGGGTTGCTGTGGGCGCCCGCCGCCTCGGCGCAGAACGCCGCGCACAACCACATCGGGCACGTCATGGACAAGTGGAACGACACCCCCGACATGGCGGGCCTGCTGCCGGCCGCGATCGCCGAGGCGCGGATCGCCGCCGCGCACGCCGGGTTCGCAGCCCGGGACCTGAGCGACCTCGACGCCATGAAGCTGCACTCCGCGCACGTGCTGCACGCGGTCGACCCGAGCCAGATCGAGGGCGGCCCGGGCCAGGGCTACGGCGTGCGCCGGGCCGCGGAAGGCGCTGCGAAGCACATCATGGCGGCGGCGAACTCGGACGGCGCTTCGGGCGCGGTCAAGGCTCACGCCGAGCACGTCGCGACCTCGGCCCAGAACTCCGTCACCCGGGCGGACGAGATCGTCATGCTGGCCCAGAAGATCGCGATGGTCGACTCGGCCGCGGACGCCGCGCCGCTCGTCACGGAGCTCAACGAACTGGCCCAGGCGCTCCTCGCCGGAGTGGATGCCAACGAGGACGGCCGGGTCGGCTGGCAGGAGGGCGAGGGCGGCCTCGAGGTCGCCGAGACGCACGGCAACCTGATGAAGCAGGCCGAAGGACTGCAGTAGGAGATCGGCCCCGGTGAAACGGCCCCGCGGCCCCGCGACGGCGGGCGGCGGGGCCGTTCTGCCGTACGCCCCCGGGCGGTCGGGACCGCCGGCGGCGAGCGCGGCGCCGGACCGGAACACGGGCGGAGGGCGGATCGTCCAATCTTCCGACGGCGAAGCCGCGGAGCGCGGGCCGCGGGTCCTGCAGTCATGCGGATGAGGATGCGATGCGCGCCGGTCTTCCTGCTGTGCGGCCTGCTGGCCGCCCCGGGCTGCCTGTCCGAGCCGCCGGGCCCGGCAGGACCGTCGGTCGTCGTGGTGCACGGGCTGGGACGCACCCCCGCTTCCATGCTGGTGCTGGCGGCCCGCCTGGAGCGCGCCGGCTTCGACGTCGTCCGGTTCGGCTACCCGTCGCGAAGCGAGCCGATGGAGGCTCTCGTCGACCTGCTCGGGGAGGCCGTGGCGGCATGCTGTGGGGACGCGGGGGAGACGACGCACTTCGTCACCCATTCGATGGGCGGCGTGCTGGTGCGCAGCTACCTCGCGCAGCAGCCGGACGCGCACCGGGGCCGCGTCGTGATGCTGAGCCCCCCGAGCGGCGGCAGCGAGATCGTCGACGCTTTCGCCGACTCCCCGATGCTCCGCTCGCTCCTGGGTCCCGCGGGCTCCGCGCTGGGGACGGATCCCGCCGCTCTCGTGCACCGGCTCGGGCCGGTACGCTTCCGCCTCGGCATCATCGCCGGCGATCGGAGCCTGAACCCCATCACCTCCTGGATCATCCCCGGGCCCGACGACGGCAAGGTCGGCGTCGAACGGGCGCGGCTCGAGGGTGCCTCGTTCCTGGTGCTGCCCGCCACGCATACCTTCATCATGAACCGCCGCGACGTCGCCGAGGAGATCGTGCACTTCCTGGACCACGGGCGGTTCCGGGAAGAGGAGCCGGCGGCCGCGCCGCGGACGGCCCGTCGCGCCGGGCCCAGGGGAGTCAGTCCGTCTCGGCGTACGGCACGTCGAGGCGGAACTGCGGGTGCGCCGCGAGGTACCGCTCCACGCGCTCGCCGCGCGTGACGGCGGCGGCGATGAACCCGATCGCCTCCGTGAGGCGCTCGTCCGGCTCCGCGCAACTGAGGCGCAGGAAGCCGCCGCCCGCGGCGCCGAAGCACTCGCCCCCGAGGCAGGCCACCCCGCGCGCGTCGTCCGCGCCCTCGAGGAGAAACAGCGCGAGCCCGTGGGAGGTGATGCGGTAGCGGTTGCAGATGGCCGCGACCGACGGGAACACGTAGAACGTCCCCCCCGGCATCAGGCACGAGACGCCGTCGATGGTGTTCAGACCGGCGACGAGCAGCTCCACCTTGCGGCGGAAGTCGGCCATGCGCGAGTCGCGGACGGCTCCGTCACCTGCCAGGGCTGCGATGCCGGCCCGCTGCGTGAACGGCGGCACGCACGAGAGCGACGTGTTGGTGAGCGTCCCGAGCACCTCGATGGTCGCTGGGGAGCCGACCGCGAAGCCCAGCCGCCAGCCGCTCATGCTGAACGACTTGCTGAAGGTGTAGGCCGCCACGCACTGCTCCAGCATGCCGGGCTCGGCAAGCAGCGTATGGTGCCGGCCGCGCCAGACCATGGCGTCGTAGGGCTCGTCGCTGAAGACGGCGACGTCCCGCCCCCGGATGAGCGCCGCCAGCCCCGCGAGGTCCTCCGCCGTGGCGACGCCCCCCGTCGGGTTGTGCGGGCTGTTCAGGAAGATCGCCTTGGGCCGCGGATCCTCCGCGAGGAAACGCGCGACGTCGTCGAGATGGGGCCGGAAGTCGTGCGACGCCCGCAGCCTGGCGACGACGAGGCGGCCGCCCCGGCGCTCGACGTTCGCAGGGTAGGTCGGGAAGTGCGGGCTGAAGACGAGGACCCCGTCGCCGGGGTCGACGAACGCCTCGCAGAAGAACTGCTCGTAGATCTTGGCGCCGGGACCGACGACGATGTTTGCGGCGGTCGTCTGGAGGCCGTACTCGCGATTGACGTAGTCGGAGGCGGCCTTCCGGAACTCGGGGAGTCCCAGCGACGGGCCGTAGTGCGTATGCCCGTCCCGGATGGCCTGCAGCCCCGCCTCGAGGCCCCGTGGCGAGGTGGGGAACGGGCTGTCGCCGATCTCGAGCTCGATGACGTCCTTGCCCGCCGCCATCAGGCGCCTGGCAACGGCCAGGACGGTGAACGCGGTCTCGCCTTCCACTGCCGACGCGAACCGGGAGAGTGTTGCTGGCATGCTGTCCACGCGCGTGCGGCGCGCCGCGCCCACTTGCGGCGGGCGCGGCGCGCTCACTCGAAAATGGGATCCGGGTGCTCGATGATCGCGCGCAGCTCCCGGAGGAAGGTTGCGCCGGTGGCGCCGTCGAGGGCGCGATGGTCGGCCGAGAGCGTGAGCGCCATCGTGCGGCCCGCGCGCACCTCGCCGTCGCGGACGACCGGCCGCGACTCGACGGCTCCGACCCCCAGGATGCAGCTCTGCGGGGGGTTCAGGATCGCGAACAGCCGCGAGACGCCGTACATGCCGAGGTTCGAGATCGTGAAGGTGCCGCCGGCGTACTCCGCCGGTTGCAGCCGGCCGGCGCGGGCGCGCGCGGTCAGGTCGCGGAGCTCGGCCGCGAGGGCGCCGAGGGCCTTCGCCCCCGCGTTCCGCACCACGGGTGTTACGAGGCCGGCCGGCGCGGCCACGGCCACTGCAACGTCCGCCGTCTCGAAGACGCGAACCGCGTCGCCGATCCAGGCCGAGTTGGCGAGCGGCACCCGGGCGAGCGCGAGGGCCGCGGCGCGCACCAGCAGATCGGTCAGCGTCAGATCGGCGACGGCGCCGCCCGCGTCGCCGCCGCTGCCGTCCGGCGCCCGCGCGACGTGCGCGGCCGGCGTCGCGGAGCCGGCGGCCGCCGCCTGCGCGGCCCGCAGCCGGTCGAGGATGCGATCGGCCTCGCAGTCGACCTCCAGGTAGAAGTGCGGCGCAGTCTGCTTGGACTCCGCCATGCGCGCCGCCGTCACCCGGCGGGCGGCCGTGAGGGGCTCGTCGCGGTGCGGCCCGGTAGCGAGAGCCGGCGCGGGCACCTCCACGCCCGGCCGCGTCGCGCCGGGCGCGGCCTGCGACGGGGGCGGCGCGGCCGGTGCCGCGGAACCGGCGCGGAGCGCGCGCTGCACGTCCGCCTTCCCGACCCGCCCGGCCGCCCCGGTGCCCCGGAGCGAGGCCAGGTCGAGGCCGGCCAGCTCCGCCATCCGCCGCGCGAGCGGCGTAGCGGCCGCTTCCGGGACTGGGGTCGCGGCGGCAGCGGTGCCCCCTCCGCCGGAGGACACCGGGGGCCCCGCCGGAACGGCGCCGGCCGCAGGCCTCCCGC
>JAPOYG010000136.1 GCA_026706755.1 Acidobacteriota bacterium
GCGCAGCCGCTCGTGGCGCCGCAGTTGACGCACTTGTAGCAGGCGCCGTTGCGGATCATGATCGCTCCGCATGTCGAGCACGGGGGAGCGTCCTGATCGTTCTGGATGGCGTATTGCGACGCGTGCCCCGCGGCAGACGGCTCGCCGGAGCCTGCGGTCCGCCCCGCCACCGCGTCGTTCAAGGTGAGCTGCTCTTCGGCCGCAGCCTCGCCAGCCGATTCCTCCCGGCGGTTCACCCCCGCGTGGTACTGCGCCTCGTCCGACAGGAACTTCGTCGCCATCCATCGAAAGACGTAGTCGACGATCGACTTGGCCACCCGCACGTCCGGGTTCTTCGTCAGCCCCGCCGGCTCGAACCGCTGGTGGCTGAACTTGTCGACCAGCACCTGGAGCGGCACGCCGTACTGCAGCGAGTAGGAGATGGCCTGGGCAAAGGCGTCGGCGAAGCCCGAGATCGTCGACCCCTCCTTGGCCATCACCAGGAAGATCTCGCCCGGCGACCCGTCGTCGAACAGCCCTACCGTGATGTAGCCCTCGTGCCCCGCGATGTCGAACTTGTGCGTGATGGCCCGGCGCTCGTCCGGCAGCTTGCGGCGGACCGGCTGCTCGGAGGGGGCCCCGTCCTCGCCCTGCCGGCTCGTGTTGAGCGGCTGCGTCCGCTTGCTGCCGTCCCGGTAGATGGAGACCGCCTTCGCACCGAGGCGCCACGCGTCGAGATAGGCCCGCTCCACATCCTCGATCGTCGCCTCGGTCGGCACGTTGATCGTCTTCGAGATGGCGCCGGAGATGAACGGCTGGGTTGCCCCGATCATCTTCAGGTGCCCCATGTAGTGGATGAAGCGCGAGCCGCGGGCCGGCTTGAAGGCACAGTCGAAGACCGCGAGATGCGCCGAGTCGAGGTGCGGCGCGCCCTCGATGGTGTCGTGCTCGTCGACGTACTGCACGATGCTGTTGATCTGATCGTCCGGATAGCCGAGGCGCCCGAGCGCTACCGGCACCGTGTGGTTGACGATCTTCATCAGCCCGCCCCCGACGAGGCGCTTGTACTTCACCAGGGCGATGTCAGGCTCCACCCCCGTGGTGTCGCAGTCCATCATGAAGCCGATCGTGCCGGTGGGCGCGAGCACCGTCGCCTGCGCGTTCCGGAAGCCGTACGACTCGCCGAGATCGATTGCGTCGTCCCACGAGTCCGACGCGGCCTGGTGCAGGTCGGCGGGCACGTGGGCGCGCGCCACGTGCTTCAGCGCGTCGCGGTGCTTGCGCATCACCCGCAGGAAGGGCTGCTCGTTCTTCGCGTAGCCGGAGAACGACCCTCCGCAGTCCCGGGCGATGCGGGCCGACTGCGCGTAGGCCTCGCCGGTCATCAGCGCCGTGATGGCGGCCGCGTAGTCGCGCCCGTCGTCGCTGTCGTAGGGCACGCCGCGCGACATCAGCAGCGCCCCGAGGTTCGCGTAGCCGAGGCCGAGAGGCCGGTAGTCGTGGCTGTTGCGCCCGATGGCGTCGGTGGGATAGCTGGCGTTGCCTACGATGATCTCCTGCGCGGTGATCAGGGTGCGCACCGCGGCGCGGAAGCGGTCGACGTCGAACTCGCCCGGCTCGCGCTCCTTCAGGAACTGCATCAGGTTCAGCGACGCCAGGTTGCACGCGGAATCGTCTAGGAACATGTACTCCGAGCAGGGGTTCGACGCATTGATGCGCGCCGTGTTCGGGCAGGTGTGCCAGTCGTTGACGGTGGTGTCGAACTGCATCCCGGGATCGCCGCAGACGTGCGCGCCCTCCGCCACCGCCCGCATCAGGACGCGCGCGCGATGCGTCTCCACCACCCGGCGGTCGCCGGACACGGCCCGCGTCTGCCACTCGCCGTCGTCGAGCACCGCACGCATGAAGCCGTCCGGCACGCGGAGGCTGTTGTTGGAGTTCTGGAAGAAGACCGAGGCGTACGCCGGACCGGTCAGCGACCCGTCGTAGCCGGCGTCGATCAGCGCCCAGGCCTTCCGCTCCTCCTCGACCTTGCAATTGATGAACTCGAGCACGTCGGGATGATCGGCGTTGAGGATGACCATCTTGGCCGCGCGGCGCGTCTTGCCCCCGGACTTGATGACGCCGGCGAACGCGTCGTAGCCCTTCATGAAGGAGACCGGACCGGACGCCGTCCCGCCGCCCGCGAGCAACTCGCGAGACGAGCGGATCGGAGTCAGGTTCGTGCCGGTGCCCGAACCGAACTTGAACAGCATGCCCTCGGTCCGGGCCAGCGTGAGGATCGATTCCATCGTGTCCTCGACGCTGTTGATGAAGCAGGCCGAGCACTGCGGCTTCGGCTCGAATCCGCAGTTGAACCAGACCGGGCTGTTGAACGCCGCCTTTTGGTGCAGCAGGAGGTACTTCAGGTCGTCGGTGAACGCCTGCCGGTCGTCCGGCGTCGCGAAGTAGCCGCCCTCCTCGGCCCAGCGGCCGATCGTGTCGACGACGCGGCCGATGAGCTGCCGCACGCTCCGCTCGCGGCTCGGCGAGCCGATCTGCCCACGGAAGTACTTCGAGACGACGATGTTCGTCGCCTGCTGCGACCACCGCGTCGGGATCTCCACGCCACGCTGCTCGAAGACCACCTCGCCCTTGTCGTTGCCGATCACCGCCGACCGCGTCTCCCACTCGACGTCCTCGAACGGATCGACGCCGGCGCGAATGAAGACGCGGGGGAAGGCGATCCCGACGCCGTCTCCGCCGTCGAACCCCGGGGTCGGCTCGGGCCGCAGTGCTTCGCTCTCACGAGTGGTTGCAGTCGACATGGTCTCCCTCAAGGGTGCGGACGCTCGGGACGCGCACACCGGAGTCGCCGTCGGGAACGATGTACGATCCGGGCAGGCGGCGGGCCCGAACCCTCGGTTGTGCCGTGAACGAAGCGGACGCAAGCGGCAACAGACCCACTAGATGTTGTAGCTCACGAAGAGAGAAGCACAGTATGGACGATTGGGGGCACGCGGTCAAGTCGGCGGCGGAGAGCCCTGCCGCGGGCGTGACCGCGAGCCGGGGCTCCGCCCGCGCCCGCGCCGTGCTCGAGGTCTCACTCTGCTCGGGGTTCCCGACGCAGCTGCTGCTCGCTGCCGCATTTGCAACGGTCGGGCTCCGGGCGACGGGCGACGCGGGCGACCTCTCCTTCGGCTACGTCGTGACCTTGTCGCTCGTCGACGCCGTGCTGGTCCTCGGGCTGATCGCCCTCTTCCTCCGGGCCGGAGGCGAGTCGCCGCGGGTGCTCGTCGCGGGCCGCCGGGCCGTGCGCGCCGAGGCCCGGCTCGGGCTCGTCCTGGTGCCGGTTCTCGTGGCGGCGGTCATCGCGGGGACGGTGCTCCTCTCCTGGCTCGCACCGGGCCTGCGCAACGTCCCCGAGAATCCGTTCGAGGCGCTGCTCGACACGCCGGGCCGCATCGCCCTGTTCGGCGTCGTCGCCGTCGTGGCGGGCGGCATCCGGGAGGAGCTGCAGCGCGCCTTCATCCTCCGCCGCTTCGAGCAGCATCTCGGCGGGGGCTGGCTCGGCCTCGTCGTCTTCAGCACCGCGTTCGGGCTGGGCCACCAGATTCAGGGGTGGGACGCCGCCATCCTGACGGGGCTGCTCGGCGCGTTCTGGGGAGCGATGTACCTCGTCCGCCGCAGCGCCGTCGCCCCGATGGTGAGCCACGCAGGCTTCAACGTGACCGAGATCCTGCTGGCCCTCGCGGCGGCGGGCGGCACCTGACGCACCGCGGAACCGCTCCCGGCGCCCAGCTAGCGATCGAAGCGCGCGATGGGGGCCCGCCGCGCCAGATCGGCGATCCAGTCCTCGATCTCGGCCTCCCTGATCGCCAGCAGGCGTTGCCGGACCGCCTCGCGCGCCGCCTCGAAGCCGTTCGGGCGGCCGTCTTCGGCGAACTCGCCCGAGCGCTGCTCGTAGTAGGCCCGCAGATCGTCGTCCGTCGGCTCGGGGGGACCGAACCGCGCCCGCAGGTAGGACTCCCGGCGCGCCTCGTCGCGGAGGATCTGTCGCAGGTCGTCGAGCGCGAGCCCCGTGCGCGCGAGGAAGGACGGGAAGGCGTCGGGGCCGGAGAACCGGGCGGCGACCTCCTCGAGCGCCGTCTCGATCCGCGCCGGGGGCGGATCCGCGGTCAGCAGCCGATCCGCCTCGTCGAGCACCAGTCTGCGGTCGATCAGGTGCTCCAGCACGCGCTCCTCCGCGTCGGCGGCTCCAGGGGCGACCCGCGTCAGTCCGAGCCCGAGGAACGCCTCTACATCGGACGCGGTGATGACGTGGCCGGCAACGACGGCGAGGATGCGGTCGAGCACCTGCCCTTCGGCGGGCCCCGCCACCAGAAGGCCGAGGACGGCCAGCAGACGAGCTCCCCTCGACCGCACGCTCCCAACCCGCCGTTCGTCGCCGCGACCGCAAGTTCGCGCTGCGGCCTCCGCCTGGCGCCCACCCAATCCTTCGGGAGTCCGCGCCGTTCTACGGCACAGACTCCTAGAAGGCCTGGCCGATGCTGAAGTGAAGCTGGGTGAGGCACTCCAGTCCCGGCTGGTCCCCGCATCCGAACTCATGGCGCTCACCCAGCTTGAACCCCAGCTCCACCCGGATCGGACCGATCGGCGAAGCGTAGCGCACGCCGAACCCCGCGCCGCCTCGAAGCTGGCGGAGGTCCACGTGCCGGACCCGATGATAGACGTTGCCGGCATCCAGGAACGCCACGAGGCCGATGGTCGGCGTGAGCCGCACGCGAAGCTCGCTGTTCAGGACGATCAGCGCGTGTCCGCCCCGCGGGAAGCCGGTCTGGTCTATGGTGCCCCCCTCCTGGTCGAACGGCCGGCCCAGGCGGTCGTACGCGAATCCGCGCACGCTCGTGTCGCCGCCGGCGAAGAACCGCTCGCTGATGGGAAGCCCCGGGTCGATGAGCGGCCGTTCCGCCAGCGGATCGCCAGGCGCGCTCGCCTCGTAGTGCGGGAACTTCCAGGCCAGTCCGAGACGGCCGCCGGCGGCGAGCACGAGCCGCGACATGCCGGCGATCGCGCGGTACAGAAATCCCTGCAGGAACGCCTTCCCGAAGCCTACCTGCGACCCGATGGCGCGCATCGCCATCTCGCCGTCGATGCCCAGCGTTCCGCCGCGCATCGGGTCGAACGGATCGTCGCGCGTGTCGCGGACCAGGCCGAACGAGACGGTCGAGAGCCGCACGTCGGGAAACAGCCGGTCGACGATGTCGCCGTCCTCCCGGCTCAGCACCTCGTTGGACGTGTCGTTCATTCCGAACCGGTAGCCGGCCGTCGTTCTGAAGGCCGGCGAGATCTGCCGCGTGAACTGCGCGATCCCGCCCTGACTGGACAGGTCGAACCCGGGGCGGATGGCCTTCTCGACAAAGCCCTGGACGAGCACGTCCCAGCCCAGGCCGAACGTCCGGGGCTCGCGGTACGTGCCCAGAACGCGGTACTCGTTGAAACCGAGGGTCGTCGTCCGCCGCGCCAACTCGGGGTCGACCGGATCGTTCTTGCGGCGGAAGCTCGCCCGGGTGAAGAAGTCGAGCGACCGGTTCCCGCCGAACAGGTTGCGGCGGCCGATCTCGAAGAAGCCTCGCGGCGCCAGCTCGATGTCCTCGACGGCGCGGCTGCTCGTCGCCCCGGTGCGCCGGCGCAGGCGCTGCGAGCCCTCCAGCCCGCCCCCGTACGCGACGCGCGTGGCCGGGGCCTCCTCGACGTCGATGATCACGTCCCGCCGTTCCCTGGGCCCGTGGCTGAACTCACGAACGTCGATGCGCCGGAATATGCCGAGCGCGTTGAGCCGCCGGCGCGTCTCCGCAATCTCGTCGAGGCCGAGCGGCATCCCGGGCGCGATCGGGATCTCGCGTCGCACCGTCTCGGCGGTGACGCGCCGGTTGCCGACGACGAGCACGTGATCGACCAGCACCTGCGTGCCTTCCCGCACCCGGAAGATCAGGTCGACCTCGCGCAGATCGTCGGAGAAGACGCGCTCGGCCGTCACCCGGGCCTGCTGGTAGCCCTCGTTGAGATAGCTCGTCAGGATGGCGGTCCGATCCGTCTCGACCTGCGGGCCGTAGTAGGGCGAGCCGGAGCGCGCCTGAATCGACGCCTCCAGCGCCGCGGGGCCCCGCGCCGTGGCGCCCTCGAACCGAACCGACCGCACGATGGTGCGCTCGCCCTCGCTCACCTCGATGGCGCACGCCACGTCGACGGTCCCGGCGCCGTCGCCCCCCCCTGCGACGGCGTAGACCGCCTCGGCGTTGGCCGTCGCGAACCCCAGGCGGTGGTAGTGCTCGATGATCGCGTCGAGCCCGCGGCCGATCTCGGCCAGGACGAGCGGTTCCCCCGCCGCGGCTCCGACGAGCGACCGCAGCGTCGGCGAGTCGACCGTCTCGTTGCCCCGGATGGTGACGTCGGCGACGCGGTACAGCGGCCCCCGCGCCACCGTGAAGACGATCGACAGCTCGTCCCCCGCGATCGACCGCGCGTGGGTCACGCGGGCGTCCCGGTAGCCCAACCGTTGCAGGTGCGCCGCGATGCGCCGGCCGTCGTCCTCGAGCAGGTCCTCGTTGAGGGTCGCCTCGCGCTCGATGGTCACCAGCTCGGCCACGTCGCCGCCGGGGACCTCGTCGCCGGCGAAGGCGACGGTGACGCGGGGCCCGCGGCGGACACTGAGGAGCACGTTGACGCGGCGGACGCCGTCGTGCTCCTCCACGTCGTGGCTCACCCGCGCCTCGTAGTAGCCGTCGCCGCGGAGCTCGGCCTCGTACTCGCTGAGCCGCTGATCGAGCTCCGCGCCGTCGTAGGAGTTCCCGCGGCGGAGCTGCAGGCGGTCGAGAAGGCGGCGGTTGCGGGTCGGCGAAGAGACTCCGCTGATGGGCACCCGCTCGATGACGGCGCGCGCGCCGGCGTCGATGTCGATGAGGAGCTCGCCGCGCGCCCCGTCGGGGGCGACGTGGGCCTCGATGGCGGGGCGGAGGAAGCCGCGGCGGCGGAGATAGCCGCGCAGCATCCCGACGAGAGGGTCCACCGCCTCGGAGCCGAACTCGGCCCCGAAGGTCTGCCGAATCGTCAGCTCGAGGTCGTCCGCGGACACCCCGAGTTGCCCCCGGAAGCGAACCCGCTCGATGACGTCGAGGGGCGGAAGCACATAGCGCAGCGCGACCCCGCCGGGGCGGGCCACCGCCTCCACCCGCACGCCGCCGTAGCGTCCCGTGCTGTAGAGATGCGTCAGGCTCTCCCGCACCTGGCGCATCGCGAGCGGCTCGCCGACGCGGGTCTCGACCAGCTCCGCCGCCACCGCGTCGTTCGCCGGCCGGCCGTCGCTCAGGAAGTCGATGGCGACCACGCGTCGACCGAGGAGATCGGCGCTCTGGGCCGAGGCCTGGCCTACGGCGGCGAGCAACCCGAGGCAGGCCGCGGGCACCAATCCCGCGCGCCCGACGTCAGAACGCATGGCGCACTCGGAAGTCGAGCGCGTAGGTCTGGTCCTCGTTCTGTGACACGACCCAGGAGAGGCGGTCCGTCGCGTCGTACTCGAGGATCATGATGAGATCCTGGTTGGCCCCGCTCAGAGCGCGCGAGAAGGTGACGTGCGCGCGTTCCGAGATCCGCTTGCCGATCAGCACCCGCGCCGTCGGCACCAGCACGATCGACTCCGAGGTGGTCGGGTCGTCGAGCGACGGGACGATCTCGAACGTGTCGACGCCGAACGAACGTTCCACGACCTCACCGACGCCGGACGATACCGGATTCGTGATCAACCGCGCCCCCGCCGCCTGTAGCAGCTCCTGCTGCGAAGCCTCGCGGGCTCTCAGGGTGCGAATCTCCGCCTGCTGCGGGTCGCGCAGGTCGCCCAGCAGCAGACCGACGATCTCGAACTGCTGCAACGGCGGGTCGGAGGAGAACTCCAGCTCCGGTGCCGCCGATCCGCCCCATGAGCCGTTGAGGCCGAGCGTGACCCGGTAGGTCTGTCCGGGCACCCGGATGTCGGTCTCCACCTCGACGTCGAAGACGGGCTGGATTGCGGTCGGGTTGGAGAAGCTGACGCTGCCGCGGGTGACGCGGTAGCGGTTGCCCTCGAAGAAGACCTGCCCGCGCTCGACCTCGGCGTTGCCGAA
>JAPOYG010000184.1 GCA_026706755.1 Acidobacteriota bacterium
TGGTCGAGGTGATCGACGACGTCAGCTTCCGCGTCGCGCCGTTCGACGAGGCCGAGGCCCGCCGCATGATCGCCGAAACGCGGGCCGGCAAGATCCTGCGCGGGGTGCGAGGGCGAGGGCCGTACGACGTGGCCGCGCTGGCTGCGGCGCTGGCGCGACTGTCCGTCTTCGCGGCCGCGCACGGCGATCGGATCGACAACGCCGAGGTAAACCCGTTCCTCGTCCTCCCCGAGGGCCGCGGCGCCCTCGCCCTCGACGCGGTGATCGTGCCCCGAATTCCGCTACAGCGGGCCTGAAATCGCCGCCACCGCCGGACCGCGGCTTTCGGAGGCGGTGCTATGCTGAGTCGGAATGCACGGCCGACCTGCAAGCTGGGGATCGCGTTGACCGCGTCGTATGTACCACCGGCGGATCTCTGGGAGGTCAACCGCGCGCTGCAGCTCGACGAGCCTCTCGAAGGCCCGACGGACGCCCGATGGGTGGACACGGAGGCAGCTAGAGGGGAGTACAGCCTTCGTTCTCTTTATCGCGCGCTAGGTGTGGAGGGGGCCGATCCGGACTCCCCACGCAGCCTCAGGCAGGCCCCAACCCGCGGCTACTATCTGTTCTGCGGACACCGCGGCTGCGGCAAGAGCACTGAGTTGCGCCGCATCCGGAACGACTTGCACGCACCCGACATCTACTACGTCGTCTTCGCGGACGCAGCACGGGAGACCTTGACCCCAACAACCTGCGCTACCAGGACGCACAACTGCACCTGGCTGCCACGCTGACCCGGCAGATCCAGGAAGATGGCGTCTTCGTCCCGCCGGTGCACTTCGAGCGTCTCGAGAGCTGGTTCGACCAGCGCGTGCGGGAACAGTCGGAGATTGCGGAGCTGACCAGCCAAGTCAAGGTTGGCGCTGAACTCGGCGCCGGACTTCCCTATCTCGGAAAGCTGTTGGCCGCGTTCAGCACCGCTTTCAAAACGAACGCCACTTACAAGGAGACGCTCCGTCGAGCGTTGAAGAACTACTTCAGCGGTTTCGCCGACGCCTTCAATCATCTAATCGAGGCGGTCGAGGACGCTTTGCTCGACACGGGCAAGGGCAGCCGGATTCTCTTCATGGTCGACGGAACCGACCGGTTGAGCGAGGAGGATGCACACTCGTTCTTCATCACGGACGTCCGACAACTGCAGCAGGTGAAGGGTTTGTTCGTCTACTGTGCGCCCATCCACCTGATCTACGAAGCCGCCATCGTGCGCCAGAGCTTCCACGTCTTCCGGCTGCCGATGATCAGGATCCGGGATGCCCACGAATCGGTCAACGAGACCGGACGCCTTGCGATGCGCCGTCTGTTGCACCTGCGCGCCGCGCGAGATCTGTTCGACGACGGAGTCGCCGACTACCTGATCGACCACAGCGGCGGACATCCCCGCGACTTGTTGCGCTTGCTGCAGCTTGCCTTCCAGTACGCTGAGCACGATCGGTTCGACCCCGACGCCGCACGGCGCGCCGTGCGGGAGACGGCCACCGCGTTTCGACGCATCCTGGAACCGGACGACTACCGTCTGATGGCCGCGATCGACTCTGGAATGGGGCAGCCGTCCAGCTCCGAGCGCACGCGCCATCTGCTCTACAACCTAGCGTTGCTGGAGTACAACGACTACTTCTGGCGCAGTCACCCCGCCGTCCGATTGAACGACGCCTACCGTGACGCCATGCGTGCGATCAAGGAGGCCCGCAACGGATAGCTCCCTCCCGCACTGGAACCTCCTCTCGGAGCATTCGGGCGCCTATCTGCGCCTTCGTCGCCTGTTGACCGGTCGAGGAACGTTCACGCTCTGCTTCCTGACGTATTCGGACAGTACGTATCGTGACCGGGTGGCGCGCCTACTGAAGAACCAGCTGAGAGCACACGTCCGAGTCGTTATCGATCCGACCGTGCCCATCGGCACGGAGGCGCTCTTCGAGGGCTTGGGCGTGCAGCCGAACGGCGGCCCGGCCCAGCTCACGGGTGCGGAACACTGGCCTGAGGGCATCGACGATCTGCTTGTCCGCCTCAACCGGCGGAGGGAGGCGCTGGCGGAGCGGTGTCCGCGACCGCTCCTTTTCTGGGTGCTCTCGCGCCATCTGCCCCACGTCGCGACGAGGGCGGCGGACCTCTGGGCCTGGCGTTCCGGGGTGTTCGATTTCTCGCTTCCGCCCGGTGCCGTGCGAGCAAACCGGCCGCAGCGCATTCTCGACGGGCCAGTCGCGGACGCCACCGCCCGAAGGGCGCGCATCGAGAGGCTGGCAGCGTACTTGGACCATCAGCCGCCGCGACGTCCCAGCGATGTGGATCTACTGCTGGATCTGGGCGATCTTCAGAAGTCCGTCGGCAACGTGGCAGAGGCCGATGCCGCATACTCGCGCGCGGAGAGGGTACTCGTGACGCTGGACGACCGCAGGCGCTTGGCGATCACACGGGGCCGCATCGCCGGCATCCTGCAGATGCGCGGGGAACTCGAGGCGGCGTTGAGAATCCGAACGGAACAGGAGCTCCCTGTCTTCGACCAACTCGGCGACGTTCGCTTGCGCGCCATCACCCAAGGCAAGATCGCGGACATCCTGCAGGACCGCGGTGAACTCGATGAGGCTCTCCGAATCCGGACCAAGGAGGAGCTGCCCGTCTTCGAACAACTCGGCGACCTGCGCGCCCGCGCCATCACCCACGCTCGTATCGCCGACGTTCTGGAGACCCGAGGCCAACTCGACGAGGTCCTCCGCATCCGGACAGAGGAACAGCTGCCCGCGTTCGAGCAGCTCGGGGACGTCCGCTCCCGCGCTATCACGCAAGGACAGATCGCCGACATTCTGGAAGCGCGCGGGCAACTCGACGAAGCGCTGCGAATCCGGAAGGAGGACCAGCTACCCGTGTTCGAACGACTGGGTGACGTTCGCGCCCGCGCTATCACGCAAGGGCAGATCGCCGACATTCTGGAAGCGCGCGGGCAACTCGACGAAGCGCTGCGAATCCGCACGAAGGAGCAGATTCCTGTTTTCGAGCAACTCGGCGACATCCGCTCGCGCGCCATCGCCCAAGGGCAGGTAGCCGACATCCTCCAGGTCCGCGGGCAATCCGACGAAGCCCTCCGAATCCGCACCGAGGAGCAGGTGCCCGTCTTCGAGCGACTCGGCGATGTCCATTCGCTGGCCGTGGCGCACGGGAGAATCGCCGACATCCTTCGGCAACGAGGTCAGCTCGACGAGGCCCTTCGGGTCCGAACCGACAAGGAGCTGCCGGTCTACGAGAGGCTCGGCGACGTCCGCTCGCGCGCCCTGACCCAAGGCAAGATCGCCGACCTCCTCCAAGAGCGCGGGCAACTCGACGAAGCACTGCGGATCCGATCCGAAGAACAGCTACCCATCCTGGAACAACTCGGCGACGTCCGGTCCCGCGCCATCGCTCTGGGTCGAATCGCCGACATCCTGCGAGAGCGCGGGCAAGTCGATGAGGCGCTCCGAATCACAACCCACGAAGTGTTGCCGGTCTTCAAGCAGCTCGGCGATGTTCACTCCCTCGCGGTCACCCAGGGTCGGATCGCGGACCTCCTCCAGGCACGCGGGGAACTAGACGAAGCGCTTCGGATCCGGAAGGAAGAACAACTGCCCGTTTTCGAACAGCTCGGCGATGCCCGCTCGCGGGCCGGCACCCAGGCCAGGATTGCGGACATCCTGCAAGCACTTGGGAAGCCCGTCGAAGCCCTGTGCATCTACGAGCGGGAGGTTCTGCCTTCCGCCGAAGCACTGGGACCCCCCGAGAGCGACCGGGTGCGGGAGAGAATCGACGAACTGCGTGAGAGGGTCGGATGAACTCGGTTGCTTGATCGGAGGGCGCGGGCAGGCACCCTCGCCTGCCCGCGCCCGAGTTTGAAGCTCAGTGCCTACGTCGACGGAACTCAACTCACGCCGGCCAAGTCCTTCTGATTCGAGCCCTTGAGGCCCTGGATCTGGACGACGGGCGGGGCCTGCTCCTTCAGGACGTGCTGGCGGTAGAGCGCCGCCATCTGCTGGTCGTAAGCGGCGTCCCTGGCCGACTTGCCGTTGCCGCTCGCCCCGGCTGCGCCGTTGGTCCCGTTCGCGCCGTTGGCCGCTTCCGCCCCGTTGGCCCCGTTCCCGTTGGCGCCGTTGGCGCCGTTGGCGTGCGCCCCGTTGCCGTTGGCGGCCCTGGCCGCAGCCCGGGCGGCCAGCTTCTCCTGCCGCGCATTCTTGGCGACGCCCTGCTCGTCGAGGTCGGTCTGGATCCCGGCCGCAACCGCCTCGGGGTCGAGCACCAGGGAGTGCTCCTTCGAGTCGAGGTCGACCTCCTTGCCGCCCGCGAAGATCTCGTGCCGGCCGCGCTCCTCGTACCACTTCGTGAGCGTGGCCGTCATGTGCATCTTCTCGATGATGTTGCGCCAGCCGATCCCGGTGTTGTAGGCGCAGAAGGAGATCTCGCCCTCCTGCGTCGCGTACGGGATGATGCAGCGCTCCGTGCGGCGGAAGTCGTAGTTGAAGAGATCCTGGAACCACATGCCGGCCACGAAGAGGAAGTTCCAGCGGTCCGCCCGGCGCTTCGCGATGTCGCCCTGCGTCCGGTCGCCCGAGACGCTGCCGTAGTCCTTGCCGGTCGCGCCGAACGTCTTGTCGAACTTCTTCAGCAGATCGGACAGCTTGAAGTGCGTGGGCGAGCGGAACGGGTCGTAGTTCCGCATCAGGGCCAGCGCCATCCCGAGGACGGAGCGGAAGCGGCCGCCGGCCGCGTCGTTGACCTTGGCGATGTCCTTCGCGAGCTGCTCGCCGCGGACGAACGCGGTGAACGGCACCGCCTCCTTCGTCTCCTTGTCGATCATGACCGCCATTCCGACGCCGCAGTTGGGATGGCAACCGCAGTTGAGCTGCCCCCAGCTCTCCTGCGGGCCGTGCACCAGGTCCGCCCAGTCGGTGAACGTGCCCATGAACGAGATGGGGAACCAGTCGCGCGCCGGCTCGCCGATGCCGGTCTGGTCCTTCACGTCGTGGGCGAGGTGCGACAGCGTGTAGCGCTGCGCCTTGCGGCGGTCGTCGGTGATCTCCTCGTCGCGGCCGGTGAACGAGACCGGCTGGAACGAGAGGAAGCTGATGGTCTTCGGGTTGTCGAGCGCGAACTGCACGACGCGTCCGACCTGCTCGTTGTTGATGCCGTTGATGATCGTGATGACGGGCACGATGTCGACGCCCGCCTTGTGCAGGTTCTCGATGGCCCGCAGCTTGACGTCGAACAGGTTGCCCACCATGCGGTGCGAGTTGGCGGCGTTGCCGATGCCGTCGAACTGCAGGTAGGCGTAGCGCAGGCCGGCGTCGGCCGCAGCGCGGGCGAAGTCGAGGCTCTTCGCGAACTCGATGCCGTTGGTCGCCGCCTGCACGCTGTTGTAGCCGACCTCGCGGGCGTAGCGCACGGCGTCGAGGAAGTACGGCGAGATGGTCGGCTCGCCGCCCGAGAACTGCACCGACATCTGCCGCTTCGGCTTGATCGAGATCGCGTTGTCGAGCAGGGTCTTGATGTCGTCCCAGCCGAGCTCGTGCACGAACCCGACCTGGTTGGCGTCCATGAAGCACGGGTCGCACATCATGTTGCAGCGGTTCGTCAGGTCGATCGTCAGCACCGATCCCCGCCCGTACTTGATGGTGCTGCTGCCGTGGTTGTGGAGCTTCTCGTCGTTGTGGGCGCGCATGTCGCTGCCCGGGAACGAGTCCTCCAGGTGCTGGAAGAACTCGGTGTCGATCGCCATGACGTCCTCGAAGCGCCCGTGGATCGGGCACTCCTTGACCATCACGATCTGGCCGTCCCGCTCGACGATCTGGGCCTTGATCTCCCCGACCTTCTCGTTCAGCAGGATGCGGTAGTCCTTCTTGCCGTCGAGAATCTCCTGGCGCGCCTCGCGGACGCAGGTCGGGCAGAGCGAGTCGGTCTCGCGGGGCCAGCCGAGCGGCGGCTTGACCTTCTCGTGCGACTTGAGGAGCGGCTTGTCCGACCAGCTCGGCGTGAACGAGGGCTGCTCCGTGAACCGGTTGTAGCGCTCGTAGAAGAACCAAGCCCCGTTGGCCGCCAGCGACAACCCCTTCTCGACGTACTTGATCGGCTTGTGCATGTCGATTCTCCGCGTTTCGAGCGCAGCCTCGCGAGCCGGCCCGCGATGCGGTCCGGCAGACTCTCCTGGAACCCGTACGCCGACACAGAATAGCCAGAAGCGCCGCGCCGGCGCCAGCGAAACCCCCGGATGGGGCGCAACACGGGGCTGAACGGGCACCAACGCGCGATGGACGGCCCGCGGCCCGGGACGACTGCTGCCCCCCGCCTTCAGCCCCCCGGGGCGAGGGGTCCGCCCCGCGGGACGTGCCTTCACGTGCTCGGCGCCAGCGCAGACTCCCCAACGTGCCCGCGGGAACCCGCGAGCGCGAACTGCCGGAACGTCAGGCTGATGCGTCCTTCGAGCCCCAGCCCGGCCGGCCCCGACGCCGGGAGGATGCGCGCCACGCCGTGGTAGCGGAGCCGGCTCGGCCCGCCCATCACGAACGCGTCTCCCGAGTCGAGCGGAACCGCCACCGTCGGCTCGCGGCGGCGGAGCCCGCCCAGCACGAAGCGCGCGGTGTCCCCGAGCGACAGCGAGACGACCGGCACGCCGGCCTCGAGCGTCGACGCGTCCTCGTCCTTGTCCTGGTGCAGCCCCATCCGGCCCTCGCGCCCGTAGCGGTTGACGAGGCAGATGTCGGGCGCAAGGCCGAGGCCGACCGCGGACGCCGCGCGCTCCGCGAGGTGCGCGAGCGCGGCGGGCAGCGGCGGCGCGGGCCGATCGTCGTAGTCCGCCCGTACCGGCTCGTAGGTGTAGGTCATCGCGTTCCAGTGCCGGCCGAGGCAGAGCATCTCGCAGTGCATCATGCCTCCGCCCCGCACCCGCGGGCGGTAGAACCCGGCCGGGCCGGACGCGAGCGCCTCGACCGCCGCCAGCACGCGGCGCTGGGCGGGCGCGGGCAGGAAACCCGGCAGGTGGAACGCGCCGGGGGCAATCTCGACGGCCTGTGACGCGGTCATGGGTCGCTCCGCGGCTCGCGCTCCCGGCCCATGGTAGCCCGCCGTTCGTCGCCGCGACCGCTAGGTCGCGCTGCGGCCTCCGCTATCATCGTCGCCATGGCGCGCTCGCCGGACGTCCTCGTGATCGGGGCGGGCTCGTTCGGCGCCTGGACGGCGTGGCACCTGCGCCGGGAGGGCCGTTCGGTCACCCTCGTGGACGCGTTCGGCGCCGGTCACTCGAGGGCCAGCTCGGGCGGCGAGTCGCGCATCATCCGCAGCGGCTACGGCGACCGCGCGCTCTACTCGCGCTGGGCGCACGCGTCGCTGCCGCGGTGGAAGGAGCTGCTGGCGGAGGCCGGGCGGCCGGACCTGTTTCGCGAGACAGGCGTACTCTGGCTCGGCCGCGACGACGATCCCCACGTCGAGGGCACGGCCCGCACCCTTGCGATGCTGGGCGTGACGACCGAGCCCCTCACCCCCGCGGAGCTCCGGGCGCGGTTCCCGCAGATCGACCTCTCCGGCATCACGCACGGCGTGCTCGAGCCTCGAAGCGGCGTCCTGCTCGCGCGGCGGGCGGTGCGCGCGGTGGTGGACGCGGCGCAGCGGAACGGCGTCGACTACCGTCACGCATCCGTCGATCCGAGCGGCATCGAGCCTCTCGCCGACGCGACCGAGGTGCGCCTCGGCGATGGAACGCGCCTGGCGGCGGGAGCGCTCGTCTTCGCCTGCGGGCCCTGGCTGCCGCGGCTCTTCCCGGAGCTCCTCGGCCCGCTCGTCCGCACGACGCGCCAGGAAGTCTTCTTCTTCGGCACGCCGGCCGGAGACCGCCGCTTCGCGCCCCCGGCCCTGCCGGCGTGGATCGACTTCCCCGGCGGCGCCTACGGGCTGCCGGACATCGAGGGCCGCGGCGTCAAGGTGGCGCTGACCGCCCTCGGCCCGCCCTTCGATCCCGACCGCGGCGATCGAGCGCCGTCGCCGGAGGGCATCGCCGCAGCCCGGGAGGTCGCCCGGGCGCGTCTGCCGGGGCTCGGAGAGGCACCGCTCGTCGAGGCGCG
>JAPOYG010000544.1:0-4023 GCA_026706755.1 Acidobacteriota bacterium
TTGGGCTCATAACCCAAAGGTCGGGGGTTCAAATCCCCCCCCCGCTACCAACCTCTCAGGTACGGCACCCGTCGCTTTGGCCTTGGCCTTCCACTTGCGTTCAAGCGTCTGCGTATAGCGTGCGCTGCGGCACGTTGCTGCCCGCGCAGACTCCCGATGCGACCCGCGGTCGGGCCAGGAGTCCGCGCCCCAGACGCGCGACGCGGGCACATTGCGCCGCGCAGACTCCCGACGCGCCCGCAAGGTCGCGCCAGGGCGAATCCCCGCCCTCATGCTGCTCGCAGGAAGTCCAGCAGCAGGCGCACCGTCTCCTCCGGTTGCTCCTGCTGCACCCAGTGCCCGGCCCCGTCCACGAAATGGACGCCGCGCATGTCCGTGCACGCCTGCTCCTGCATCCGCTCCAGCGAGCCCGGACGCTGATAGGAGCCCCAGTCGCTCGATCCTGCGACGAAAAGGGAAGGAATGTCGATGGTCCGTCCGGCGAACGTCAGCGTCTCGTCCGCGATGACCCCCGACCGGTACCACTGCAGGCCGCCCTGGAAGCCGGTCCGCCCGTACTCCTCGCTGTAGACCCGGAGCTCCCGCTCGGGGAGCCAGCGGTTCGCGGCGATCTCGTCCGCCGTCGGCATCTCCCGGGCGACCGTCTCCGCCATGCCCATGTCGAGGTCCATGATGTAGTAGGTCGGCATCTGCGCGACGTCCTCCGCCGTCCACCCTGCGAGGCGGAAGGGCCGGTTCTCGGCCCAGTCCGCGCTCTTGTGGTGGTAGTAGGCGCGCAGGAACGCGTGGACCCCCTGCGACGCGCGCCACATGTTCCCGTTCGCCTCCCGCGTGCGGTAGTAGCGCTGGTAGTGCTTGCGCGGACGCGGCAGCCGGGCCATCTCCTCGTAGATGTCGGGACCACCCGGCGGCTCGGCGGGCGGCGTGCCGTTCGCGGTATCGAAGGGCCACTCGGGGGTGCCGCCGAAGGGAGCGCTCATCAGCGCAACCGCTCGGAAGACGTCCGGCCGGGCCACCGCGCACCAGGCGGCGATGGGCGAGCCGAAGTCGTGGCCGATGACGGCCTCGACGGTGCGATAGCCGAACGCCGAGACCAGGGCGAGCGCATCGCGCACCGCGTTCAGGCGGCTGAACGGACGCAGGTCGCCGTCGTAGTCGGCGCTCCATCCCGTCGTCCGCCCGTAGCCGCGCTGGTCGGGGGCGATGACGTGATAGCCCGCCGCCGCGAGCGGGGCCATGACGTGCCGCCAGCTGTAGGCGAGTTCCGGGAACCCGTGAAGCAGCAGCAGCGCGGGGCGATCTCCGCCGTCGAAGCCCGCCTCGAGCACGTGCATGGTCAACCCGTTGACGTTCTGCACGAAGCGGGACCGGACGCCCGCGGGAAGCCAGTCCGAGTCGTACGGACCGACCGCCGCGGGTTGCGCGACACCCGCGAGCGCCGCCCGCCCGGACGGGGACGTCTCCTGCAGCACGGCCGCGGATCCGAGAACCGCGCCGAGACCCTGCATCGCCTGCCGCCTCGTGAGCCGAACGCGCCGACCGCGCATCTCCGAACCACCCGTCGAGCCCATGTCAAGCCTCCCTGGCCGCGCGGGCGGCCATCTCCACACCATTCCCGGCCCTGCGACCGGCGGCCGCCCCGGCGGCCGCGCCGTACGCCGGCGACTCCTACGCTGCCCGCACCCAGCGCATCAGCGTCCTGAGGTCGGGCGGCTTGCCGTACATCAGGAGTCCGATCCGAAAAACCTTCGCCGCGATCCACACGGCGCCGACCACGGAGGCGGCACCGACGGCGATCGACAGCCAGACCTGCCACCAGGGCGGCGGCTGGGTCGAGGCCATCCGGATGAGCATCCCGAAGGTGTTGATGGGCGGCGCGAAGCTGACGACGTACGCCAGCGTCGACTCCGGGGAGCGGGCCACCGCCGGCGAGACCAGCCACGGGACCATGATCACCACCATCAACGGTGCCTGCAGCGACGCCGCCTCGTTCATGTCGTTGACCGCCGCCCCGGCCGCCAGCATGAGCGAGCCGATTACGAGGAAGCCGAGCAGGAAGAAGATGACGAGGTAGAGGATCAACCACGGGTCGATGAGGCCGAGCAGCGAGAACGAAGCCAGCAGGGCCAGTCCGATCCCGACGTAGAAGGCCATCATGACGAGGCTGACGGCGACCGCCCCGAGCAGCTTGCCGGCCATGAGCTCCATCGGGGAGACGGCCGACAGCAGCACCTCGACGACGCGGTTCGACTTCTCCTCGACCGTCGACGCCAGCATGTTCTGGCCGCCGACCATGATGCCGATGAACAGGAGCATCATGTACGCCATCGGCAGGAAGCGGTTGAGTCCCCCGACCGTCTCGCCGTCGGCGCCGGCCCCCACCGTCACCGAGCTCTGGCGCGGCACGTCGAGCAGGCGGTCGATTGCGGATCGATCGATTCCGTGCGCCGCCGCGCGAGCGTCCACGATCGCCTCGCGGACCACCTCGTGGCAGAAGTCGATGTCCCGATCGTCGAGGCCGGGATGCACGTAGAGGTCATACGTCCCCAGCGCGCCGTCCGGCTCCCCTCCCCTGACCGCATCGTCGTGAATCACGATCAGCGCGACGCGGCGGGGTTCGTCCGGCCCGTCCGCGTTCCCCTGCAACCACTCCCGGGCGGCGTCGAGGTCCGTGTCCGCCGGCAGCAGCGTGAGGCTCACCTCCGGCACCGGGCCGGCCGCGGCCGCGAGCGACTGCGGGACGGCGTCCGGGGCGACGCGGCGGACCGCCTCCGGAACCTGGCCCATGGCCCGCCGGACACCGGCCAGACGGCGTCGTGCGACCGCCTCCGGCTCGACCGCGGCCCGCATCCTCGCCGCGACGTCGCCGGTGGGATCGACGACCGCGTACTCCCCCACGATCCGGTAGTCGCCGTCGTCGAAGAGACGCGGGCCGACGACCACCATGATGCCCGCGACCGCCGGCATCGTCACCAGGCCGAAGAGGAAGCCCTTGGTCGCCACGACGGCCAGGAAGTCGCGGAGGGCGACCTGCAGGATGCGCGTCACGTTGTGCCTCCCGTCCGGCCCGGCTCCGGCGGCGCCCCGGCATCGGGCTCCTCGTCGAGCCCGGTGGGCGCGGCGCCGACCAGATCGACGAAGACGTCCTCGAGACGCGGGCGAAAGATCTCGATGCGGGCCGCGGGGACGGCGTCCAGGATCCGGCGCATCGCCTCCGCCGGGTCCGTCCCCCGCCGCAACCGTACTTCCTGCGCCCGATCCGCCGGCCGCACGTGCTCCACCTCCGGCATCGCCGCCAGTCTCGACAGGTCCGCATCGGCGTTCAGCGGCTCGAGTTCCACGGTCCGCGGATCGTAGGCCCGGCGGATGGCCGCGAGGTCGTCGTCGAGCACCTTGCGGCCCTCGTGCACCATGACGATGTGCTCGCAGATCTCCTCTGCCTGAGGCATGACGTGCGTCGAGAGCAGCACCGTGGCGCCGCGGTCGTGCTCCTCGAGGATGATGCCGCGCAGGGTCCGCATGCTGACCGGATCGAGCCCGCTGAACGGCTCGTCCAGAATCAGCAGGTCGGGCTCGTGCAGCGTGGCGGCGACGAACTGCACTTTCTGCGACATTCCCTTGGACAGCTCGTCGCAACGCTTGCGATCCACACCGGCCAGGCCGACCCGCTCCAGGGCAGCCGAGATCCGCGGCTCGAGATCGGCGCCGGCGAGGCCCTTCAGGCGTCCCATGTAGCGCAGGAACGGTCGTACCCGCATCTTGCGGTAGAGGCCGCGCTCCTCGGGGAGATACCCGATCCGGTCCTTCGCCTCGAGCGCCGACGCGTGGTCGAGGATCGAGATGGTGCCCTCGTCCGGGAAGAGGATGGACATGAGCATGCGGATCGCGGTCGTCTTCCCCGCGCCGTTGGGACCGATGAAGCCGTACAGTCCGCCGCGCGGGACCTCCAGATCCAGCCCGCCGACGGCCGTCAACCGCCCGAAGGTCTTCGTTACGCCCCTCATTCTGACTGCAGCGTTCATC
>JAPOYG010000544.1:4544-8080 GCA_026706755.1 Acidobacteriota bacterium
GAGCGCTTCAGCCACGTCGGGCTGCTCGGAATGGGCGGCTCGAGCCTCTGCCCGGAAGTGCTGCGCGAGACCTTCGGGCACGTCTCCGGGGCACCGGACCTCCGGGTCCTGGATTCCACCGACCCATCCCAGGTCCGTGCGTTCGAGGAGCAGCTCGATGTCGGGCGCACGCTGTTCGTGGTGGCGAGCAAGTCGGGCACGACGCTGGAGCCGAGTCTCTTCGAGCGCTACTTCTTCGCGCGGGTGGCCGGGCGGATCGGTCCCGATGCGGCCGGCTCGCGCTTCGTCGCGATCACGGATCCGGGGTCGGCGCTCGACGACCGGGCTTCGGCGACCGGGTACCGGGCCGTGTTCCGGGGCGAGCCGAGCATCGGCGGACGATTCTCGGCCCTGTCGCCGTTCGGGATGGTGCCGGCCGCCGCGATGGGCCTCGATCCCGGCCGGCTGCTGGCCGCCGCCGAACGGATGGCGCGGGCCTGCGCGGCCGGGGTGCCGGCGGCACGCAATCCCGGGGTCGGACTCGGCCTGCTGCTCGGCGCCGGCGCCCGGCAGGGGCGCGACAAGGTCACGCTCGCCCTGTCGCCGGCGATCCGCAGCCTCGGCGCGTGGCTCGAGCAGTTGCTGGCCGAATCCACGGGCAAGCGGGGAACCGGGATCCTTCCCATAGACGGGGAGACGCTCGGCGCTCCCGCCGTCTACGACGACGACCGGATCTTCGTTTCCCTGCACCTCGACGGCGACGAGGACGCCGGCCAGGACGCGGCGCTCGCCCGCCTCGAGACGGCGGGCCAACCCGTCGTGCGCCTGTCGCTCCCGGACCGCTACCACATCGCCGGCGAGTTCTTCCGCTGGGAGATCGCGACGGCCGTGGCGGGCGCGGTCCTCGGTGTGAATCCGTTCGATCAGCCGGACGTCGAGGCGAGCAAGGTCGCCGCGCGCCGCCTGACCGCCGAGCACGCCGCGCGCGGCGGGTGGCCGCAGGATCCGCCGCTCGCCCGCGGGTCGTACGCGGGGGGCGAGATCCTGGCCCACGCGGACGAGGATCAGGCCGCGTCGCTCCGGGATGCGGCCGGATCGGATCGGCTCGACGAGCTGGTCGCCGCCCACTGCGCCCGGCTCCGCCCGCGTGACTACTTCGGCGTGCTGGCCTACGTCGAGCGTTGCGAGGCGCACGAGGCGTCGCTCGCCCGGCTGCGCCACGCGGTTCGGGACGCGCGGCGGGTGGCGACGACGGTGGGGTTCGGGCCCCGCTTCCTGCACTCCACGGGACAGGCGTTCAAGGGGGGCCCGAACAGCGGCGTCTTCCTGCAGGTGACGTGCGACGACGCGAGGGACCTCGGCGTGCCGGATCATGCGTCCACCTTCGGCGCGGTGAAGGCGGCGCAGGCGCACGGCGACGTCGCGGTGCTCACCGAGCGCGGCCGGCGGGTGCTCCGCCTGCACCTGACCGGACCGGTCGGCCCGGGGCTGGCGGCGCTCGCCGGCCTCGTCCGTCGCGCGCTCGCGCGCCCCGCTGCAACGCCGGACGGGCCCGCCGGGACGGAGTAGAATCGCGCCGCAGTGGAGCGAAGGGCTACGTTCCCGTCCACTGCGGCGCGCGCTTCTCGAGAAACGAGTCGACGCCCTCGTGAAAGTCGGCGCTCGTATAGCACGTGATGATCAGGTCGCGTCCGAGCGCCGGATCGATCCGCCGGTGTTCCTGAATCCGTCGAATCATCTCCTTGCTCGCCCGAACGGTCAGCGGCGCGTTCGCCGCGATCGTCAGCGCGTACTCGCGGACGACCGCGACGAGCCGGTCGGGCTCGACGACCCGGTTGACGAACCCCGCGCCGGCGGCCTCCGAGGCGGTCAGGAGACGGCCGGTGAACAGCAGCTCCTTGAGGCGGGCGGGGCCGATCAGATCGAGGAAGCGGGCATGGTTCGAGGCGGAGAGGCAGTTGCCGAGCGTCCGCGCGATCGGCACGCCGAAGCGCGCCCGCGTGGTGCAGATACGCAGGTCGCAGGCGGCGGCGAGCGCGCAGCCGCCGCCGGTCGTCACGCCGTCGATGGCCGCGATGGTCGGCTTGGCGAGCCTCTCCAGTCGATCCACGACGGCGTCGATCCGCTGCTCGTAGCGGACGCCGTCTTCCGCCGTGCGGAACGTGCGGAACTGCGCGATGTCCGTCCCGGCGACGAACGCCTTCGACCCCGCTCCCTGCAATACGACGACGCGGACGTCGTCCGCCCGGTCGAGTTCCTCGCACAGCTCGACCAGCGCGTCGTACATCGGCCAGGTCATCGCGTTGCGGGCCTCCGGCCGATTGAAGGTGACGACGGCGATCGGGCCGTCCTGGGTGCGTACGACGTGCGGCGTCGACACGATTGGAGCCTCCCGTCCCGCGACGCGTTGCGGCGCCGCCAGCCATGACCTCCCCGCTCGACGGCATCCGCGTGCTCGACGTGACGCAGGTCATGGCGGGGCCGTACTGCGCGATGGTACTGTGCGACATGGGCGCCGACGTGATCAAGGTGGAGGCGCCCGCCGGCGACTCGTCCCGGCGCATGGCCGGCGCGGAGGGGGACGAGAGCGCCGCCTTCAACGCGGTGAACCGCGGCAAGCGGGGCATCGTCGTCGACCTGAAGGCGCCGCGCGGGCAGACGCTCCTCCGGCGGCTGGCGGCCGCGGCGGATGTGCTCGTCGAGAACTACCGGCCGGGGGTGATGGCCCGCTTCGGGCTCGACTACCCGTCGCTCGCCGCGGCGAATCCCGGCCTCGTCTACGCTTCCATCTCCGGGTACGGGCAGACCGGCCCCGCCGCCGGCAAGGGAGGCTTCGACCTCGTCGCCCAGGGCGTCTCCGGGCTGATGTCGGTGACCGGGGAGCCGGACCACGCGCCGGTCAAGGTCGGGGTGCCGCTGACCGACCTCGGGGCGGGGCTGTTCGCCGTCATCGGCATCCTGGGCGCCCTCCAGCATCGGACCCGCACCGGCCGCGGCCAGCACGTCGACGCCGCCCTCGTCGACGCCGGGGTGGCGCTCTCGGTGTGGGAGGCGACGGAGCTGTTCTCGACGGGACGGGTGCCCGGGCCGCTCGGGTCCGCGCATCGGATGAGCGCGCCGTACCAGGCGGTCCGCTGCAGCGACGGCTTCATCACGCTCGGCGCGGCCAACGACCGCATCTTCGGGCGTCTCGCGCGCCTTCTGGGCCACCCGGAGTGGGCGGACGATCCGGCCTTCGCGAGCGACGGCAGCCGGGTCCGGCATCGGAAGCGCCTCGCGGCCGCCATCGAGGCGGTCACCGCGACGCGCCCCCGCGTCCACTGGCTGGCCGAGCTCGACGCCCACGACATTCCCTGCGGGCCCATCCAGGACTACCGCGAGGTGATGGACGATCCGCAGGTCCGGGCGCGAGAGATGGTGGTCGAGACCGTGCACCCGACCCTGGGGACGATCTCGACCCTCGGAACGCCGATCAAGCTCTCGTCCACCCCGCTCACCCCGGGACGTCCCGCGCCGCTCCTGGGCCAGCACACGGACGAGGTACTGCGGGAAGCGGG
>JAPOYG010000581.1 GCA_026706755.1 Acidobacteriota bacterium
GCTTGCCGCCCGTGAACTGCTCGGCCTGGATCGGATGGCAGTCCGCGCACACCTCCACCGTCGCCATCCCGACGAAGGCGACGTCGTCCGCCGAACTGTGCCCGTCACCGTGACACAGGCTGCACTCGACGCCCGCCGCGCTGTGGCGGCTCAGCTCCCAGTCCGTGACGACACCGGGCGTCTCCTCGCGATGACACCCGATGCAGGATGAGGAAGCGCCGGCAGCCTCGGGGGGAGCGTCCGGGCCGCCGCACGCGGCGAGGCCGAGAACGAGGAGCAGGAGGCACCACACCGCGACGCACCAGCGACCGCCGTGAGAGAGCAGCGCCATCAACTCCCATTATAGCGGGCGTAGTCGGCGCTTCCTCTCCGGCCGATCACAGCACGGCCCTGGGCGGTGCTCGCGGAGGTGGACGCCGAACCGCTCCGTCGCCACCTCCCGGCGCACCGAGGTCCGCGACACGCTGGCGACCCTCTCGGGGAAGTCGGCGACATCGAGAGAGCTTCACGAATGGTTGGCTGCGATGTGCCGTCGGGCCGCACCCGACGCGCACCGATCCTCAAGTTCGACCGTCGATTCCGCGTATTCTTCTGCCAAGGCATCGGACCAGCCAAGAACCGGGACAAGGTAGCCTTTGAGGTCTGCCGCAATCGAGTTGGACTCCACTCCGCGTTGACCAACGACGAATGTCCGGACCTGTTCAGCAGACCCATGGCATATGAGCATCTCACGAGCAGGGTTATAGCGGTGTCGTTTCCCAAGGACCTTCGTTCGGCGAAAGCTCTCTCGTACACGCTGCACGCGTACGTCACACAGGTGCTGTTCTCCAATGATTGACTGGAATTCAAAGTGGTAGGCCGCCGGTCGAAGCGCGGGCCCCGACGTGTCCTTGTCGACCTCTCCGCTCCAGTGCGACCAAGACCCCCTTGAACTGATCGCGAACGGTCATGGGACGCGAGCGCCCCTCGCCTAGGAACACAGCATTCCCGTGCGGAATGCCCTTCAGTTGGTCATCAGCCCGGGTGACAAGACGGTCGAGTTGACCAAAGGTCATCCTCTGCTTCACCGCTGACTCCCAGGCGACTTACGGTCGGACGGGCGCCGCACTCGAGGATTCCCGTAAGTTACTGATTCTAAAGGTGGGCCGCGCTGGGATCGAACCAGCGACACCCTGATTAAAAGTCAGGTGCTCTACCACTGAGCTAGCGGCCCCGTATAGATGCAAGGCGCGCACTCGGTCGCCACGAAGTCCTGCCAGCCGGAAATGACATCCCTAACGCCGCTCGCCGAGATGCGGCTGGCGGTCCGTTCGACTCATGCGCATCGGCTCGTCCCCTCCCGCCCGCTGCCCGCCACGTTGCAGTTCAGCGTCAACGGCTCCCGGATCTTGTCTCCAGACCGACCGCCAAGCGACCCACATGGAGATCAGCGTACCACGTCGGGCCGCCGGGAGAAGTCGATCACCGCACGCACCAAGGTAAGATGTGCACGAGCTCGCGGAACGTCCCGGCGTGTCGAGGTCGCGTCGCGCGGAGGTCGCCGGGGACACGACGGAGCTTGGGATGCTGAAGCTCGGATCGATTCTGCTCTGGCTCTGGAGCGTGCTAAACCTCCTGCCGTCCACCTGGATCCTCGTGTCGATTCTGTTCCGCGGAGGCAACGCGCCCGGGCTCACGGGCGTGTTGACGGAGCCGCAAGTCCGTGCGCTCGGACGGGAGGCGCTGGCGGCCGCCAACTCGATCGCCGTCTTCGCCAACGGCCTCAACGTCGCTTTCTGCCTGCTGTTCACGGTGGTCGTCTGGCGGGGACTCGCTCGGCAGTCGCCGTGGGTTTTCTGGGCTCTATCCGCTTCGGCGCTCGTCGCCCTCCTCGCCGGAGTCGGAGCCGACTACATGGTCGGGACGCGTTTTCCCGCAGTCAATCTCGTTTCGGGCCTTCTCCTCGCCGCCGGGTTCTCGTGTTGTGCGCCAACGATCTTCCGCCGGGCCGGGTCCTGACGGCGGGGATGTCCCTTCGGTTGTTCGCTGGCGAGGGGACCTGACCGAACGGTGAAGCGCAGCACCCTCCTCGCGGCGGTCGTGCTCCTCGCCGGCGCCCTGCTCCAGGCGCTGCTGTGGTCGCGGCAGTGGATCTACGGCGACCAGTACGCGCTGTTCCTGTCGGGCCTCGACCTGCTGGAGACGGGGCGGCTCCCGCCGGTCGCGAAGTACATGAGCGGTGGGGGACACATCCCGGGATCGCTCCTGCCGCTGCTGATCGCCGGGCCGCTGGAGGCCTGGACGGACTACCGTGCGCCGGCGCTGCTCATCGGGTTCAGCCATCTCGGCGCGGCGGCGGTGCTGGCCGCCACCGTCGGACGGGCCTTGGGGATTCCCTTTCTCGCCTCGTACCTTGCCGCGTACTGGCTGTCGCCGTGGCGTCTCTACCACGCAGGTTTCGTCTGGGAGCCCGCCTACGTGTTCCTGCCCGCTTCCCTGCACCTGGCCTGCGCGTGGCGCCTGCGCGCGGGGCCCCGCTTCGGCTGGAGCCTGCTGCTGGGGGCCACGCTGACCGCCACGCTGCAGCTTCATGCGTCGTTCGTCGTCCTCGTCGTGCTGACGGCGCTGCTTGCCCTGCAGCGCGCCATCCGGATCGACTGGCGCGGCGCGTTCGGCGGGATGGCGTTTGGCGCGCTCACCCTGATCGCGACGGCGCAGGCGTGGCTGGCCGGCACCCTGCCGCGCATGACGCCCGGCGAGACGGAGGAGTTCTCGCGGCTCGCGGTCGGGGGACTGAACGCGCTGAAGGCGCTCGCCTACTGCCTGCGACTGGGCTCCCCGGACATCGGGCGCCGGCTGCGGGAGAGCTCGTTCGCGGACGTGGAGGTCATCGAGTCGGGCGTCCGGACGGGATTCGCGTCCGGCCTGCTGACGATGCTCGTGGCCTTGAGCACGCTCTCCGTGATCGTGGCGCTGTTGGCGTCCCGCGACTACTTCCGAGCCGGGTCGGCGCTTCGGGCCGGGTGGGCACAGCGGGCCGGGCGGGCGATGCGGGCCGGGTGGGCGATGCGGGCCGGGTGGGCGATACGGGCCAGGTCGGCTCTGCGGACCGCGTCGACGTTCCGGCCCCGGCCTGCGGTCGGGGCGGCCGACGCTGCGGAACCACCGTCAGCGGACGACTGGTTCCGCGCCTACGCCGGCTGGTGCCTCGTCGCGATGTGCGCCTCCGCCGCGGTCTCTCCCGTCCCCGTCCAGGGCTGGCACGTCGTCATCGCGCTGCACGCGGCCTGCCTGCCGGTCGCGGCGTGGCTGCGGGCGGCGTTCGAGGGTGGGTCGGTCCCCCGGCGCGCAGTCGCGGGGTCGTTCGTGCTCCTGCAGGTGGCGGTGGTACTCGCCCTTGCCTTCGGGCACCCGATGTATCAGCCGCTCTCGGGCGAGCGGCTCCTCGAGCAGGATCTCCCGGAGGCCGTCCGGGCCATCATCCCCGCTTCCGGGCCCTGATCGCCGCGCGCCCCCGGGGCTGCCCGCTCAGCAGCCACGTCAGCACCGCGCCGAGGCCACCGAGGATGAGGAGCGCTACGGGTTCGATACCGAGCGCGCCCAGCATCAGTCCCCCTCCGGGAGGGCGAAGACGAAGAGCACGTTGCCGCTGCTGGGGCGCAGCTCCGGGGTGACGGCGAGATGCACGGTCGAGCTGATGGAGCTCCCGGTGCTGGCCGCGACGTACTGGCGGCCGTCGACGGCGAACGTGATCGGGAAGCCCGTGACGGGGGAGCCGAGGTTGACCTCCCACAGCACCTCGCCCGTCTGCTGATCGAGCGCGCGGAAGCGGCCGTTCACGTCGCCGCCGAAGACGAGGCCGCCGCCGGTCGTGACGAGCGACGTCGTGGCCGCGCGCTGCTCGTGCCTCCACAGGATCTCGCCGGTCTCGGCCGAGATCGCCTGCACGGTGCCCACCTGGTCGGTGCCCGGCGCGATCTGGCTGCGGAAGGCGAGCTGGTAGAGGCTGTCGTCGTCGAGCGCCATCATCCGCGCGCAGACGTTGCGCAGCGGGTAGTACATCGTGTTGGTGAGAGGGCTGTAGGCGCCGGCCTCCCAGTCCTTCCCGCCGACGGCGTGGGGGCAGGCCAGCACGTCCTGGCCGACGCTGCCGAAGACCAGCTCCGCGTTCTCCGTCACGTCGCCCGTGGCCCCGTCGATGCCGGAGATGACGTTCTGGGTCACCGTCGGTGTGGCCCACAGGAACTCGCCGGTCGCCCGGTCGAGCGTGTAGACGACGCCCGTCTTGCCGGGGATGCCGGTCAGCACCCGCCGCACCTCGCCCGGGCGGAGCCGGGGGTTGATCCAGCTCACGTGGTCCGGGTCGGGCGCCACGGCTGTATCGACGAGCAGCCGCTCGTAGGGGTGATCGAGGTCCCAGTGGTCGTTCAGGTGCTGGTAGTACCAGCGGATCTCGCCGGTGTTGGCGTCGAGGGCCAGGGTGGAGTTGTGGTAGAGGTGCGCCAGGTCGGCCCCGCCGATGAAGAACTTCGGCGCCGGCGAGGTCACCGACGTCCCGATGTAGACGAGCTCCAGCGCCGGGTCGTAGCTCGGGACCATCCAGGCGCCGACGTGCCTGCGCTCCTCGAACGGTACGCCGCCCCAGGTCTCGTCGCCGGGCTCGCCGGGGGCGGGGATGGTGCGCCGGCGCCACAGCTCGGCGCCGGTCGTCGCGTCGTGGGCCACGATGACGCACGCGTCGGGGCCGCCGCGCGGCGTGCAGCTCCGCCCGGAGACCACCTTGCCGTCGGCGATGATCGGACCCGACGTCTGGTTGGCGGGGTGCGTCCGGTAGTCGAGGATCTCCGTCTCCCAGACGAGCTGTCCGGTGACGGCGTCGAGGGCAAAGACGTGCTCGTCGACGCTCGTGTCGATGATGTGCCGGTCGTAGATGGCGAGGCTCCGGTTGATCTCGGCGAGGACGCCGATGACGTACTCCTCGATGTCGTCCGGGACCTCCCGGCGGTGCTCCCAGAGGAGGTCGCCCGACGCGGCGTCGATGGCCTGGATGACGTCGCGCGGGTTCGGCACGTAGAGGACGCCGCCGTAGGCGATGGGCGTCGCCTGCTGGCTGCCCGGATGGAGCGCCCGCGACCAGACCAGGCGCAGGTCGGCCACGTTGTCCGCGTCGATCTGGTCGAGGGGGCTGTAGCCCCAGCCGTCGAGGGTGCGCCGCCACATCAGCCAGTCCTCCGGCGCGGGGGCCTGGAGCATGGCGTCGGTGACGGGGACGAAGTCGTCCTCCGCCGCGGGCTGCGCCAGCGCCGTGCCCGGCACCGCGCTGGCGGCCAACAGGGCGGAGGCTGCGAAGAGCGATCCGTACGCCGCGAGGCGACACCCGTGAAGCATGGTCCCACTCCTGGATGGGCGGGGTGAGCGGACAGCGAGCGTGGCTAGTCCCTGGGCCGCACGAGCAGGGCGCTGATCACCGCCTGCATCGTTGACTCGAGCGCGTCCACGCGTCCCGCGAGCCGTGCGATCTGCACTCCGTTCCAGAGAGCTCCCGCCGCGCCGAGCACGCCGCCGACGGCCGCCGTGGCGAGCATGACGTCGTTCATCGTCCCAGCATACTCCCGTCCGTCCCCGGCTCCGCCCGCGATGCGGCACTGGAGAGCGCCCTCGCGGGCGTTTTGGGAGTCTGCGCGAGCACGGAGTTCGTGCGTCGCTGGTTCTACGGCGCAGACGCCTAGCGGACGTGGGCGCGAATCCTGTGGTTCAGGCTGTGGCGCTGCCGCCGGATGGCGCGCAGGCGGGCGTGGTCGTGCGCCTCGAGGGCGGCCTGCCGTTCCGCCTTCAGCGCGCGCAGCCTGGCCTTCGCCGCCGGCTTGTCGAAGCCGCCCGTCACCTCGTGGTGGTGCGCGTGCGCGTCGATGCCGATCGCCTTGCAGATCGCCGGGATCAGATGCTCCTTGTTGAGTTGCGTGTACCCCTGCACGGCCTCGTGGTCGAGGGTCTTGGCGATCTCGCGAAGCTGGCCCACCGTCTTGTGCCTGAGCTCCTCGTACGTGTAATCAGCCATCCCGTCCTCCGGCAGGGTGGAAGCTCCGCGGACCGGAACCGCACCCCGCCCCCGCGGATCCTACCGCACGCGCCGGATGCGGGCACGCGGGGGGGCAGGCAGGTGCCGGAGGAGCCGCGAGTCGACCGCGGGCACGCGGGGTACTTCAGAGGATGCGCAGGCCCAGCGCCGACAGAGCGAGCTCCACGCCGAGCTCCGCGGTGGCGTTGCCGGCGTCCAGGATCGGGTTGACCTCCACGAGGTCGAGCGAGCGGAGGGCTCCCGCGTCGGCCACCGTCTCCATCAGCAGGTGGGCCTCCCGGTAGCTGAGGCCCCCCTTGACCGGCGTGCCGACGCCGGGGGCGATGGTCGGGTCGCAGACGTCGAGGTCGAGCGAGACGTGGATGCCGCCCGTCCCGCGGCACGCCAGGCGCAGGGCTTCCCGGGCCACGGCCGCCATGCCGTCCCGATCGATGTCCTTCATCGTGAAGACGCGGACGCCCGAGGCGACGATCCGCTCGCGCTCGGCGTCGTCGAGATTCCGGACGCCGATGAGCGCGGTGTGGGCGGGGGCGATCGTCGGCTTGTACTCGCCCGGTGTGACATCGCCGATGCGGGCAAGCTCGATCGGCTCGGGCCCGATCGCGGCGGCGAGCGCCATGCCGTGCACGTTGCCGCTCGTGGTCGTCTCCGGGGTGTTCATGTCGCCGTGGGCGTCGATCCAGAGCAGGCCCAGGGCCTGGCCACGGGCGCGCCGCCCGGCCGCCGCCGCCGCGACGGAGCCGACCGCGACGCTGTGGTCGCCGCCGAGCACGACCGGCAGCGCGCCGTCGTCGTGCGACGCGCGCGCTGTCCGGTAGACCTGCCGGCAGACGCGCGCGATCTCCGGCATGAACTTCTTGCGCTGGTGGCCGCGGGCGCGAGTCTCCGGTACCGGAGACGCCACGTTCCCGCGGTCGACGACCTCGCGCCCGAGCGCGGCGAGCCGCGTGCCGATCCCGGCGATGCGCAGGGCCGACGGGCCCATGTCGACCCCGCGCCGGTTGCCGCCGAGGTCGAGCGGCACGCCGATGATGTGGATCGGCGGGCGCATGCTCATCCCGCCCGGGCGGCGGCCGCCGGGTCGTGGGGCACGCCGCGGACGGCCTCGGCCGCCGCGGCGGCCGAGGCCTGCCCGGCGGCGATGCAGTCGGGGATGCCGACGCCGCGGAAGGCGGAGCCAGCCAGGTGCAGCCCCCGCAGCCGTGCCAGCCGGGCGTCGATGGCGGCCACCGTGGCGAGGTGGCCGACCTCGTGCTGCGGGTTCGCGTCCGGCCAGCGGTAGACGCGCGCCAGGGTCGGGGCGCCGGTAGTGGCGAGCACGCGCGCGAGGTCGCGGTGCACGGCATCGACGAGGTCCTCGTCCGTGCGGGCCAGGGCGCGCGGATCGCGGGCGCCGCCCACGAAGCCCCGGAACAGCGCCTGCCCGTCCGGGGCGCGGCCCGGCCACTTCGACGATATGGAGGTGCCGGCCAGGATCGCGAGGCCTCCCGAGACGCGCTCGATCCACGGGACGACGAAGCCGCTGCCGCGGATAGGCCGGCCGACGGTGCGCCGTGGATAGGCCAGGGTCACCGTCGCGGACGACGTGTGCCGGATGGCGGCGGCGAGCTGCGCCGCGCGCGCGTCGAGCGGGGAGAGCAACGCCGCCGCGGCCGGCGCCGGGACGGCCAGGATCACCTGCCGCGCCGCTACGCTGCCGCCGTCGAGAGCCATCCGGAAGGGGCCGCTCCCCTCGATCGCCCGAACCGGGCTTCCGCACCGGACCGCCGCCGGCGGAAGCCGTCCGGCGACGGCCGTCACGAGCTCGCCCAGCCCGCCGGGCAGCGAGCGGAACGGCCCCTCGTCGGGGCCGCGGCGCGCGCGGCGGGCGCGCTGCCGCCGCAGCCCCCGAATGACGCTGCCGGCGGTC
>JAPOYG010000254.1 GCA_026706755.1 Acidobacteriota bacterium
TGATGTCCGCCTGCGAGTACTGGCCCGCGTGCTCCTGCTGGGCCGCCGGGGCCGCGACGAAGGCGAGCGCGATTGCGGAGAGGGCCGTGACCGCAGGCCACAGCGTGGATCGACGCACGAGCAACCTCCTCGATGGTGTCGGAGCCGCCGGCGCGCCCTCGCGAGCGCGTCGAGAGCCTGCGCGGCCCGGGATTCCTGCCGGGCACGTACCTGGGCGCGGACTCTCGGCTCCGTCGTTCAACGCGAGTATTCTAGTCCGCGGGTGAGCGCGATGCGATGGCGGAGGCGGAGATGAGCACGACGAAGGGCCGGCAAGGCGGAGGCGGGGCCGGGAGCCGGGACGCCGCAACGAAACGGCGGGGCGGCGACAGGGCCGGGGCGGTGCGGCGTGGCCTCGGGGCGGTGCGGCGGACGACTCCCGCTGCGCTGGCGGCGGCGTGCGTCGTGCTGGCCGCGGCCGCGGTTCGCGCGCAGGCGCCTGCGCCCGACCACCACGTGCCCTCGACGCCGGACAACGTCGTCTGGGGCTGGTTCCCGATCGAGCGGGAGCCGGTGCTGACCGTGCAGTCCGGCGACACCGTGCGCATCGACACGCTGTCGCATGCCGGGGCGACGCAGGCCGAGGACCCGGAGCGCTACCTCGGGCAGTTCGGGGTCGCCCCGGAGGACGTGCTCCAGGACGTCCTCGACTTCTGGGAATCGCGCTCCGGGCGCCCGCGCGAGGGGCGCAGCGGGCACGTCATCACCGGTCCGATCCACGTCGACGGGGCCGAGCCGGGCGACACGCTCGAGGTGCAGATCCTCGCCCTGCGCACCCGCGTCCCCTACGGCATCAACAGCACGGGCCCCGAGAGCGGCGTCTTCGGCCCCGGCTATCCGGGCACCATCCCGGGCGACGGGCCGCTCCCCATCCCGCCGGTGCGCCACTTCATCCGCTCCGCCGAGGTCGACGGCCGCGAGGTGGCGCTGTTCGCGGAGGGCGTGCGGGTGCCGCTCGCGCCCTTCATGGGCATCCTGGCCGTCGCCCCGCGCGCGCCGGCGGTGGGGGAGCCGGGCGTCACGGTGCCCGGCGTGCAGTCCTCGCGCCCGCCGGGGCCCTTCGGCGGCAACCTGGACATCAAGGACCTCGGCGCCGGCAGCACCCTCTACCTCCCGGTGTTCCACCCGGGCGCGCGCTTCTACGTCGGCGATCCGCACGCCGTGCAGGGCGACGGCGAGGTGAGCGGGACGGCCATCGAGCAATCGCTGAGCGGCGACTTCCGCCTCGTGCTCCACAAGGATCGGCCCCTCGCCGGCCCCCGCGCCGAGAACGCGACGCACGACATCCTGATCGGCATCGACCTCGACCTCGACCGCGCCCTGCGCAAGGCGGTCGCGGCGACGGTCGACTTCCTCGTCGCGGAGCGCGGCCTCAGCCGCTCGCAGGCCTTCTCGCTCGCCAGCATCGCCGTCGACTTCCGCATCGCGGAGGCCGTCGACCTGACGCAGGTGGTGACGGCGTTCGTTCCCAAGGCCGTGTTCGTGGAGCCGTAGCCGCTGGCGCTCGCCCGGGGGCTGCGGTCATGGCGAAGCTCCGTCCTTCCATGTCGGTCGAGGAGTTCGACGGCGGCTACTTCTATGCTACGGAGCTCAAGGCCTTTGCCCGCCAGCTCGGGATCGCGGTCGGCCGACGGCGCAAGCTCGAGCTGGAGGCGCTCATCCGGGACTTCCTGCGAACCGGCGTGGTTCCAGTCCCCACGCCCGAATCTTGCCGCCGGTCCGGCGCAGGGCGCGATCGTCTCGCGGCCGGGACACTCGTTCGGAATTACGTCGACGACAGGGCGACGAAGGACTTCCTGCGAGGCCTGGTCCGTGCGCGGGCCCCGTCGCTGAAGGACAAGTCGGGCCAGTGGTACTGGCTCAACGACTGGCGCCGGCGGCAGATTCAGACCGGGAGGCGCATCACCTACGAGGATCTCGGCACTCGACTGCTGGAGCTCCTGCGCACGGAGGGCCGCCTGCCGCGGATCCCCGCCGCCCGGTTCAACAACTTCATCACGGACTTCCGGGCGGACCCCGCGAACGAGGGCAAGAGCCGCGCTGACGCCGTGGCGGCGTGGGAGCACATCAAGTCCGTGCCAGGACCCAAGACCTACGCGGCCTACGCGGCCTTCGACCGTTGACCAACCGTTGGCGAAAACGTCCCGCCGACATGGGCAGCCGCATGGCGCTTCGCGTGCGATCCGCCTCTGGCTTTCAGCCTTCGGCCCCTGTCAGTCACTGAGGCCAAGGGCGTCCAATGTGGCTTCAGAATCCACCCGAACTCCTCTTGGTCGACTACGTCCGAGGACAAGCGATCGGCGGTCACTGAGAGACTTGGTGAGAAAAGCTCTGATCTGAGAGGATGACGTCCCACGCGTCCCGATCCAACCGTCGCGTACAAGGTCCGCAAAGAGCGTGTTCGTCAAGTGCCTGGCCACGTTCTCGGACGAGATGATCCGACCGCCCTTATGACCGCTAATTAGGGCGTCGGAGAATCCACCTTCTACCCCCCCACACATCGCGCAGAAAGCCGGTACGTTGTTCTTCGTCGAACCGGATCAGGAAGCCGTGGGAGTTTGGCATGGGCAGTGCGGGGCTTGGCGTGAGGGCCTTCGGCGCTTGACTTCAACCATCGCGATCAGATGGGAGCATCACGAGTACCATGAATCGGGTGCCATACGATGAGGATTGATGCTCGTGTGGCCGTTCGGCTGCGTGTTGGGGAGCGGAGAGAGGGACTATAAGAGAGTGCGATCAGAGTGGAACAGGGGAGACTCGTTGGCGACGCGGTCAAGGCAGCGATAGCACGATTACAGCAAGAGACCCCTGGAGTTATTGAGGTCTCTGTCAGGATGCGCCGGGTACGCCCACGATTCTACCCACGCGAGATCGCGACGCTCAGCCCGCGATGGTTGTGACCGGAGGGCTCGCGGGCCAAGCGGGTCACGTCAGAACAGAACGCCTGCCGTTGCGACACGGGCGCCCAAGCGAGAATGACGGCCCGGCCGGCCGAGTCGAATCCGCACACGGCCCCCGCCTCTGGTTCGCGCCCATCCGGCCGTCCCGAAGCTGCCCGAATGCCCGACCACGGCCCTGTAGTCGGACGCCATCAACGCCCGGAGATCGAGCCGACTCGACAGCCCGACCCGCTTTCTCCGCGCCGACCGGGGCCCCAACAGACCCCAGCGTACCATGAAGGAATCGCCGCCAGCCTCCAGAGCATCAGCCCCCGCCGACCGTATCATCAGACTGACCGGGCTCGCACGCGGCGAGGATGGACCGTTCCACGTCACGGCGAGCCCGACACGGAGTACTGCGAGGGACCGGGCCGATCCTCTGGGGTCGCCAGTCGCCCCCGGTGCGTTCGCCCTGCCCTCGCCCGATCCGCTCGCCGTTTCGACTCCGGCCAAGAGCCGCCGGCAAGGCGCTTCTCGGGCTGGAGCTGCCGCCCGTGGGCGGTACCCGAGGCATGCGTCGTGGCCCACGACTCGAACCGCGAGGTGCTGGCAAGGCGGCCCGTGCCCGCCCCGGACGTTCCCAGCGCACCGGCTCGTTCGGGACTCCCGGCTCGACCCGAACGCGACCTTGAGCTTCGTCAGCTGCTCGCGGAGCGCCGCACGGTTCGCGGTCCGGACCACGCCGTCCCTGGCCGAGGTCCGCGCGGTGGCCTTCAGCTCGTCATGCAGGCCGAGGCCTTGCCCGAGCGGATCGCGCCGCAGACGAGCACGCCCGTGTAGAGGCCGCGCTCGGGAACGGTGAGCCATCGCTGGTCCGGCTCCTCCCGGTCGGTGACGGGATGGTGCTGTTCGCCGCCGACGACGCCCGGCGCCGGCTCCGATCCGCCGACTGGCCACTGCGGCAGACGCCGGCGCCGCGGCGCCGTCGGACTCGGGGGAACGGCGAACGCCTCGCACCAACCCACTCGCGTGGGGGCTACGGCAGGTCGTCGCCTCTGTGCCGCAACGGGCGGTCCTACCGTCCCACCCAGGGTTGGCGTAGGATGCGCGGCATGCACGCCCTGAGACGAATCCGGTTCCCGCTTCCCGGAGCGTCCCCCTTCACGTCGTACATCATCGTGGCGGGCGTGCTGCTGACGCTCGTCTGGCTCCTCGTGCGAGGTTTGGCTCCGGCCGGCGGGCTGACGCGCAGCTTCCACTATCCGTTGGCCCCGGAGGCCAACCCGCTCCGGTTCGATACCGCCAGGATCCCCGCCGCCGGGGAACCGGCAGCGGACGTCGATCTGGCCTTTCTCGACGAGTTCCGTCGGCCGACCCGTCACTACTTCGCCCGCTGGCGCGGCGTGTGGTTCTCCCCCCGCGCGGAACGGATCGCGTTGTGGGCCGGAGCCGACGACGGTGTGGTCGTGCGGATCGACGGCGAGATCGTGATCGAGCGGCATCCTGCGGTCGGCATGCACACCGAGACCCGCTCCGTCGCGCTCGAGACCGGTTCCCACACGCTGGAGATCGACCACTGGCAGCGAGGGGGCGGGAGGAGCCTCCGCGTGCGGTGGGCGCCGGCCGGCGGCGAGCCGCGGCCCCTCCGAGGCCGGGTGTTCCCGTCCGATCCGGGCGCCGCCGGCTATTGGTTGTCAGCCGGGTCGGCGCTGCTGGCGACGCTGGTTCCGCTCGTCTGGGCCGGCGGCGCCGTGCTGCTGCTCGGCAGAGCGGCGGTGCGGCGAGTCTCTGCGCTGACCGTCCGGGAGGCGGGAGCGCGCCTGCGCACGGCAGCGTTCCCGGCGCTGCTCGGGCCCGCCCAGGTGCTCCTCTTCGGGCCCTGGACGGTGCACGCGACGAATCGGAGCCAGTTTCTGCTGCCGTTCTGGAGCTTGGCGCCGTCCTGGATCGCGCTGCTGGCGCTCGCCTCGGCACTCCTCGCCACGCTGGGACTTCTGCTGCCGCCACGGGCGTTCCGGCGCTACGTGGCGGGTCTCTGCGCGGCGGGCGTGCTGCTCTGGGCGCAGGGCAACCTCCTCGTCGCCGACTACGGGGTGCTGGACGGCGGCGGACTCGACCTGGCGTCGCACGGCCACCGGGTACCGGTCGAGGCCGGCCTGTGGGCTGGCATGTTCGCCCTGGCGCTCCTCCTTCCCGGCGCCGCGAGCCGCGCGGCTCCAACGGCCAGTGCGCTGCTGATAACGCTGCAGACGGCCCTCCTGCTACTGGCGCCGCTCGCCCCCGCGGAGGCTTCCGGAGACTCGGCGGCGGACGAGTGGCGGTTGCCGCCCCCCGAGATCCACGAGCTCTCCGCCCGCCGCAACGTCATCCACATCGTGCTGGACCAGTTCCCCACGTTCGCGTTCAGCGACATACTGGACGCCGATCGGCCTGCCTTCGACCGCAACTGGTCGGGGTTCACCTTCTTCCGGGATCACCTGGGGGCGTTCCCGTCCACGAAGGCGACCGTACCGGCGATGCTCACGGGGATTCCGTGGCGCAACGAGTTGCCGTTCCACAGCTACCTGCGGCGGGATCCCTCGATCTTCGACGCTTTCGGCCGCCAGGGCTATCAGCTCCGTTCCCTAACCTCCTACGGTCGCGTCCACGGCGGGATCGGGGGGGTCTCAGGGGTCGAGTCGGCCCTCCGCTACACCATCCCCGCGCCCTACGGCAGCTACCGGGAGTACGTGGACTCGGCGTCGGCCCAATTGCTCGATCTGGCGCTCTTTCGGCACGCGCCCCACGGGCTCAAAGCCGGCGTCTACCGGGACGGCCAGTGGCGCCTGCAGGCGGGAACCACTACCCGCCAGGGCGCGGCGCCGAAGCGGGCGTTCGGCGACGCCATGTTCCTCCAGGATTTCGCCGAGCGGGTCTCGGTGGGCGACGAAGCTCCTCTCTACGTGTTCCTGCACGTGTTCACGCCGCACACGCCGCTCGTCACGGACGCGGAATGCACGTACACCGGCCGGCACATGCCACTCAACCTCGACAACTATCTGGCGCAGGCGCGGTGCGCGCTGCGGGCAGTGGGATTGCTGCTCGAGCGCCTGCGGCAGCTCGACCTCTACGACCGCAGCGCCATCGTCGTCACCTCCGACCATGGGACGGCGCGGTTCCCGCGGAGCGACAGTCCGCTCGCCGCGGTCGCGTCGCCGGCGGGGACGTCGCTCCACACGCTGGAGCTGAACGCGACGCCGCTGCTGCTCGTCAAGCCGTTCGGTGCCGACGGGCCGCTACGGACTTCGGACGCCCCGAGCGCGGTGGTCGACCTGCCAGCCACCCTGCTCGATCTGGCCGGCCTCCCGAATACCCTCGGCACCGGCACGCCGGTCCTCGCGCTCGACCCGGCGCGGGGCCGCGAGCGCACGTACGCGCACCATTCGTGGGGCCTCGGATTGACCGCGAACACGTGGGGGGGCTCCTGGTTCGACGTGCTGCACCTCTTCACGGTAGAGGGGCGGGTGGCTGATCCCGCTGCGTGGCGCTATCGGCAGGCGCTCTTCGGACCGGCCAGGGACCGGGAAGCACAGCGCCGGACGCATCGCGTCGGGCTGACGGAGGAACAGCACCCCGAGCCGGGCATCTACCGGATGGGCGAGTACGCCGCCTTCTTCGTACCGGCCGACACCGGTCGCATCGCGTTCGACGTGCGCAGGGCGCCGGGCGCCGCGGCACGAAGCGTAACCGTGCGCGTCGACGGTGAGGTCGTCGGCCGTCACTCGCTCTCGGGCGAGGCGTGGCGCACGCTGGCACAGCGGGGGGCTGGGGGGCGGGTACCATCGACCATCATGTGACCCGACCCCTTGCCCCTCCGCCCTCCGTTCACCCTTCCGGCCGCCTCCGCCAGGTGGCCGGCACGGCAAAAAATCGCGCGCGCTTTGCGCGCTTTTCTTTTGCCGCGCTGTGCGCGGCAAGGGGACGAACGCACGACGGGCGAGAGGCCCCACGACCCCAGGAAGAGGAGCGAAAACGATGACCGAGGTGAGACTCGACCCGCGGCAGGCGCCAGCGCGCGCCGAGCTGCTGCTGGCCGCCGACTTCGGGCGGCAGGCCCCAGGGAGCCCGATCCACGGCCGGCTCGAGAGCGAGGACAACGGTGCCGGCGACCCCCGGCCGAGGCTGAAGATCGGCGCCGTCGGACGCACCGGCTCGCGGCGAGCGAAGCCGCCGCCAGGCCCTCGGGCCGCGCCTGCGGCAACCCGCTCCGCGGCACGCGGGACGACGCCCCGGCCGTCCCCGTCGGCGCGCCCGTGATCGCGAGGACCGACGTCCCCGACGCCCACGGGTGGCGCGTCTACCGGGTGGCGCCGAACGGGTCGGTCATCTAGCGGTGGATCGAGCACGACCCGGCCAACGCGGAGCGGGTCGTCGCCGAGCTGCGGGCGGCCGCGGCGAAGAGCCCCGCGGCGGCGCTGCGCCACGCCGTCGACAGGCAGCCCGGCCACGCGAGCGAAGAAGCGATCACGCGGTGGCTCGCCGCCCAGGCGACCGAGCCGGCGGAGCGCCCCGGCGAGGCCCCGCTCGCGGGCGGCCCGGCGGCGGTGGCGGCGCGCCCTCGCGCGGAAAGGCGGCCGCGCATGACTTCGAGCACCGGAACCGACCCACGCGCCGCGGGCCTCGACGCCCGGGAACGCCTCGAGCGGCACGGCGTCAGCACGCTGCGCGACGCCGAGCTGCGGACGACCCTCGCCGGCGCCAACGGCGGCCGGACCACCGACGTGGTGCAGGGCGAGTGCGGGGCGGTGCAGGCCTTCCCCGGGAGAGCGCCGGCGACCTCGCGCGCATCGACGGCGTGACGCCCAGGACCCGCCCGCGCTCCGCCAGGTCCTCGCCGCGGCCCGAAACGATCGCCAACCCCCTCGGCCGCGCCCACCTCCAACCCTCCACGAGCCAGCACTCCGGAGCCCGACACCCTCGGCAACCGTCCGATGATGACCCGCTAACCCAAGTTTAACAACGGTTCAGGCGAAGCCTTTGAAATCAATCACTTACGCCGAC
>JAPOYG010000232.1 GCA_026706755.1 Acidobacteriota bacterium
GACATCTCCATCTTCACCGAGGAGCAGATGCGGAGCGGCATCCGGTCGGGCTTCCCGGGGCCCCTGACGTCGTCGGAGGACATCGCCTGGTCCTACCCGCTGCTCGGCACGTACAACACGACGGCGATCGTCTACGGCGACACCTACTACACGCTGCTCGACCGCGGCTTCCTCGTGGCCCACGACGCCCGGACCGGAGAGGAGATCTACGGCCGGCGGCGCCTGGAGATCGGCAACGGTTTCACCGCGTCGCCCTGGGCCTACAACGGCAAGCTGTTCCTGCTGAGCGAGGACGGGGAGACCTACGTGGTCGAGGCGGGGCCGGAGTTCAGGATTCTCCACAAGAACCAGCTCGACGAGATGACGCTGGCCACCCCGGCCATCGCCCGCGGAAGTCTCTTCATCCGCACGCAGTCGAAGCTCTATCGCATCGCGAAGGGAGGCGCCCAGTGACGCTCTCGATGGACTTCCGGGCGGGCACTCTCGTCGCTCCGGCGGGGCGGCGGCGGCCCGCACGCTTTCGAACGACGACCGCGGCGGCGTGCGCTCTCGTGGCCGTGCTCGGCCTCGCACTGGCGCCCGCACCCGGTTCGGCACAGGGCCTTGCGCTGGAGGTGGTGGGGGAGATCCCCGGGCCGGCCGAGCTGGTCCGCGTGCGGGGGGACCGGGCCTACGTCTCGGGGGGGCACGTGTTCACCATCTACGACGTGTCCGATCCAGCGAGCCCTGTCGCCCTCGGGTCGCACACCTTTCCGCAGGAGATCTGGGGCTTCCGCCTGACCGGGGATCGCGCCTACGTCGGCGCCAACTTCTTCGGTCTCGGAATCCTCGACATCTCCGGCCGCGGCGCCCCGGTGCTGCTCAGCCAGCACAAGACGCTGGGGCAGGCGAAGATCGGGGCCACGGCCAGCGGCAAGGTCGGGATCATCGATCACATGGAAGGCTTCGTGCTGGTCGACATCTCCGACGAGACGGCGCCGGCCGGCATCGGCTCGTTCTTCCTCGACGGCTACGCGCGCGACGTCGTCACCGACGGCACCCTGGCCTTCGCGACCGACTCGCCGTCCGGCCTCTACGTCTTCGATCTGGCGCGGTCGGGGTTGCCCGAGCCGGTGGGGGTTCTCCACGCGCCGAACGCCCCCCGCGACATCGACGTGTCGCCCGGCACCGCCGTCCGGCCGACGCTCATCGTGGGCGCGGGCGGAGGCGACGTCCAGGTGTACGACGTCTCCGACCCGGCGCTCCCGGAGAAGGTCGCCAGCGTCGCCACACCCGGTCGGGCGACGCGGGTCTCGATGAACGGGAACGAGGTCTTCGTCGCCGACACCGAGGCCGGTATCGCGGTCGTGGACGTCTCCGACCCCGGAACTGCGGCCCTGGTGGGGACGTTCGCAACGCCGCGGCCGGCGCGCGACGTCTCTGCGGACGGGGCGCTGGTGGCGGTCGTGGTCGGCGACAGTGAGCGCGAGGGCCACGACCGCTGGGTGGTGCTGCTCGAGCGCCGGTAGGCTCGCGAGTCTACGGCGCGAGGGCTTCGAAGGCGATGGCGTCGAGGCGGGAGCCGCGGCTCGGCAGTTCCGCGTCGCCCGCCGGGAAGGCGTTTTCCCGCAGCATGTAGGCGAGGACGTCGACCTTCTGGGCGCGGGTGAGCGCCCGCGGGCGGCCCTCCGGCATCGAGACGCACAGTCGCTCGAAGAGGTCGCCCACCGAGAGGCCGTTCCAGGCCCACCGGAAGTCGGCGCCGGCGAGCGCTGGCGCCGTTTCCCCGCCTTCAAGCGACGGGCCGTGGCACTCCCCGCACTCCACCTCGTACAAAGGCGCGCCGCGGTCCGCCTGCTCCGCGGTGTACACGCCGCTCCAGACGGACAGTGGGGTCTGGGTCGTTCCGGTGGCGGGCGGATGCGTGGCCGGGCCGGAGGCTACTGCCCCGGCGACACCGGAAACCGCCGTCACCGCGCCCAGACCGGCGAGGAGCGCAGCCAGCGCGACGAAGGCGGCGGCGCGCGCCATGGCGGAGGCTACTTCGAGCGCAGGGCCAGGGTCAGCAGCACGTGGGCGCCGAAGGCAATCACGGCAGTAATGATGATGGCGAGCAGGGGGTCCACGTCAGCCTCCGTTCTGAATCGGACCGCGCAATCATAGCAGGAGCGAGGACGGCCGGGAGCGGGGCCGCAGGCCGGAACCCGGGCGCCGGCGGCCCCAGGCATTGGTTCCCTTCTGGCCCGGCTGCCGCGCCCGGGCGCCGCCAGACCGTCCCGGCCCGTACGCCCGTAGACTGGAGCGGCGATGGGGGGGACGCGCGGCGGCGCGGAGACGGGTACAACCTCGTTGCGGCGAGTCGCGATCGGTCTCTTCTTCCTGTCCGGGGCGGCCGGGCTCGTGTACGAGGTCGTCTGGCTGCGTCTGCTCGTGCTCGTCTTCGGCTCCGCGCACTTCGCCGTCACGGCGATCCTCACCGCGTTCATGGCCGGCCTCGCGCTCGGCGCGTTCGTCATCGGTCGCTGGGTCGACCGGACGCCGCACCATCCGCTGGCGGTCTACGGGGTCCTCGAGATCGGTGTGGGTGCGAGTGCCCTGGTGGTGCCCGCGCTCATCGGCGGCATCCGGCCGGTCCTGGCCGCCGTCCCGGACGCGCTCGGCGCCTCGTTCTACACGGGCAGCCTCCTTCGCTTTCTGCTGGCGCTGATTGTCCTGCTCGTGCCGACGACGCTCCTCGGCGGCACCCTGCCGGTCCTGAGCCGGCTGGTCCGCGGCACCGTGCGCAGTGCCGGGGCCGGCGTGGGGGGGCTCTATGCCGTCAACGTGGCCGGCGCGGTGCTCGGGGTCGTGGTTACCGGATTCGTCGTGCTCCCGCTCGCCGGCGCCGCGCTTACCGGGACGGCCGCTGCGGCGGTGAATGCGGCGCTCGGCGTTTCGGCCCTCGCTGCGTCCCGGGCGTGGCCGGTCGGAGAGTCGGCCGCCGATCCGGTCCCTCCGCCCGACCCGGACCCTGGTCCTTTCCCGCGGCTGGTGGTCGGCGTCTCCGGAGCTGTCGCGATGACCTACGAGGTGGCCTGGACCCGCCTGCTCGGCCTCATCCTGGGGTCGTCCGTCTACGCCTTCACCGTGATGCTCGCGACGTTCCTGGCCGGCCTGGCCGCCGGCGCCGCGCTCGGGACGCGATGGGCGGCCAGGGGCGTGGAGCCCCCGGCGCTACGCGGCCGCCTGGCGGCCGTCATCGCGGGAGGCGCGCTGGCCGGGTACGCCACCCTGCACCTGCTTCCCGCCCTGCCGGCGACCTACGCGGCCGCATTCCACGGGCTCGGGCTTGCGGACGGGAGCACCGGGCTCGCTTGGCGCGCCGTCCGGCTCGCGGCGCTCGAGTTCGCGGTCGCCGGAGCCGTCATGCTGCCCGCGGCGATCTGCCTGGGTATGGTGTTTCCGCTGGCCCTCGGGCTCACGGTCACCGACCGCCGGCGCATCGGGCGGATGGTCGGCGCGCTCTCGGCGGCCAGTACGGCGGGGACCATCGCCGGCGCGGCGGTCGCCGGCATCGTGCTGTTGCCCGCCGCCGGGCTGCAGGGCAGCCTGCTCGCGGCCGTCGGCGCCGGGCTGCTGCTGGCCGCCGTCGTCCGCGGTCGCGGCGTCCGGCAGGCGGCAGGGCGGCGCTGGCTCGCGATGGCCGGAACCGCGGCCCTCGCGGCGGTTCTGGTCGCCGCGCGGCCGCCCTGGGAGCCGCTGGTCATGAACAGCGGGGCCTACCAGTACGCCCCCGAGCTGGGAGCTGCGGCCCGGACCCGCCACGGATTCCGCTCGGCGCAGAACGACGACACGGAGGTGCTCTTCTACGAGGAGGGGCTGACGGCGAACGTTCTGGTCGCCCGCCAGCGATCGACCGACAACGTCTGGCTTTCGATCGACGGCAAGATCGACGCCTCGTCGCGTTCCGATCTGGCGACGCAACTCCTGCTGGGGCACTTGCCGATGGTGTGGCAGGGCGCCGGCCCGGACGAGGCGCCGAGCGCGGCGGTCATCGGCTACGCCAGCGGCATCACGACCGGCGCCGTCACCCGCCACGCGCCGTCGCGGGTGGCCGCGGTCGAGATCGAGCCGGCCGTCATCCGGGCCTCCGTCCTCTTCGACGACGTCAACCACCGACCGTTGCGCGACCCCGCCGTGCGTCTCGTGGAGACCGACGGCCGCGCCTTCCTCGCCGCCGGGGGAGATCCCTACGACGTGATCGTGTCGGAACCGTCCAATCCGTGGATGACGATCGCCGCCAACCTGTTCACGCGGGAGTTCTTCGAGGCGGGTCGCGGGCGTCTGGTGCCGGGCGGCGTGTTCAGCCAGTGGATTCAGCTCTACGGCATGCGGCCGGACGACCTGCGGTCGCTGGTCGCGACGTTCGCGGCCGTGTTCCCTCGCGTGGCGGTGTTCTGGGGACTACCCGGCCGCGACCTCGTGCTGCTCGGTTCGGAAGCCGCGCTCGGCGTGGACGTGGACCGACTCGAAGCCGTTCTCTCTCGCGCGTCGGTGGCGGCGGACCTGGCTCGCATCGACATCCGCGGGGTCGAAGACCTGCTGGCGTTCTACCTGACCGACGACGCCGGAGCGCGGAGGTTCGCGGCCGGGGCACCGCTCAACACGGACGACAACGGGCGCATCGAGTTTCGGGCCCCCCTCAGTCTTCACGCCGACACGCGGTCGGCGAACGTCGCTGCTCTGGCACCGTTCGCCGTCGACCCGCTCGCCGGCGCCGCGAATCTGGAGCCCGATGCGGAGCGGCGGGCGGGCCGCTACGTCGCACTGGGGCGTGCCTTCTACCGGCGGGAGATGTTCGGGCGGGCGGTGGCGGCCCTCCGCGAGGCGGAGGCGCTCCGGCCGACGGAGACCGGGGCGTTGCGCCTCGAGAGCTACGAGCGCGTGCTGCGGGAGGCGGGGCCGCTCCGGTAGTCGGCGACACGCGACGGACAACTCCGGGAGGCCGAGTGGGGATGAGCGGGGCTGACTCGCGGGTGCAGTCCGGCCCTCCGCTTCGCCAAGCCGGCGTCGCCGTCAGCGGTCCAACGCGCGGTCGCGGAACAGCCGCAGCTCGAGCCCCGGTCGCGCGACCCGCATCGTGACCCGCTGCCCGGGCGGATCGGGTCGGTCGTAGGTCACCAGGTAGCGCGTCGACATCGCGTCGTAGTTCGCCCCCATGTCGTTCGCGAGCCTGGTCATCGCGGCAACCATGCCGGTCCCTGCGACGACGGCGACGTACCGTCCCCCGGACGCCGCCGTCAGGTTGAGGGCGATGTTGGTGAGCGCGCCGGACGTTCCGCGCCCGCGGGTATGCCGGCCCGCCAGGTTCAGTCGGCCGCGTTCTGCCCAGCCTTCGGCCTCGCCGCGAGATCCGGGACCCAATTCCCCCGCTCTGAATGGCAGTTCCGGCCGCGCGCGCCGCGCATTGGTCCACTGCACGACGTGTACGATCGCGCCCCGCGCTCGGACGGAATCGATCAAGCTCCGATACCGCCGCTCGCTCAGGAACGCCCGGGCCTCCCCGGAGTCGGCGATCAGGGCGACAAAGACCGGCCACACTTCGTCCTCGTCGTAGCGGTGCTCCAGAGTCTCCCGGATCGAGTCGACGAAGCGGATCCCGCGCGTGTGGCGGGTGAAGAGTCCCCGCGCCTGCTCGACGAGCTCCGTGCGGTCCGTCGTGAAGTCGATGACCTGACGCGTTCCGCCGCCGATCGTGAGCAGGCTGACCGCATGCCGGAGCGGGAGATGCTCGATGAATCCCGCGACCGCGCCGCGCATGAGATGGACGGCCCGGCCCAGGCGCATGCCCTCGCCGTTGTCGACGAGCAGCGCGACACGCATGGGATCCGTGCCGATGCGCGCCGACACCACCCGGCCCGGCACGCCGTCCTCGGCCACCTGGAACTCCTCGAGCGCGAGATCGGTCACCGGCTGCCCCTGCCGGTCCACGACCTGCACGTAGGCCACGCGCTGCTCCTGAGCGGCCCCAGGGCCGGCGACGAGGGCACAGGCCATCGCCGTGGCCCCGAGCATCCACACTCGCACGCTCCGAAGTCCGTACGTCACGGCTTCACTCCGGCTCCGGTCTCACTCTAGCCCGTGTCGTGGGGCGCTCGGCCCTCTTTCTCGGTGGGTTGGACCCACCGGGCGCTGCCACGGCGTCTCGTTCGGCGCTCAGGCCGGCCGATCGACGACTTCGAACAGCGACTCGACCTCGACGGGGACCCCGCCGGGGAGCGAGCCGGCGCCGTACGCTACGCGCGCGTGGCGTCCCGCGTCGCCGAACGCCTCGACCATCAGGTCGGAGAAGCCGTTGACGACTGCGGGCTGCTCGACGAAGTCGGGGACGGCGTTGACCAGCCCCAGGACGCGGACGACCCGCACGACTCGGTCGAGGTCGCCGAGATCGTCCTTCACCACCGCGAGCGCCTGCAGGGCGCACGTACGCGCGGCCTGGTAGGCGGCGTCGATGTCCATCGTGTCGCCGACCCTGCCGGCCACAAGTCGCCCCTGCTCGTCGCGCGGCACCTGTCCCGCCAGGAACAACAGGTTGCCGCTGCGCACGGCGGGGACGTAGTTGGCGACGGGGCGGGAGACAGGGGGCAGAACGAGGCCCAGCGCGGCCAGGCGTTCCTCGACGGTAGACATGAAGGGCTCCTCGGATCTGCAGTCCGGGTTGAGGGAGATGTCAACGGGTGTGGAGCTCTTCGCGAGTCCAGGCGCGAGCACCGATACGGACCGCCGACCGTTCACTCAACTCACGAATCCGCCGCCTGGCGGCGAGGATCCTCTCGCGGTTCGCGACCCCCGTCAGAACCTCGCTCACGAGGGCGTCCACTGTCGTCCCGCGTTCAGCGGCGTAGATGCCTGCGGCGCGGATGACCCCTTCGTCGACCCGGATCGTGATTCTCTCCACTCGCCACAGCATACGTGGATCGTGGAGTCACGGGCACGTGGGCGTCGATCTCGGGTCACTCCCAGCGGAACACGCGGAGGCGACGGCGGTGGCCAGGGCGAAGACGATGCCGAGCGCGGCGACGTCTCCGGCGTGCGCCCACCAGGTCCCGCCGGTCCAGATGCCGCGGAGTAGCGAAACCGCGTAGGTCAGCGGGAGCAGGCGCGCCAGCGACTCCAGCGCCGGCGGGAGTGCATCGAGCGGTGCGAAGAGTCCGGACAGCGGGATCATCGGGTAGAGGATCAGCGCCCCGAGCGGCTGGGCGAACCGCGCCGTGGGGACGACGCTGGCGATGACGAAGCCGATCGAGAGCAGGCTCCAGGTCGCGAGGACGAGGGCGAGGGTGAAGGAGACGAGCGGCGCGTCGACGTCCACCGGATAGAAGCGGCGCCCCGCCAGCACCATCAGCGCCAGCGTTGCCGCGGTGAACATCAGCTTGACCAGCACGTGCGCAAGCAGGATGGTCGGCGGCCGGACGGGCGTCGCGCGGAGGCGGCACAGGATGCCTCCTTCGCGGTAGATGGCGATGATCGTCACCAGCGAGAGCACGGCACTCAGGGCGATCAGGATGGCGGCGAAGACCGGCAGGTCCGCCTGCAGAAAGGCGGTCGTTCCCGGGCCGTCGGTGCTCATCTCCACTTCCGGTGTCTCGACGCTGCCCGCGGCGATCCGCCCCACGACGACGAAGAGCAGCACGGGGACGGCCACCGACCCGACGACGCCCAGCGGTTCGCGCACGAAGATCTTCGTCTCGAGCCAGGTGAGGTGCGCCAGGTGGCGGAGCAGGGTCGGCACGGCCGTGTGTTAGGCCCGGATCGAGTGCCCGGTCAGCGTCAGGATGTCGTCGCCGACAGCTCCCGCGACCGTGCGGTCCAGGGCGTCGAGGAGGGCCCCGTTCGGCATGTTGCCGAGGTCTTCGAACCAGCTCGATCCGACGCCGCAGAAGAGGGCGTCGCCGGTCGCGGGGGTCGAGGCCGAGGATCCGGGCGGCGACGTC
>JAPOYG010000399.1 GCA_026706755.1 Acidobacteriota bacterium
CGCGGCCTGCCCCGCCTGCCGGGCGGCTACAACCAGAACCTGCAGATCCTTCAGACGGCGGAGCACGTCGTCATCCTGTACGAGATGATGCGCGAAGCGCGGGTCGTACCGCTCGACGGCCGGCCGCACCTGCCGGCCGCGGTGCGGCTCTGGCACGGGGACTCGCGCGGCCGCTGGGAAGGCGACACGCTGGTGGTCGAGACGGCCAACTTCTCGCCGAAGAACGACTTCCGCGGTGCCGGGGCCGGCTTGCGCCTCGTCGAGCGCTTCACGCGAGTCGACGCCGACACGATCGACCACCAGGTCACCATCTCGGATCCGACGACGTTCACGCGGGCGTGGACGGCGGCAATTCCCCTGCGGCGGACGGACGCCCCGATGTACGAGTACGCCTGCCACGAGGGCAACTACGGCATGGAGGGCATCATGGCGGGCGCGCGCGCCGACGAGCGGAGGTGACGGGGCCGGAACGTGAGTTCCGCCGCGCCTCCGGTCGGGACCGTGCCGGTGCCGGTGCCGGAGCCGTTCCGCCGGTGCCTTGCCATTACCACCGACGCCTGGTGTGCTCTCCCGGGCCCGCACCTCCGCTCGCTGGTGCCCGTCACGGATCCGGAACTACGGCCGTTGTGGTCGCCTGCGACGGATCCCACCGAGTTGCCGCGGCAGGTGTTGTCGAGCTACGGACAGCCTCCTCTCCGAGCGCGACCGTGATCGCCCCGGCGGGCCGGGCATCACTGCCCGGCCGCCGCCGCGTCCATCCCGCGCGTCGGCCGCAGGTGCTCGAGGACGAAGTCGAGCATCATCGCCCGGCGGTGGTGCTCGAGGTCCTGGCTGCCGAGGCGGTGCCGCGACTTGGGGTAGATCATCATGTCGAACGGCTTGCCCGCCTGCTGGAGCGCATAGGCGAACTGCAGGGTGTTCTGCATGTGGACGTTCTCGTCCATCGACCCGTGCACGAGCAGCAGCGCGCCGTGGAGGTCGCCGGCCCGGAAGCGCGGTGAGCTGCGCCGGTAGCCCTCGGCGTTGTTCTGCGGCTTCCGCATGTAGCGCTCGGTGTAGATGGTGTCGTAGTCGCGCCAGTCCGTTACCGAGCCGCCGGCGATGCCCATCGACCAGCGTTGGCTGTGGGTCAGCGCGTAGCTCACCATGAAGCCGCCGTAGCTCCAGCCTTCGATGCCGATGCGGTCGGCGTCGACCCAGGGTTGCTCGGTGAGCCAGTCGAGGCCGTCCTCCAGGTCGAGCAGCTCCAGCTCGCCGAAACGCTGGTAGACCGGCCAGGTCGAGACGGCGCCCTTGCCGCTGGCCGTCTGGTTGTCCAGCACCCAGACGACCATGCCGCGCTGGGCGAGCAGTTGCCAGTACAGCGTCTCGGGGCTCCACGCGTTCCGCACGCGCTGCACGTGCGGGCCCCCGTAGACGTGCTGGTAGACGGGATAGCGGTGCGTCGGGTCGAAGTCGGGAGGCTTGATCAGGAGCGCCTCCATCTCGAACCCGTCCCGGTTCGCCACCTGCAGGAACTCCGGGCGCGGCAGGTCGTAGTCGGCCAGGGCGCGAACCGGGTTCGCCGCCGCGACGCGGACCTCGGACCCGTCGGCCGCGAGATGCACGCGCACCTGGGTCGGGGTCGAGATGTCGCTCCAGCGGTCGAGGTAGTGCGTCAGGCTTGGGTTGAAGCGTGCGGAGTGGGTACCCGCGCGCTCCGAGAGCCGCTGCAGCCCGGAACCGTCGAGGTCGACCCGGTAGACGTCGAGTCCGATGGGGCTCCGCTCCGTCCCCGAGAAGTAGACGACGCCCGCCTCCTCGTCGACGCCGTGCAGGGCGCGGACCTCCCACTCGCCGCTCGTCACGGTGGCGAGCACCGTGCCCGCGCGATCGACGCGGTACAGGTGCTTCCAGCCCGTGCGCTCGCTCAGGATCAGCATCGAACCGTCGGCCAGCCACGTCGGCGGGCCGATGACGTTCACCCACGCCTCGCTCGTCTCGCGAAGGACGCGGTCGACGTCGCCGGTCCGCGGATCCGCGAGGTTCAGGTCGAGCCAGGTCTGCTCGCGGTCCTGCACCTGGAACACCACCCGGGCGCTGTCGGGCGTCCAGCCCACGTCGACGACGAGCGGGTCGTCCGTGCCGTATGCCGCCAGGTCGATCCAGGAAGTCGGCCCGCCCGCGTCCTCCGCACCGACGACGCCGAGCCGCACCACCGGGTTCGCGTCGCCGGCCTTGGGGTAGTCCCACGCCTCGACCTCCGGGTGGTAGGGGATGTGGTCGAGGACGGTGAAGGTCGGGACGTCGCGGTCGTCGAGCTGCAGGTAGGCGATGCGCGTCGAGTCGGGGCTCCACCAGTAGGCCCGGAAGTTGCCGCGCCCGTAGATCTCCTCCTGGTAGACCCAGTCGAGCTGGCCGTTCCGGATGCGCCCGCCGCCGTCGTCCGTGAGCTCGTGCTCGCGGAAGCCGCCCGTGTCGGTGACCACGAGGTTGCCGTCGCGCACGAACGCGACGAAGCGTCCGTCGGGGCTGAACGACACCTCGGTCTCGGCGGCCGGCGTCTCCGTCAGCCGGTCGATGCGCTCGTTCTCGATGTCGTAGTGATAGAGGTCATCCGCCAGCTCGAAAACGAGCGCGGAGTAGGCGTGGTTGAACACGTGACCGGCCTGTCGGGCGACACGCGCCGCCTCGCCGCCGGCGACGTCGGGCAGGGCCCCGATCGCCGCCTCCAGGCGGCCCAGATCGACGAGCGGCGCTCGCTCGCCCGTCGTCGCCTCCACGCGCATCGGCGGCCCGCCGGCGCGCCGCTCCACGTAGTGGCGGTCGTCCAGCCAGGTCAGGCCGCCCGGGGTGCGGCCGGAGAAGCTGATGCGCCGGCCCGGGTCGTACAGGTCGGCGATGCTCAACGCTCGCTGTTGAGCGAATCCGGACGGCGTCAGCGCGACGACGAGGAAGCTGGCGCCGGCGATCGCGACGTGCGGCAGCCGTCTGCTGGACCTCATGGTGGGATCCTCCGGGCCGGTATAATCGGGCGGTCATCATTCTACTGCGGCTCATCCGGGGCCGCAGCCGCCCTCTGGCGCCGTGCCTCTTCGGCGACCGCGTTCTTCGATGGCCCGCCGTCGTTCGGCGACGGCTGTTTCTTCGGCGTCCGCCGCCTTTTGCAGGAGGCTGCGGCCGCAAGGCCGTCGCTTCCGGGGAGTGTTCCATGCTGCGCAGCATCGCCGTCGCCCTCCTGAGCGTCGCCGTCCCGGTCGCCGGCCTGGCCGCGCCGGCGGAAGCGCCCTCCGCCGTTCCGACCGGGGCTCCTTCCGCCGCGCCGGCAGAGGGTCTCCCGGCCGCGGCCGCCGGCCAGTCCGAGGAGCGCCCGTACCTCCTCGAGCGCATCGGCGACGCCGCCATCGCCCAGCTGTACGCCGACGGGTTCGAGGCGCTCGACCTGCGCGAGAAGGTGCTCATCTGGCACCTGTCCAACGCCGCTCTCGCGGGCCGCGACATCTTCTACGACCAGCGCTACGCCCACGGACTGGAGATGCGGGAGGTGCTCGAGGAGATCCTCACGCACCGGGAAGGTGTCGACAGAGCGGCGCTGGAGGCGATTCACCGCTACACGAAGCTCTTCTGGATCAACAACGGGCCGTTCAACAACCTGACCGCCCGCAAGTTCGCCCCCGAGGTCGCGCCGGAGGCGTTTCGCGCGGCGGCGCACGCCGCCGCCGAGGCCGGGGCGGAGTTTCCGACCCGCGACGGCGAGACGCTCGACGCCATGCTCGACCGGCTCGAGCCTGTCTTCTTCGACCTGCACGTCGATTCCATCCTGACCAACAAGTCGCCCGGCCCCGGCCAGGACCTGCTGCTGGCGAGCGCCAACAACCTGTACGACGGGGTGTCGATGGCCGACCTCGAGGGCTTCGACGAGACGTACGCGCTGAACTCGCGCCTCGTGAAGCGCGACGGTGCCCTCCACGAGGAGATCTACCGCATCGACGGGGACGGCCGCTACGCCGACGATCTTCGCGAGGTCGTCCGGCATCTCGAAGCAGCCATCCCGTACGCGACCGAGTCGATGGCGGAAGCGCTCCAGGCGCTGATCACCTGGTACCGCACCGGGCATCCCCGCGACCGGCGCGCCTACGACATCGCCTGGGTGGCCGACCAGGACTCGCCGGTCGACACCATCAACGGGTTCACCGAGGTCTACATGGACGCGCGCGGCGCCAAGGGGGCCTGGGAGGCGCTGGTCTACTACGTCAACCCGGAGAAGACGGAGGCCATCCGGACGCTGGCCGAGCACGCGCAGTGGTTCGAGGACCGCATGCCGTGGGATCCGCGCTACCGGAAGGCCGGCGTGCGCGGCATCACGGCGAACGCCATCGACGTCGTCATCGAGATCGGCGATGCGGGGCCGGTCACGCCGATCGGCATCAACCTGCCGAACGATCAGACGGTCCGCGAGCAGTACGGCAGCAAGTCCATCTCGTTGTCGAACGTCATCGAGGCCTACGACCTCTCGCGGCCGCCGGCCTACCGCGCCGAGTTCACCTGGGACGAGGCCGAGGACGCGCGCGCCGAGCAGTGGGGCAGCCTCGCCGGCGACATGACGACGAACATGCACGAGGTGATCGGGCACGCGTCGGGGCAGCTCGCCGAGCGGCTCGGCGGCAACGCGCAGCCGTTTCTCCGGGAGCAGTACTCGGCCCTGGAGGAGGCTCGCGCGGACCTGATCGCGCTGTACTTCATCGCCGACCCGAAGCTGGTCGAGATCGGCATCTTCGACGCCGCCGACCAGCCGGACATCGTACGCGCCGAGTACGAGGCCTACGCGCGCAACGCGATCCTGCAGCTCCGGCGCGTCCGGGAGGGAAACCAGCTCGAGCAGGACCACATGCGCAACCGCCAGATGGTGGTCCACTGGCTCATCGACAACACCGACGCCATCGAGGTGCGGCGGCGCGACGGCAAGACCTACAACGTCGTGACCGACGTGGACGCCTTCCGGGCCGGCGTCGCGGAGCTCCTCGCCGAGGTGCAGCGGATCAAGTCCGAGGGCGACTACGACGCGGCGCGGTCGCTCTTCGAGGAGTACGGCATCCGCTTCGATCCGGCCCTGCGCGATGAAGTGCTGGAGCGCGTAGCGGCGGTCGACCTGCCCTCCTACACCGGATTCGTCATGCCGAAGCTGGAGGCGGTCACGGCGCCGGACGGCGAGATCACCGACGTGCGCATCTCGTATCCGCGCGATTTCACGCAGCAGATGCTGGAGTACTCCGGCAAGCGGTAGGAACCGGCGGACGACGGCCCGTCCGCCGTCAGCGTGATGTGGCTTCGCGCAGCCACCCGGGGGGTACGCCGGCCCGGCGCGCTTCGTCCTCGATTTCCCGAATCTCGGCGTCGAGGCGGTCCCGTTCGGCCCGCGTTTCCTCGAGCGCGCCGAGCGCCTCGAGGCGCTGGCGCTCGACCGCGCCGCGCTGCACCGGGTCGTCGATGGCCGTGAACTGCGCCCACAGCCCGTCCGACCGGTTCTGGAGCGCCGCCGCCATCAGGGCCGCGCGCGCCTGCGCGTCCCGTGCGGACGCGATGCGTGTGCGCCAGTAGTCTTCGTCGCGAGGCGCGGATGCCTGCGGTTCGGTGTCGTCGGGCTGGACCCCTTCCGTTGCTGTCTCCGGACCGCCGCCGGGATCGGACGAAACCAGGGCAGCGCTGCCGGCAGGCAGGACGCCGATCGTGAGGCCTCCGCTGTTCCGCAGGTCTTCGTTCGTGTAGACGCGAGCCTTCTCTTCCGCCGGTATCGCGGCGCGCCGGGCGCGCTCCAGCCGGGCGGCGTCGACGAGCGGCGTCTGTCCGGACGCTTCCGCGGCCAGCAGCAGTGCCGTGGCGACGAGCGGGAGCGCGAGCCCGAGGCGGCGATGCGTGTCGGTCATGGGTCGGTCAGCGATCGGTGCCGGCGGTCGGGGTGAACTTCTGCACGCGGCGTCCGTCGAGCGTCTCTCCGACGAAGAGATTGCCTCGCGAGTCGAGTGCGAGGCTGTGAGGTGACTCGAATTGACCCGCCCACCGCCCGCGGCGACCCATGGTGGCGACCACCTCGAGCGTGTCGCGCCGCAGCACGTGCACTGCATGACGCCTGCCATCGGCAACCAGGATCAGCTTCTGCTCGGGATCGCGCGAGAACGCCAGGTCCCACGGCGTCCCGCCGACCGACCCGTCGCGGAGCGGGGCGGCGATCAGCGACTCGGCCACGAACGCGCCGTCCGGCCGGAACACCTGCAGCCGTTCGTTCCCGCGGTCGCATACGTAGACCAGCCCGTCCGCCGACACGCCGACGCAGTGCGGCGTGTCGAACTGCTGCCGCAGGGGCGGCATCCCCGTGAACGCGGGGAGCGGCGCGTCGTCCGCGACGTTCCCGTATGCGCCCCAGTGTCGGCGGTACTCGCCCGTTCCCGCGTCGAAGACGATGACGCGCCGGTTCGTGTAGCCGTCGCTGATGTACACCTCGGCGGCGCCGGGGTCGACGAAGACGTCGGTCGGCTGTCCGAGGAACCGCGTGCTCCCGCTGCCCGCCGTGCCCTCCCCGAAGTCGCCGATCTGGAGCCGGAACTCGCCCTCCGGCGTGAACTTGAGCACGTGCGCGTTGTCGGTCGTGGCCCGCGAGGTGAGGTCGTAGGGGAGGCCGCCGCCGAAGCCGACCCAGACGTGATCGCGATGGTCGACGTGGATGCCGTGGGTCTGGGTGCCCCAGTCGTACCCCTCGCCGGGGCCGCCCCACGCCTGGACCACGCGGCCGTCCGGAGCGAAGGCGATCACCGGGGGCGTCCCCTCCGCGCCGCGCTGGCTGTTCGGCCGGTGGATGATCCAGACGTTGTCTCGGGAGTCGGTGGCCACGCCGACGACGTTGCCGAGCAGCCAGTCTCCGGGCAGCTCCTGCGGCCAGTAGGGATCGATCTCGTAGGAGGGCGCCGCCGGTGCCCCCGACTGGCCGGCCTGGACGCCGGCAGCCGTCACGAGCAGAGACGCGAGCACCGGCAGAAGCGCGAAGTGCCGTTGCGTCATCAGGAAAGCTCGCGCGATCGGCCGGCGTCGGCGCTGCCGGCCGATCGTCGCGTGATGGCGCCGCGCTGGTGACGCGCCCGACGCCGGGAGCGCGCTGTGCCCGCTACGGCACGACCGCTAATCGTCGTCGTTCGTCGTGCGGGCGGCGGCGCGCTCCGCCGTGATCTGCTCGTAGTCCTCGTCCGTGAGGTACACCACGTTGACGTGCGCGTGGTACATGTCGTCGTAGCTGCGCTGGCCCCAGCCGACCCACTGCGTGGGATCGGGGTTCGCGCGGTTGGCACTGCTGTTGTCGTGCCACGCGGTCAGCTTGATGATGGTTCCGGCCGGCAGAACGGGCGCCGAATCGTCCGTGTAGACGTAGTTGACGTGCCAGTTGAAGTCGAAGTTGCCGACGTAGTTCAGCATCTCGACCCGCCCGTCCGGGTAGATCGCTTCCATCGCCATCGCCTTGCCGCGGATGTGCATGTGCGGCTGGAAGTTCTCCAGGCGCGCCGGCAGGCGGAGCGGGATGAACGCCTCGTGCTCGGTGATCGCGCCGGGCGGGATGTCGAGGGTCCGCATCGCCTGGCGCACGCCCATCGCCTGGGCGTAGACGCGGTACTTCGGCGTGTAGTCCCGCGGGTAGAGCCAGATGCCGAGCTCCGTCGAGTCGCTGATCTCCTCGCCCACGGAGTGGTAGTGGAGGTCGAAGCGGACGCGCGAGCCGGCCTTCAGGAGCTTGCCGGTGCCCTCACGGAAGACGTCGCCGGCCTTGCCGACCGCGTACTCCGTGAAGTACGACCCGCTGCCGGGCACCTCGACCGCCGCGTCGAAGTCCTCCGGCGACTCCTCCTGAAGGAGGTAGGTGACGGCGTGGTGGACGATGGGCCGGCCCGGCAGCGACGGCCGGACCTCGAGCGCC
>JAPOYG010000104.1 GCA_026706755.1 Acidobacteriota bacterium
GTAGCCTGCATGCCGACGCTCGCGCGACTGATCGCCACGGCCGGCTACTGCGGCCGTGTGCCTTTAGCTCCGGGCACCGTCGGTTCGGCGGCCGGCGTGGGACTGCTACTGCTGGTGCGGTCGAGCGGCTCGCCCGGCCTCGAGGCGCTCGTGCTTGGCGCCCTGGTGGCGGGGGGCATCTGGGCGGCCACGGCGATGGAGCGCGAGACCGGACAGACGGATCCGCCCTCCGTGGTGATGGACGAGGTGGCGGGCGTGTGGGTCACCCTCCTGTGGCTTCCCGTGGGCTGGTTCGGCGTGGTTGCCGGCTTCCTCGTCTTTCGACTCTTCGACATCGTGAAGCCCTGGCCGGCGCGGGCCGCCGAGCGGCTGCCGGGCGGCTGGGGGGTGATGGCCGACGACCTCGTGGCCGGCGCCTATGCCGCGCTGGTGGTCCGTGCCGCCGCGTGGATGGCCCCGGCGGCGATGCTGTCATGACGCCGGACGCGGCCCCGGCGCCTGTGAGCGCGGTCATCATCGCCGTGGGGTCGGAGCTGCTCACGCCCCACAAGGTCGACACGAACTCCCTCTACCTCACGGAACAACTGGAGCGGGTGGGCCTGGCGGTGCGGCGGAAGCTGGTCACCGGCGACGACGCCGCCGAGATCGGCGACGCGTTGCGGCAGGCGCTGCGGCCGGGCGAGCTCATCATCCTGACCGGCGGTCTCGGCCCGACGGACGACGATCGGACGCGGGAGACGGTGGCCGAGGTGCTCGGCCTCCCGCTGGCGGAGGACACGGCCATCGTCGCCGACATTCGGGCCCGCTTCGCGGCCCGCGGCCTCGAGATGCCCGATCTGAACCGGCGTCAGGCGCTGGTGCCGGCGGGGGCCGGCGTCCTCGGGAACCGGCGGGGCACCGCGCCCGGCCTGTGGATGGACCACGGTGGGGCGATCGTGGTGTTGCTGCCGGGTCCGCCGCGCGAGCTGCGGCCGATGTTCGAGCGGCACGTCTTCGCGCGGCTCGCGGAGCGCACCGGCGTCTCCGGCATCTACCGCCGGGTCCTGCGCATCGCGGGCCGGGCGGAGTCCGCGGTCGAATCCGTGGCCTACCCGGTCTACTCGGCGTGGCAGACAGCGGATCCGCCGATCGCAACGACGGTCCTGTCCTCGCTCGGGCAGATCGAGCTGCACTTGTCGACCCGCGCCCCCCGGCCCGAAGACGCCGAACGACGCCTGGACGCGGCGACCTCCGAGCTGGCCGCGGTGCTGGGCCGTGACCTCTTCAGCAGCAACGGAAGCGCGCTGGAGGTGGTGGTCGGAGACCTGCTGCGCCGGCACGGCCTGCAGGTCGCGGTAGCCGAGTCGTGCACCGGCGGGCTCGTGACCTCGCGCCTGACCGACGTACCCGGCAGCTCGGCCTACGTGCGCGCCGGCTGGGTTGCCTACAGCAACGAGGCGAAGATCGCCGCGCTGGCCGTCGATGCCGGGTTGCTGGAGGCGCATGGAGCGGTGAGCGAGGAGGTGGCCGCGGCGATGGCTCAGGGCGCGCGGAGCCGGGCCGGCGCGGACGTGGGCCTCGGCGTGACCGGCATCGCGGGACCCGGCGGTGGGACCGTGGACAAGCCGGTGGGCACCGTCTGGGTCGCGCTGGAGGGACCGGGGAGCGCGCGGCGGGCGCGGCGGCTGCAGCTTCCGGGGGAGCGGGAGCGGGTGAAGTTCCAGGCCTCGCAGGCGGCCCTGGACATGTTGCGGAGAACACTGCTTCGACTCCAGGCGGATCCGGGCTGAGACGGTGCGACTGTTTCTGGCCCTGGACCTCGACGCGGCGGCGCGTGCCCGCACGGTCGAGGTCCAGCGCCGCGCGCGCCGCGCGCCGGCGCTCCGCGACGTCGCCGTCCGATGGGTGCGCCCCGAGAACCTGCACCTGACGCTCGCGTTTCTCGGCGAGGTGGATGCCGGCCGGGCGGCGCCGATGGCGCGGGCCGCAGCCGAGCCCTGGCGTCACGCGCCGTTCCGCGTCGAGCTCGCGACCGCCGACGTAGCGCCGCCGAGCGGCGCGCCCCGCACGCTGTGGCTCTCCGTCTCGGCCGGGCGCGCGCAGCTCGCGCGACTGCACGCCGAGGCCCGCGCCCGGATGGGGCCGCTCCTGAGCGCCCCGGTGGACCCTCGGCCGCCGGGTCACGTGACGCTCGGCCGGCTGCGGCGGGCGCCGCGTTCGAGCGGCGGGCGCGTTCGGGAAGCGGTGGCCGGACTGGCGGTACCTGCCTTCGGCTGGCGAGTCGACTCGGTCGCGCTGTACGAGAGTCGGCTGGCGCCCGGCGGAGCGTCGTACAGGCCGCTCGCGCGAGCTCCCCTGGGCTGCGTCATACTGGATGCCGTTCCATGATCTGGCTGGTCGTGGTCGCCTCGTACCTCGCCGGCGCGGTGCCGTTCGCGCACTTGGCGGCCCGTCGGCTCGCGGGCGTCGACGTGCGACGTGCCGGGAGCGGCAACGTCGGAGCGACCAACGTGCTGCGCCTGGCGGGCGCGCCGCTCGCCGGCCTCGTGCTGCTGCTCGATGCCGGGAAGGGGGCGGCCGCCGTGCTGGCGGCGCGCGCCCTCGGGGCGGACGAGGGGGGGCAGGCGGCGGCTGGTGCGGCGGCGGTCGTGGGCCATGTCTGGCCGGTCTGGCTGGGGTTCTGCGGGGGCAAGGGGGTGGCCGTCGCGGGGGGGGCGTTCGCCGTGCTTGCGCCCGCCGCCACGGCGATGGCCGCCGCCCTCTTCACGGTCGTCGTCGCGATCAGCCGCTACGTCTCGCTCGGCTCGCTGGCGGCGGCCGCAGCGCAGCCGCTGCTGGTGCTCGTGGCCGGGGGATCGGCCGCCACGGCGGCTACCGCGGCCGCGGTCGCAGTGCTGATCGCCGCCCGTCATCGGGCGAACCTCGGCCGGCTGCGTTCCGGCACGGAATGGCGCTTGGTCCGGCGCCGGCGGGATGGAGGGTCCGGCGTCGGCGCCTGGTCGAATGAGTAGCGGAAACGGACCGGCGGAGCGGGTGGCGGTGCTCGGCAGCGGCGGATGGGGGACCGCCCTGGCCGTCCATCTGGGGCGGCTGGGGAAGCCCGTGGGGCTCTGGGGGCGGGACGCGTCGCTGGTCGGCGAGATGTCGGAGCGCCGGGAGAACCGGCGCCATCTGGCTGGGGTGGCGCTCCCGCCGCGCGTCGAGCCCACCACGTCGCTGGAGCGCGCCCTGCGCGGCGCCCGCTACGTGGTCGCGGCCGTGCCGTCCCACGGCGTGCGCGAGGTGCTCCGCAGGGCGGCTCCCGCGGTGCCGCCGGGGGCGATCGTCGTCAGCGCCGCGAAGGGCATCGAGGAGGCCACGCTGTTGCGGATGTCGCAGGTGGTCGAGCAGGAGCTCGGAACCGCGCGTCCCGTGACCGTGCTCTCGGGTCCCAGCTTCGCGGCCGAGGTCGCCCGTGGGGCTCCGACGGCCGTGCTCGTGGCAGGCCGCTCGTCCGACGCGGTCGGCGCCGTGCAGCACGAGTTCCGCTCCGGCTACTTCCGTCTCTACGCCAGCGACGACGTCATCGGCGTCGAGGTGGGTGCGGCCCTGAAGAACGTGATCGCCATCGCCGCCGGAGTGGTCGACGGCCTGGGCCTCGGGCACAACGCCACGGCCGCCCTGATCACGCGCGGCCTGGCCGAAATATCGAGACTGGCGTACGCCCTCGGCGGCCGCCGCGACACGCTGGCGGGGCTCAGCGGGCTCGGGGACCTCGTCCTGACCTGTACGGGCGCCTTGAGCCGCAATCGCCAGGTCGGTCTGGGGCTGGGGTCCGGGCGTCCGCTCGACGACGTGCTGGCGGGAATGAGCGCCGTCGCGGAGGGGGTCCGAACGACCGGGGCCGCCTTGGCGCTCGGCGCCCGCCACGAGGTGGAGCTCCCGATTGCCGCCCAGATGGCGGAGGTGCTCACGGGTCGGCGGACGCCGCGGGCGGCGCTCGACGAGCTCATGCTGCGCCGGCAGCGATCCGAGGCGGAGCCGTGAGCCTCGCCGGCCGGCTGCGGGCGGGATTGCGGAAGACCGCCGAGCGGCTCGCGGCGGGGCTGGCGGCCGTCACGGGGGGCGGACGCGAGGTGGGCGGGGCCGGCGGAGACGCTCGCGCGACCCTCGCGACGCTCGCGGAGGTCCTGATCGAGGCGGACGTCGGCGTCACGGAGGCGGAGCGCATCGTCGCGCGGGTGCGCGACGTGCGCGAGCCCGCGACCGACCTCATGGAGGTCGTCAAGCGCGAGATGCTGGGCGTTCTCGACCGGCCGCCGGTTTCCGCGGCCCCCGCCGCGCCTCCCAGGGTCGTCCTCGTCGTGGGGGTGAACGGGACAGGCAAGACGACCACCGTCGGCAAGCTCGCGCGCCGGTGGCGCCTGGCAGGAGAAACGCCCCTCATCTGCGCGGCGGATACGTTCCGAGCCGCGGCCGTGCCGCAGCTCGATGCGTGGGCCGTACGCGCCGGGGTCGACGTGGTCAAGGGGGGGGCGCGGGCGGATCCGGCGGCGGTGGTGTTCGACGCCGTGCAGGCGGGGCGTGCCCGCGGATGCTCGCCGGTGGTCGTCGACACCGCGGGACGGCTGCACACGCGAGGCGACCTGATGGCGGAGCTCGGCAAGATCCGGCGCGTCGCCGGCCGTGCGTTGCCGGGAGCTCCCCACGATGTGCTGCTCGTGCTCGACGCCACGGTCGGGCGGAACGGCCTGGTCCAGGCCCGGCACTTCCTGGAGGCGGCCGGGGTCACGGGCGTCGTGCTGACCAAGCTCGACGGCACGGCCAAGGGCGGCGTCGCGGTCGCCGTCGCCGCGGAGCTCGATCTGCCGATACGCTACGTCGGCGTCGGCGAGGGCGTGGACGACCTTCTGCCGTTCTCTGCGGCCGACTACGTGGATGCTCTCTTCACCCCGGCGGACGTCCGTGACCGACGGTCCTGACGTCGGGCTCATGGATCGCGCGCTCCGGCTGGCCGCCCGGGGCCGTGGGCGCACGAGTCCGAATCCGATGGTGGGCGCGGTCATCGTAACGCCCGCCGGAGACGTGGTCGGGGAGGGGTTTCACGAGCGGGCGGGAGGAGACCACGCGGAGATCCGGGCCCTGGCCGAGGCCGGGAACGGCGCCCGCGGCGCAACGCTGTACTGCACGCTCGAGCCGTGCTGTCACCAGGGCCGCACCGGCCCCTGCGCTCCGCGGGTCGCGGAGGCGGGCATCGCGCGCGTGGTGATCGCCATGGTCGACCCCGACCCGCGCGTCCGGGGCGGCGGAGTGGCCTGCCTCCGGTCGCACGGCGTCGCCGTCGACGTCGGGATGCGGCGCGCCGAGGCGGAGCGCCTGAACGAGGGTTACGTCACCCGAATCGTGCGGGGTCGGCCGTTCGTGACGCTGAAGATCGCGGCCAGCCTCGACGGCCGGATCGCGGCGCGGCGGGGGGCCCGGACCGCGCTGACCGCCTCCGGGGTGCGGCGGGCCGTCCACGAGGAACGCGCCGTGGTCGACGCGCTAGGCGTCGGCTCGACGACGCTCCTCGTGGACGATCCGCTGCTGACGGCGCGGGGACCGGAGCGTCATCTGCCTCTGGTCCGCGTCGTGTTCGACCGCCGGCTCCGGACGCCGCCCACCGCCCGGCTCCTCGGCACGGCAAGAGACGGGCCGGTGCTGATCCTGGCGGCCGCGCCGGCCGGCCCCGGGCACGCGGAACGGCGCCGCCGGCTGGAGGAGGCCGGGGCGGAGGTGCTGGCCCTGGATGGAGGTGGAATCGGCGAGGCACTCTGCTGCCTCGGCCGGCGCGGGATCGCTTCGCTGGTGCTCGAGGGCGGCACGACGGTGCACCGGGCGGCCTGGGAGGCGGGCGTGGTCGACCGCGTGCGGATATTCATCGCACCTGTGACGCTCGGGGCGGAGGGGGTGGCGTGGCTCGCGGGGCGAACGCCCGTGCTGGCCGGGCTGGCCGCGATGCAGGTACGCGCCATCGGTCCGGATGTGGAGATTGTGGGAGATGTTCACGGGAATCGTTGAGGCGGTCGGCGAGGTGGCGGCGGCGCGCCCGATCCCGGGAGGGACCCGGTTCCGCATCGCGACCCGGCTGGCTCCGCAGCTCGGGATCGGCGACAGCGTGGCCGTGAACGGCGTCTGCCTGACGGCGGCCCTCTGCGACGCCGCGGCCTTCGAGGCCGATGCGTCGCCGCAGACCCTGCGGGTGACGGCCCTCGGGTCGCTGTCCGCCGGCGCGGCCGTGAACCTGGAGCGTCCGTTGACGCCCACGAGCCGCTTGGGCGGCCACTTCGTGCTCGGCCACGTCGACGGTGTCGGCCGCATCCACGAGGTTCGCTCCGAGGCCGACTTCCGCCGGGTGAGCGTGCGCTATCCGGCGGCCCTGGCGCAGTGGATGGTGCCGAAGGGATCGGTCGCCATCGATGGGATCAGCCTCACGATCGCGAGCCTGGGCGACGAGCGGCTCGAGGTGCAGATCGTGCCCTACACGTGGTCGGAAACCCGCCTGCACGCCGTCTCGGTCGGCGATCCCGTCAACATCGAGTGCGATATCATCGGCAAGCACGTCGTTCGCGCACTGCAGGCGGGGCACGGCGGCGTCGGCGAGGGACGCGGAGACCAATGACTGCGAAGTCGACCGGCTCCCGGACGAGGAAGCGGACGTCCGCGCGGGCGGCGGACGGCGGGCCGCGCGCGATGCGGCCGAAGCAGCGGAGCACGTTCGCTTCGATCGACGACGCCGTCGCCGCCCTGCGCGCAGGGCGGATGATCATCGTGGTCGACGACGAGGATCGGGAGAACGAGGGTGACCTGACGCTCGCCGCGGACAAGGTGACGCCGGAGGCCATCAACTTCATGGCCCGCTACGGGCGGGGGCTGATCTGCCTCTCCATGACCGGGGGCCGGCTCGACGAGCTGGAGATCCCGATGGCCGTCGCCGACAACACGTCCCGCTTCGAGACGGCGTTCGCGGTGCCCATCGACGTCAAGAACGGCACGACGACCGGCATCTCCGCCGCCGATCGGGCGGCGACGGTGCGCGCGGCGATCGATCCCGCGACCCGGCCCGGCGATCTCTCGAGGCCGGGCCACGTCTTTCCGCTCCGGGCCCGCGACGGCGGAGTGCTCGTGCGGGCCGGACAGACGGAGGCGGCGGTCGATCTGTCGCGGCTCGCCGGCCTGTACCCCGCCGGGGTCATCTGCGAGATCATGAACGACGACGGCACGATGGCCCGGGTGCCGGAGCTGCAGCGGTTCGCGAGGCGACACGACCTGCTGATGGTCACCGTCGCCGACCTCATCCGCTACCGCATGCGTCACGACCGCCTCGTCCGGCGCACGGCGGCGGCGGCCCTGCCGACGGATCACGGCGAGTTCCAGGTGGTGGCGTACGAGAGCCTCATCGACGGGCAGACGCACGTCGCGCTGGTCCGGGGCGAGGTCGGTGACGGGCAGGGCGTGCTGGTGCGCGTCCACTCGCGGTGCCTGACCGGTGACGTGTTCAGCTCGTCGCGCTGCGACTGCGGGCGGCAGCTCTCGCTCGCGATGGAGCGGATTGCGGCGGAGGGGCGCGGGGTACTGCTCTACCTGAACCAGGAGGGGCGGGGAATCGGGCTCGGGAACAAGATCCGCGCCTACGAGCTCCAGGATCAGGGGCTCGACACGGTGGAGGCCAACGAGCACCTCGGCTTCAAGGCCGACCAGCGCGACTACGGCATCGGAGCCCAGATCCTGGGGGACCTCGGCGTTCGCACGATGCGCCTGCTGACCAACAATCCGCGCAAGTTCATCGGGCTCGAGGGCTACGGCCTGGCCGTCCAGGAGTCCGTCTCGCTCGAGGTGCCCCCGTCCGAGTTCTCCAGGACCTACCTGCGCACGAAGAAGGAGAAGCTGGGACACAGGCTCTCCTCCGTGTAGCGCCCCGCTCGGTCCC
>JAPOYG010000167.1 GCA_026706755.1 Acidobacteriota bacterium
ACGGCAGCGCCGGGCTGCCACAACCGGTCGGCGAGATCCCGGCTGATGAGGGCCGTATCCTGCTCGGCGGCGTCCTCGATGAACCCGCGTCCCTCGAGAATCGGGATCCCGGCGGCGGCGAAGTAGCGGGTCGCGACCTGGTTGATGGTGACCTCGGCCTGAGCGGTGCCTGCGCCGTCGGTGTCCAGCCTACCGAACGAGAAGCTGCTGGTGAGGAAAGGAATCTGCTCGGCCGGCGCGGCAAGCTCGACGCCCGGGGTCGCCGCGCTCAGGTCGGCGAGTTGCGTGAGGAAGCGGAAGCGCGACTCTGCGCCTTCGTAGCGGGTGCCCGACAGTCGGGGTTCCAGCACCACGGCGTTCTCGGCCGTCCAGCCGGTGTCGACGTCGAGCACCGTCCAGAGCGAGCGCCCCATCAGGAGCGCGCCGATCAGCAGCACCACGGCCAGAGCGTTCTGCACGGCGACGAGCCCGCCCCGCAAGCGGCCGTGACCGCGGGCGGCGTCCGACTCGCGGCCGCGAAGCGGCCGCATGAGATCGCGGCCAACCGTGCGCAGCGCCGGCGGCAGGGTCGCCGCGACGCCGGCAAGCAGCGCCGCCACCGCCGCCCAGGCCGCCGCCCGGCCGTCCAGGTCGATGGGGTTCAGCAGCCCCGGGCCGAACACCGGCTGCCCGGCGGTCCCTGCGACCCCGGCCAGCCATCCCCCGAACGCGAGCCCCAGCAGCCCCGCCAGGGCAGAGAGGAGCACCGACTCGGTCAGGAGCTGGCGGCAGAGCCGCAGCCGGCTCGCGCCCGCAGCGGCGCGGATCGCGAACTCGCTGGTGCGGGACAGCGCTTGCGACAGGAACAGGTTCGCCGAGTTGGCGCAGGCGATGAGCAGCATGCAGGCGCCCAGGCCGAAGAGCAGGAACAGCGCGCCCCGTCCCTGCTGCACGGCCGAGAACTGGCCATCGACGCCGAGCCCCGCGAGCCCGTTCAGCGACCTGAGCCGGGTGGTGTACCCGGTCGGGAACCACTCGGGGTCCCACTGGGGAGCCCACGCGGCCGCGCGCGCGTCGGCCTGTTCGAACGTCCGTTCGGGCGCCAGCCGCGCGACGACCGAGACCCGTCGCTCGCTTGGATCGCCGGACGCGGCCCGGCGGCCCACGTCCAACGGCTCCCAGAAGACGGCGGCCGCGTCGGGGAACCGGAACGCGGCCGGCATCACCCCCACTATCGTGAGCTCGCCGTCGCTGAACCGCAGAGGCCGGCCGACGACGTCCGCGTCCCCGGCGAACCGGGTCCGCCAGGTCGTGTGGCTGATGATGGCGACCGGGCCCGCCGCCTCGTCCGGCGCGAAAGCCCGCCCGCGCTCCGGCGCGACGCCGAGGAGTGGGAAAAGGCCCGGCGCCACCCGCGCCCCCCGCATCGTCTCCGGCTCGTTGCCGCCGGTGAAGACGCGCTCCACTCGGTCGTACGCCTCTACGCCGTCGAACAGAGCCGCCTCGTTGCGCCAGCTCTCCACCATCGCGGCCGGCTGACTCGGGCCGCCGCCGGTGGGTCCGAACCGGTTCAGCTCCACCAGCCGATGCGCCTCGGCGAACGGCACCGCATTCAGCAGCACGCTGTCGACGATGGCGAACACCGCCGTGGTCATGCCGACTCCGAGTCCCAGGATGAGGACCACCGCGACGGCGAACCGCGGCGACCGGCGCAGCACGCGCACACCGTAGCGCAGGTCCTGAAGCAGCGTGTCGAGCCAGTACAGGCTGTCGGCCCTGGCGCCGCGCTTCCTTGATGGAGGTGGACACGCCGAGGGCGCGGCGCGCGGCGCGCGTCACTGTCGATTCCTCCGGCGGGCCTCATTCGCCTGGATCGCGTCTCGAACGAACGCCGCCAGCCCCTTCGCGCGTTTCTCGAAGTACTCCTCGAAGCGCGGATCGGTCGTGTACATCGCGGCGAGGTTGCGGTGCATTTCATGGCTGCACGGATAGAACCAGCGGTCGATGTGTCGGCGGTGCTCCTCGGCCAGATCCATCGCGGCGTGGCCGGCGGCGCGGGCGTCCTCGGCCATCAGCTCGGCCATCCGGGCCAGCACGCTTGCCCCTTCTTCCTTGATGCGAGCCCAATCGCCCTTCCCGTAGCGGCGGGTGCGCCGCATCGACGCCTTGTAAGCGTCGCCATCGCCCCATCGCCGCTCGACTTCGCCCTCGAACTGCTCGTGGTCGATCTCCTCCAATCCGTCGAACATGTCCGTCCTGTCCATCTGCGTCTCCTCGTCCATCGCCGTCAGGGCACGGTCGACGACGGCGACAGCAGGCCGATCCGGTCGTAGTGGTGCAGCGTGCGCACAGTGACGCGGGCCAGCGCGGCGACCTCGCCGACCGTGTGCAACCGCTCCCCGGCAACGGGCGCGATGCTCATGCCGGCAGGATAGACCCTGACGCTGCGTCAGGGTCAAGTTGCGAGTGCAGGAGGCCACTTGGTGTTAATTTAGTAACCGATATGCTATAAAGATAGCGTTCGGGACCGGCGGACGGGTGCAGACCGGGTTGGAATCTCATGGGCATGCAGACACCGTGGCACAGCGGGCTGTCGCGTCGCGAGCGGCAGATCATGGACATCCTCTTCCGGCTCGGCCGGGCCACCGCCAGCGTCGTGCGGGCGGAGCTCGCGGGTGACCCCAGCTCGTCGACGGTCCGCACGCAACTCCGCATCCTCGAGCAGAAGGGTCACGTGCGCCACGAGGAGGAAGGCTTGCGGTACGTGTATCGCCCGGTGACGCCGCGTCGGGCCGCGCGCCGCTCCGCGCTGCGGCATCTCGTCGAGACGTTCTTCGACGGGTCCGCCGAGCAGGCGGTGACGGCGTTGCTCGGCGGGGAGGCGAGGCACCTGACCGAGCCGGAGCTCGAACGGATCGCACGCATCGTGTCGGAGGCAAGGTCGGCGCAGCGGAGTCCGGGTCAATCTGCAAGCCGCTCCGGCGCCGACGGTCCGGACGCGACGGACGGGAGCCGGAAGGTCGGTATCGCAGGCGCCCCCGACGCCCGCGAGCGGGAGGAAATGTGATGACCCTGCTGGCCGCGTTGACCATCAAGGTGTCGGCCATCCTGCTGCTGGCGCTCGTCGCCGCCGCCTCCCTGCGCACCAGGTCGGCGTCCGCGAGGCACTGGGTGCTGGCGGTTGGCGTCGTGTCGGCAGGCGCGGCGCCGGCGCTTCACTTCCTGCCGGTGCTGCCGCTCGTGGAGGTGGCGCCGGCGGATGCCGGCGCGCTCGGACCCGTCGTCGCATCGGTGGCGGTGACGGCGGTCGCGAACCATGACGACGTCGGCCGGTTGGCCGTGACGATCTGGCTCGCCGGCGTGGTCGTCAGCGCTCTGGTGCTCCTGGTCGGGATGGCGAGACTCCGATGGCTTCGCGCGTCGTCGACACGCATCACGGATGGACCGTGGCATCGGCTGTGCTCCGACCTCGCGCAGGCTTGCGGCCTGAAGCGCGGCGTCGACGTGCTGCTCGGACCGCGTCCGGGACTGGTCGCTATATGGGGTTGGCGGCGGCCGGCGGTCATGCTGCCCGAGTCGGCGTCCGGGTGGTCGGCGGAGCGGATGCGCGTCGTGCTCCTGCACGAACTGGCGCACGCGCGCCGCGGCGACTGGGTGCTGCAGATGGTGGCCGAAGCGCTGCGCTGCGCGTGGTGGTTCAACCCGCTGGCGTGGGCGGTCCGGGCACAGCTCCGCCGCGAGAGCGAGCACGCGGCGGACGACCTCGTTCTGGCGCAGGGGGTTCCGGCCGCCGCCTGCGCCACGCATCTCGTCGAGCTTGCGAGAGAACTTCGGAAACACCGGCGGACGTGGTTGCCGGCACCGGCCATGGCGCGTCCGTCACACCTGGAACGGAGGCTGTCCGCCATGTTGAATCCCCACCGGAATCGACGCCCGATGACGCGCCTTGCCCGACTCGGGAGCCTGGGCGCGCTCGTGGCGGCCGCGATCTTCGTTGCCGGCCTGCAGGTTGCCGATGCGGTCGGGCAGGAGCCGCAGACGGAGCCATCCTCACCCCGGACTACCGCCAACTTGAGCTCAGGCCCGACGGGCGTGACGGTGACCATTCGCGGTGAGAGCCTCGAGGAAATCGTCGCCGTCCTCAAGACCATGCTGGAGCAGTGGGAACAGACGCAGACGGCACTCGAAGAGGTGCGGACCTTGCCCGATGATCCCGACCGGCTCACCGACGACTCGAACGAGCCTGTCCGCATCGGCAACGGAGTCGTGCCGCCCCGGAAGATCCACGACGTCCCGCCGACCTATCCCCCCGCCGCGAAGGCGGCAGGCATCGAAGGCGTCGTCATACTGGACGCAACCATCGACTCCACGGGTGCGGTTGACGACATCGAAGTTCTGCGTTCCGTGCCGGAGCTCGACCAGGCGGCGATCGACGCGGTCGAGCAATGGCGGTGGGAGCCCACGCTGGTTGACGGCGAGCCCGTCTCCATCCTGATGACGGTGACCGTCAACTTCACGCTGCGTTCACCCTGAGAGAGTTGGGAAACGGTTCCCCATCCTGCCGAGACGCTCCCGGAAGGCTCGTAGCAGGCGCTCTCGTGGACGCCGTCGGCAGTCGGCCGGCCGCGATTGCCCCACCAGGGCCGCGCACCGTGCGACGGTTGCCCGTGCATGTCTTGAGGGCCGCGCACCCCCGGGTAGGTCTCGACTGGTCTTCCGCGCCGAGTCGCGGTAGGTTCAGGAGACGGGCGCGACGTTTGTCCCCATCGAGCGAGGAGGGCGTTGTGAGAACGACGGTGCCGCTTCATCGGCGTGGTATCCACGGGGTCGCGGCGATCGTTGGGCTCGTGTTCGCCGCCGCCTGCGGGTCCGGTGGCGGCCCCAACGAGGAGCGCTGGGCGGTCGTGCAGGACTACCTCGACCGGCAAGCCGCCTGGGAGGAACGGGCCGGCGACCTCCAGAGCGTCCTGATGGCCAGCATCTCGCTGGAGGAAGCTCTGCGCAGGGCCGAAGAGCAGCATGGGGCGCTGCCGGACGCGACCGCGGCCGTCGACGCGGCGCAGGAGATCCTCGCCGCGGGCGGGCGCCGGACGATCGAGGCGGCCGAGTTCCTCCTCGAGCGATCCCGGAGCCCCCTCGCGCTGGAGTCCGAGCCGGAGGGGGCGGCGGTCGAGTCTCCCGCAGAGAGGGCGGAGCGACGCCGTGCGGCCAACGACGCCGTCTGGACGTCGCTGATCGACCACATGGACGCCGATTGGGAGATCGTCCAGGCCTACGAGGACGAGCAATCCGCCTGGTTCGCGCGCCTTCGGGAGGAGTCGCAGGACGGCGGCGGCGTCCGCCCGGCCGATGACGCCCCGAGTCTCATCCCCGCCGTCGCCGCCGCCCGGGCGATCCTCGACGCGGGCGAGCACGCGAGGACCGTCGAGGCGGCCGAGTTCCTGATCGAGCAGGGGGCCCGGACGCCCGGCGCCGACCGGCACGTCGTGGCGGGGGCCCGGGCCCTGCTCGTTCACGCTCCCGATCACGAGGAATGGCCGTCTCTCCTGCGGTCGCTGGACGGCACGCGCAGCTTCTTCCGCGACGGCGGGGAGTCGATCGGGGAGCTGCTCGAGGAGATGGCGTCCGATGCGGAGGATCCCGTGCTCCGGGCCTCCGCGCGGTACTACGTCGCGGCCGGCCTGGCGCGTGGGGCCAACGATCTGGAGTCGTCTGCGGAGGACCGCGCCGGGCGCCGCGAGCGCGCATTGGCGGCGGCCACCGGGCTCAGCGTCGGGGTGGAGGAGGAGACGTTCGACCGGGAGCCGAGCTTCACCGAGGGCGTCGCACCGGCGTCCCGCACCTTCGCCCAGGCAGAAGCCGACCTCCTCGACATCATCCGCCACGCGACCGTCGGGGGCACGCTTCCAGAGCTGGTTGGACGCCAGCTCGACGGTACCGAGGAGCCGCTGTCCGCCTACCGTGGCCGCGTAGTGCTGATCGACTTCTGGGCCACATGGTGCGTTCCGTGCATCGCCGCCCTGCCGGAGCTGCGCGACCTGGTTGCCGAGCTGCCCGACGATCGGTTTGCTCTGCTGGCGGTCAGCGTCGACCAGGAGCTGGCCACCGTCACCGACTTCATGGCGAGCGAGCCGATGCCGTGGCCCAACTGGCACGCCGGTCTGCGGAGCGACATCGAACGGCAGCTCGCCGTCCGCGCCTTCCCCACCTATCTGCTCGCGGACGAGGAAGGCGTCATCCTGGCCAACGGCTTCGGGCCGCTGCCCCGGCTGCGCTGCATGGCGGAACGCGCCGTGGCGGGCGAGGACCCCTACGCCTGCACGCCGGCCGACTGGATGCCGGACACGGCGGGGTAGCCACCGCCATCCAAGAGCGTGGCTGACACCGGCCGGTGCCGGTGTGCGGCACCGCGACGGCCGCAACGGGGACCCGATCCGAACTGGGAGGGCAGCGTGAGAACGAGGCATCCGGCGCACCGGCCGTCGCTGCTTGGCGTCGTGGTGATCGTCGGTTCGGTGTCTGCTGCCGCGTGCGGGTCCTTCGGCGGCCCCGACGAGGAGCGCTGGGCAGTCGTCCAGTCCTACCTGGACGAGCAGGCCGCGTGGGAGGAGCGGGCCGGCGGCATCCGGAGCATCCTGATGACGGGCACGGGCTCGCTCGAAGAACGGATGCGCGGGGCCGAGGAAGCGCACGGGGCGATGCCGGACGCGACCGCGGCCGTCGAGGCGGCCCGGGCGATCGTCGCCGCGGGCGGACCGCGGACCGTCGAGGCGGCCGAGTTCCTCATCGAGCGGAGGCGCAATCCCGGCGTGGTCAGGACCGCGATGGAGAACGCGACGGCCGAAGCCGGTCCCGATGCCGCTGCCGCAGGAGCGATGCTCCGCTCGTCGGAAGATCAGACCTGGGCCGCGCTCATCGCGCACGTCGGACCCGACTGGTCGGTGGTGCAGGCGTACGTGGACGACCGGAGCGAGTGGTGGCGCCGGGTCAGCGAGGGCGTGGGGGACGGCGCCCAGGACCGCGCCCCGCGCGAGTCCGGCGCGGCCCGGCCGAGCGCCATCCGGGCCGTCGCCGCCGCCCGGGCCATTCTCGCGGCCGCGGGCGAGCACGCGCGGACGGTGGAGGCGGCGGAGTTCCTGAGCACCGAGGACTGGTCGACGGGGCCGGGTGACGACCGGCACCTCGTGGCCGGGGCCCGGGCTCTTCTGGAGCATGCGCCCGACTTCGACGGGTGGCCGGACGTCCTGCGCGCGCTGGACCGCGGGCGCTACGGGGGCGACAGCGAGCCGATCGGGGCGTTCTTCGAGGAGGTGGCTGCGAGTGCGCAGGATCCGGAGCTCCGGGCCGGGGCGCGGTACTACCTCGCGGCCGGGCTGATGCGTCGGATCAACGATCCGTTCCAGGCGTTGCCGGAGGACTGGGCGGCGCTTCGGGCGCGCGCCCTGGCGGCGGCGACGGGCCTGAGCGAGGGAGTGGAGGACGAGCCGTTCGCCGCGAATGGAGGCACTCCGCAGGCCGCCCGCACGTTCGCGGAGGCCGAGGCGGACCTTGTCGCCAGCATCCGGCACGGGTCGGTGGGAGGCACGCTGCCGGCGCTGACCGGCCGCCGGCTCGACGGGCGGGAGGAGCCGCTGTCGGCATACCGCGGCCGGGTCCTCCTGATCGACTTCTGGGCCACCTGGTGCGTGCCCTGCATCGATGCACTGCCCGAGCTTCGCGCCCTGGTCGCGGATCTCCCCGCGGATCGATTCGCGCTGCTGGCGGTCAGCGTCGACGAAGAGCTCGCCGTGGTGACCGACCTGATGGAGCGGGAGCCGATGCCCTGGGACAACTGGCACGTGGGCATGGGCAGCGACATCGAGCGCAGCCTCGCCGTCCGCGGCTTCCCGACCTACGTCCTCGTCGACCAGGAGGGCGTCATCCTGTCCAACGGCTTCGGTCCGC
>JAPOYG010000547.1:0-2387 GCA_026706755.1 Acidobacteriota bacterium
GCCCCCCGCCGGGAGAGCGAGCTCCGGAAGCGCGGCCACTGGTCGTAGTACTCGCGCATCCGGTGATTGATCCAGCAGACGTGCCGCTCGTGGCGCACCGCGTAGCTCGGGAAGCGCAGGCTGATGACCTGGTCGATCCGCCCGCCGTCGTGGGCCCGGCCCACGTCGGTCAGCCAGGTCGCCAGGTACGCCCCCCCCTGCCGGCCGAAGCGGTTCTGCGGGGTCAGCATCACCGTCGCCTCGTGGCCGCGGGCGGCCAGCGCGTCGACGAGCGCGCGGGCGATGACCAGGTGTCCGCCCTCGGCGAAGGGCGGGTGGGATGTGACGACCGCGATCCGGGCCATGCCGCGAGCATACGGCACGGAGCCGGCGGTACTCCGCAGGCGGCGCGGCGCCGGGCGGGCACCTCGGCGACCGGGCCCGTCGCTACAGCTTCGCGGCCGAAGCCGGCGCCCGGAGGAAGCTGTCGCGTCGCTCCGGCCGGCGGCCCGCCGATCAGATGGCGCCGGCTTCCCGCAGGCGCCCGATCTCGGAGTCCGCGAACCCCAGCTCCGAGAGGACGTCGCGTGTGTGCTGGCCCAGCACCGGGGGCGGGGTGCGGACGGCGCCGGGAGTCTCGCCGAGCTTGACGGGCACGCCGAGCTGCCGGATGGCGCCGGCCACCGGGTGCTGGCTGGCGACGACCATCGCCCGCTCGATGATCTGCGGGTCGGAGTACACCTCGGCCAGATCGCGGACGGCGCCGCACGGCACGCCCGCCGCCTTGAGCTCGGCCAGCCACTCCGCGGCCGGCCGCGTGCGCAGCCGCTCGACGAGCAGCGCGTGCAGCTCGGCGCGCGCCGCCACGCGGTCCCGGTTCGTCCGGAAGCGCGGGTCGTCGGCGAGGGCGTCGAGCCCGATGACGCCGCAGAAGGTGCGCCAGAGCTGGTCGTTCCCGGCCGCGACGACCAGGTCGCCGTCGGCCGCCTCCAGCGTCTCGTACGGCGTGATCGTCGGGTGCCGGTTGCCGAGGCGCGGCGGGGCCGTCCCGGTGGCGAAGTAGATGCCGGCCTGGTAGGTGAGCAGCGCGGCGACGGCATCGAGCATTGCGACGTCGACGAGCTGCCCGCGCCCGGTGCGGTGGCGGGCGAGGAGCGCCACCGCGACGCCGTAGGCGGCGAACATGCCGGACGCGATGTCCGCGATGGCGACGCCGAGCCGGTACCCCGGCCCGTCGTCGGAACCCGTGATGCTCATCAGGCCCCCCTCGCCCTGCAGGACCGCGTCGTACCCCGGCTCGCTCCGCCGGGGGCCGGTCTGGCCGAACCCCGAGATCGAGCAGTAGACGAGATCCGGACGCCGCGCCGACACCTCCCGGTAGCCGAGCCCCATGCGGTCTAGGGTGCCGGGCCGGAAGTTCTCGACGAGCACGTCGGCGCGGGCGATCAGCGCGTCGAGCACGCGGCGGCCGTCCGGGTGCTTGAGGTTGAGGGTCACGCTCTCCTTGTTCCGGTTGATGCTGAGGAAGTAGGCGCTCTCCCCCTCCTGGAACGGCGGCCCCCAGGCACGGGTGTCGTCCCCCCTGCCGGGCTGCTCGACCTTGAGGACGCGGGCGCCCATGTCGGCCAGCATCATCGTGCAGTAGGGACCGGACAGGACGCGGGTCAGGTCGAGAACCGTCACCCCGTCGAGGGGCCCGGCGGCGGTGGCGGAACGGTCGGTCGTCGCTGCGGTTTCGGTCATGGTCGGTGAAGCGAGACGAGATCTGCCAGGAGTGCGTAGGCCGTATGGGCCGGACCCGAGGCGGACTTGGTGATCTGGATGGTGCCCAGGAGGTCGGTGTCGAGCGAGAGCCCCTTGGCGGTGTCGTCGAGGCGTGCGAGCGGATCGTCCGCGGGCAGCTCGACCGGGCGCACGGCGGCCGCGACGCGGCCGTTCCGCCGCTCGGCGGAGGCCACGAGCTTCACCGCGCGACCTGCGGCGCGTGCCTCGCGCGCCGCCGCCGGGTCGACGGCCCGCAGGCCCGTGCGCGCCACGTCGTGCGGCGTCATGTCGGCGTCGAGCAGCACGTTGGCCAGGATGGCGGTCTTCGCCGCCGCGTCCCAGCCGTCGACGTCGTGCGACGCGTCGGCCTCGGCGATGCCGGCCGCCTGCATCTCGGCCACCGCCTCGTCCAGGGTCCGGCCACTGTCGATCGCCGACAGGACGTGGTTGGTCGTGGTGTTGACGATGCCGCGGAACGCCCGGATGGCCACCCCCGGCAGCGTGTCGCGGACGAGGCTGAAGACCGGCAGCCCGTCGAGCACGGCGCCCTCGAAACGGAAGCGCGCGCCCGCCGCGGCGGCCCGGTCGCGAAGCTCCGGCCAGGCGAACGCCGCCGGACCCTTGTTCGCGGTGACGACGTCCGC
>JAPOYG010000547.1:2864-7895 GCA_026706755.1 Acidobacteriota bacterium
AGGCGGGCGAACAGGCGGCCCAGCCGTTCCAGTCCCGTCCGGAGGGCCGGCGCTTCCCCCCCGAACCCGATCCGGAGGTAGCCGTCGAGCCCGAAGTGCGCGCCGGGCGCGACGAGCACGCTGGCCGTCTCCCGCAGGCGGGTCACCAGCTCCTCCGAGGCGACCGCCTGCGGATAGCCCACGAAGACGATCGCGCCGGCCTCCGGCGGGACGTGGGCCAGCCCCGCCGCGGCCGCGGCGATCCAGTCGCGGACGATCGCGTAGTGGTCGGCGATGCGGCGCTGGGCGCGAGCGAGCAGCCGCACCCGCCGGTCGGGGGCCAGGGCCAGACGGGCCAGGCGGTCGCTCAAGGCGGCCGGGGCTATCGTGGTGAAGTCGCGCCGGCCCCACAGCTCCTCGCTCAGGGCGGCCGGGGCCAGCGCCCAGCCGATGCGCAGGCCGGCCAGCCCGTAGGCCTTCGAGAGCCCGCCGGTGACGACCACCCGCTCGTAGCGGCCCCAGGCCGACGCGGTCAGCCGGCCGTCGCGCTCGGCCCCTCGGTAGACCTCGTCCGAGAGCACCCACGCGCCGTGCCGCGACGCGACGGCGCACACTGCGTCGACCTCGTCCGCGGTCAGGCGCGCGCCGGTCGGGTTGTTCGGGTTGCACAGGACCACGAGCCGGGTCCGCTCCGTGACCAGGGAGCCGAGCTCGTCGAGATCGGGTGCCCAGCGCGTTCCGTCGCCGTCGCTCGCGAGGCGCAGGGGCCAGGGGCGGACGCGCGCGCCGCGGGCAGCGGCCAGGAGGTGCGTCTGCAGGTAGTTCGGATGCTGCACGATGACTTCGTCGCCGGGGTCCACGAAGCGCCAGCAGGCGACGAAGTTCGCCTCCGCGCTGCCGTTCGTGATCAGCACGTTGGCGACCGACGCCCGCGCGTAGCCGGCCGCGACGAGCTCCCGCAGCGCGACGGTGCCGTTCGTCTGCGGGTAGCCGAGCGGCTCGCGGAGCAGGCGACCGACCTCGTCCGCCGGCAGCAGCTCCCCGAGACGGAGGGGCTCTACGCCGCTCTCCGAGAGGTTGATTTCGACCTCATGCTCGTAGAGAGACTGCAGTCGCTCGAGGGCGAACGGCTCGATGGTCACAGCGTTCGATCTTAGCCGAGTGAGGTAGGATCGTAGGGCTATGGAAGATCACGGGCGCCGCGTCTACGACTCGATTCTCGGTCTCCTGTCCGGCCCCGACAACCCCACGCCGCTGGTCCGCCTGAACCGCGTGACGCCGTTCGAGCATACCCGCGTCTACGGCAAGCTGGAGTGGTACAACCCGTTCGGAGCGGTCAAGGATCGCGTGGCTGCCAACCTCGTTGCCGACGGCGAGGCGCGGCGGACGGTGCAGGCGGACCAGAAGCTGGTGGAGCCCACGTCGGGGAACACCGGCATGGCGCTGGCCATGATTGCCAACGCCCGGGGCTACTCGCTGACGACGCCGCTCTCGAGCGAGATCCCGCTCGAGAAGCGCACCATGCTGCGCTTCTTCGGGGCGGACGTGATGGAGCTCGACGACACGCTGTGCCCGGCGCCCGGAGCGCCCGAGGGCGCCATTGCGAAGGCGATGGAGATTGCCGAGCGGCCCGACTTCCACATGCTGAACCAGTACGCCAACGAGGCCAACCCCGAGGCTCACTACAAGACCACGGGGCCCGAGATCTGGCGCCAGACCGAGGGGCGGGTAACGCACTTCGTCTCGGGGCTCGGCACCTGCGGCACGATCACCGGCACCGGGCGCTATCTCAAGGAGCAGCGGGCCGGCGTCCAGGTGCTCGGCGTCCACCCGAGCGAGGGCCACGACATCCCCGGCGTCCGCAGCCTCCGTCAGCTCCAGCAGACGAAGCTCTTCTTCCCGGACGAGTACGACGGGCTGGTCGAGGTGGACAATGGCGAGGCGTTCGACCTCTGCCTCCGGCTGAACCGCGAGGAGAGCATCACGGCCGGGCCCAGTTCGGCGATGGCCCTCGCCGGGGCGTTCCGACTCGTGCCCGACGAGCCGGGGAACGTCGCGGTGGTGATCTTCTGCGACAGCGCGTTCAAGTACGCGTCGTCCGTCGTGAAGCACCTGCCGGGGCTCGTGGCGCAGGAAGCGCAGCAGGCGAAGACGGCGGCGCCGCGCAGCCCGCTGCTCGACACGATGGTGGAGAACGTCCGCGGCAACGCCGACCTGACCGTCGACGTCGAGAAGGCGCACGCCGAGCTCCAGAACGGGCGGCCGTTCGTGCTCGACGTCCGACCGCGCGAGCAGTTCCGGGAAGCGCACGTTCCGGGCGCGGTCAACCTGCCGCTCGCGGAGCTCGGCAGCGGCGATGCCGACCGGTCCGTGCTGCCGGAGGACCGCAACGCGCCGATCCTCAGCGTCTGCCAGCGGGGCAACGCCTCGCTCTCGGGACTCCTCTTCCTGAAGTCGCTGGGCTACCGCAACGTGCGGAGCATCACCGGCGGCACGCTCGCGTGGCGCGAGAAGGGCTTCGCCACCGAGTCGGAGGGAACGCCCTGACCGGACGGCGCGGGCGCAGGAACGAAGACCGATGCTGACGCTCACCGCAGGCGCGGATCGCGGCATTCGCCGGCACGGCCGCGAGACCTACCCCTACGAGTGCTGCGGTGCGCTCATCGGCAGCGGCGAACGGGTGGTGGAGGCGCTCGCGCTGCCGAACGCGGCCGAGAAGGAGGCGCGGCGGCGCTTCCGCGTGCGGCCGACCGACTACCTGGCCGCCGAGCGCCGGGCGAGCGAGCTCGGAGCCGGGCTGCTCGGGTTCTACCACTCGCATCCGGACCACCCGGCGCGGCCGTCGCGCTACGACCTGGAGCACGCCTGGCCGGGATTCGCGTACGTGATCGTCGCGGTCGACCGGGGCGAGCCCGCTGCGCTGACCTCCTGGCGGCTGCGGGAGGACCGGTCGGCGTTCGACGAGGAGGCCGTCACCGTCGCTGCGGAAGGCGGCGCAGTGAAGCGCACAGGCGAGACACCATGCCCACCAGGATTCTGATACCCACGCCGCTGCGCGGTTACGCGGACCAGCAGGAAGTCGTCGAGGCCGAAGGAGCCACCGTCGGCGAGCTGCTGGCGAACATGACCGCCCGCTACGGCAGCCTGCGCAAGCACCTCTACAACGAGGACGGCAAGCTGCGCAGCTTCGTCGCCATCTACGTGAACGACGACGACATCCGTTTCCTCGAGCGGGAAGCGACCCCCGTCAAGGACGGCGACACCGTCAGCATCATCCCGTCCGTCGCGGGCGGGGCAGGGAGGCGGGCATGACGGTCGTCGCCGCGGAGTTCGCACTGAGCAACCAGGAGGTGGCCCGCTACAGCCGCCACCTGATCATGCCCGAGGTGGGCATGGACGGGCAGCTCAAGCTGAAGGCGGCCAGCGTGCTCTGCATCGGAGCGGGCGGGCTGGGCTCGCCGGTGGCGATGTACCTTGCGGCGGCGGGCGTCGGACGGATCGGCCTCGTCGACTTCGACGTGGTCGACTACAGCAACCTGCAGCGCCAGATCATCCACGGCACGCCCGACGTCGGCCGGCGGAAGCTCGACTCGGCCCGCGACTCGCTGAACGCCATCAACCCCGAGGTCGAGGTCGAGACCCACGAGGTCGCGCTCTCCTCAGCCAACGCCCTCGACCTGCTGGGCGGCTACGACGTGATCGTCGACGGCACCGACAACTTCCCGACGCGCTATCTCGTCAACGATGCCTGCGTGCTCCTCGGGCGGCCGAACGCCTACGGCAGCATCTTCCGCTTCGAGGGCCAGGCGTCGGTCTTCGGCGCGAAGGACGGGCCGTGCTACCGCTGCCTCTACCCCGAGCCGCCGCCCCCCGGCCTCGTCCCGAGCTGCGCCGAGGGAGGCGTGCTCGGCATCCTGCCGGGGGTCGTCGGCACGATTCAGGCGACCGAGGCGGTCAAGCTGATCATCGGCCGGGGCGAGCCGCTCATCGGCCGCTTCCTGGTCTACGACGCGCTCCGTATGCGTTTCCGCGAGCTGAAGCTGCGGAAGGATCCGGACTGCCCGGTCTGCGGCGATCGCCCGACCGTCACCGAGCTCATCGACTACGAGCAGTTCTGCGGGGTGGCGCCGGCCGCTCCGGACGCCGGAACGGCGGGCGCCGGACCGCTGGCCGATGCCGGTGACGAGGCGACGGTCGAGGAGCTCAAGTCACGCCTGGACGCCGACGGCGTCTTCATCCTCGATGTCCGCGAGCCGCAGGAGTTCCAGATCTGCCGTATCCCGGGCTCGATCCTGATCCCGCTCGGCGAGCTGCCGAAGCGCCTCGGCGAGCTCGAGGGCCGCGGCGAGATGATCGTCCACTGCAAGTCGGGCGTCCGCAGCGCGAAGGCGGTGAAGCTCCTGCGCGAGGCCGGCTTCGCGGGGGCGCGGAATCTCCGGGGCGGCATCCTGCGCTGGATCGACGCCGTCGATCCGTCGCTGCCGAAGTACTGATGCCGCCCCTCGCACCCGCCGCCCGTCCGCGCCGGCGCCGTCCGTCGGGGCCGAAGGAGCCGACGCGCTTGAAGTGGGTTCCGGCGCTGATCGGGGTCCTGCTGCTCGGAGCGGGAATCGCCGTCGCGCGCTCGAACGGGCAGGAGCGCGTGGTGGTCCCCGTGCTCGCCGAGCGGTTCTCCTTCACGCCGTCCGAGATTCGGGTCCCGGTCGGGGTGACGCTCGAGCTTCGCGTGCGCAGCGACGACACGATGCACGGCTTCCGCATCGCCGGCCACGGCGTGAACGTGGCCGTCCCCAAGCGCCGGCAGGGGGAGGTCGTGGTCGAGTTCGACGCCCGCGAGGCTGGACGGTACCGCTTCGAGTGCTCCCGACTGTGCGGCGCGGGCCACCAGTTCATGCACGGCGAGATCGTCGTCGTCGATGCGGACGCGAACGACTGACGCCGCCGCGACCCGTTGGCGTTCTGCGGCGCAAGCTCCTAGCGCCGCCAACCCGTCACAAGCTCCGGGTCGGCCCCAGCCCCCACCGTTCCAGGAGCTTGCGCCACGGCACGCAC
>JAPOYG010000002.1 GCA_026706755.1 Acidobacteriota bacterium
CGAAGTCCCGCTTGTCGCCCGTCGACCAGCCCCCGCCGTGGATCGTCACGACCACCGGCAGCGCCCCCTCCGCGTAGGCCGGCCGGTAGAGGTCGAGCCGCAGGTCGCCCCCTTCCCGGACCGCGTACACGTGCTCGTCGACGACCACCTCGCCGGTCCGGACCCCCGTCAGCAGGGCCGGCAGCATTACCGGCGCCGGTCGCGGCGGCGCGGCGAACGAGGCCGGGGCAGGCGCCCCGAAGCGCGATTCGAGCAGATCGGGCAGGCCGCGGCCGACGACGTAGGCGCGCGCGACAGGGCTCAGGAGCAGCACGATGCCGGCGAGGGCGGCGCACGCGGCCAGGATGCGCGCGGGCGACCGGCGGTCCCCGCGGCCCCGCCAGGCCTGCAGGTCGAACGCCAGCGGCGACGCGAGCAGCGCCAGCCAGTAGCCGCCCTCGCTCAGGACGATGTTGGTCATCCAAAGAGTGGCCGTGACCTGCGGCAGCACCGCGACGAGGCCCGCGCCGGCGACGCCGAGGCCCATCAGGAGGCGGATCGCGACGACGAGACGGTCGAGCGGACGCGCCATCGGCCTCCCCATGAAACATCGAACCTGCTGGTGACCGGACCGGCGCCCGGCCCGCGGCGCCGGCGTCAGCCCGCCCGGAGGTCACCCCGGGCCGGCGCGCGGGCCGCGGATGCAATGCGCGCGGGCGGCCGGAACGCGGGACCGGTCAGGGGCGGCTCGCGCGCCCGTCGGCGCGCTCGGGGTTCGCGCGTCGGATGGCGGCCGCGCGCCCCGCCATCTGCGCGGCCGCCGCCGTCCGTCCCGTCTGGCCGAGCAGCAGGGCGTAGCTCTCCAGCACCATCGCCACCCGCGGGTGATCGGGGCCCCAGCGTTCCTCCGCCACCGCGAGAGCCCGCTCGAACAGGGGCTCGGCCTCGGCGTGGCGCCCCGTCGTGCGATAGAAGCCGGCGAGGATGTTCAGGGTGATCGCGACCCGAAAGTCCGACGGCCCGTGGCGCTCGGCGTGCTCGACGGCCGAGGTCAGCAGCGACTCGGCGGTCGCCAGGTCGCCGCGCCCCATGGCCTCGAGGCCGGCCGCGCTGTAGCGGCGCCACCCCTGTCCTGCGTCGGCCTCCTCTTCTTCCGCGCCGCTGCAGGCCGTGCCCGCAGAGACCAGCAGCACGAGCAGCCAGGCCAGCCGGCGTCGCCAGCGGACCGCGGCCACGTCACTCCTCTCGGCGGCAGGCGAAGCTGGCCGCGTCATCGGGATCGCCGGCGCCGTCCCAGACCGCGATGTCCGGATAGGCGCACACCGGCCGAGTCCGCACGACCTCGCCGTCCTCGACCCGCTCGCCCAGGATGGTGTCCGGGGCGATGCCGTCCTCCACCCACCGCTCGAGCGCGGTGAGCGGATCGAGACGGTTGTAGCCGGGGCCGCCGGAGCAATGCCCGAGGCCCGGAACGAGGAACAGCCGGAAATAGTCGCGGGTGGCGGCGAGCGCGGCGGCGCGGCCGCGGTCGGCGCCCTCGTGCGCGAGCACGTCCTCGTAGTAGTCGATCGATCCGAGCGGCGAGATGTCCGGATCGCTCCAGCCGTGGTAGACGATCAGCTTCGCGCCGCCGTCCCGGAGGCCGCTGAGGTCGGGGTCGTCGGCGTCGAGCGCCGGGCCGACCTTCTCGAGCGCGAACTCCAGGTCCGCGTCGTAGTCGAACGCGCGGAAGTCCCAGTCGGGCTCCTCGAACACCATGTACTTGAAGAAGCCGTCGGCCGCGAGCCAATGGAGGCTGCTGAACGGCTCGCCGCCCGTCACCCACGCCCGCCAGCCTCCGCCGGGCCCGTTCTCGCCGCCCGGGACGAGGCCCGGGAAGACGACCTCGCCGGCGGAGTTTCGCGAGCCGGCCCAGATGTCGCGGACCGCCTGGACCTGCCCCGCCGTGAGGCAGCTCTCGTCGTCCCGGCCCTCCGGGCAGGCGAGGGTGCCGGGGTCGAAGTCGCAGGCCCGCGGGTCGTCGAGCACGCCGTCCTCGAGCCCGTCGAGCGCGTCGCAGGCGGCGTTGACCGCGTCGGCCAGCAGGGGGATCTTGCTCGGCGGGAAGTAGTTCTCCGGGTTGCGCAGCGTCGCGAGCGCATACCAGAGGTGCGCCCCGGCGTAGAAGCGCGTCCAGTCATTGGCCGGATTGCCGGCGACGATGCCGTCGAAGTCGTCCGGGTAGCGCTGGGCCTCCATCAGGCCCTGCTGACCGCCCTTCGAGCAGCCGACATAGTAGGAGTAGGCGGGGTCGCGCTCGTAGAAGGCGCTGGTGACGGTCCGCCCGTGGGTGGCCGTCAAGTGCAGCGAGCGGTGGCCGAAGTCGGCCACGAGGTCGGGGCGCCCGATGGCCCAGGAGGCGTCGAACCCGCCGGTGCCGGGGCGCACGTGCCCGGTATCGGTGCTCGCGGCCGCGTAGCCGCGGCGGACGGCCGAGGCCATCGCACCGTAGCTCACGACGCCCGCCATGCCGCCGTTGCCGGAGACGTGGAACTTGCCGTTCCAGTCCTCCAGCGGCAGCCAGACCTCGAAGTTGACGGCGGGCTCGCTGACGCCGACCACGCGGCAGACGGCCGGCATGTCGAGCGGTTCTCCGCCGGTCGGGGCCAGCATCCCGGCCGCCACGGTCGCGGCGCTGGTGATGGTGGTGGCGGGCAGTGCGAGCCCGGCAAGGCTCTCGCACGGCGCCGCCGAGGCGGGCGTGGCCGACAGCGTCGCGACGAGGGCGAAGGCGGACACGGGAGCGACGGCGATCCGCGCGAATCGGCGCGGGCGGTTGAGCGGCATCGTCAGCACCTTCCTGGCCGGCGGGCCCACCCCGGGTCGCTTGCGCGCCCCTCCCGGTGGACCCTGGCCGAGCTGCCGTTAGCTTGCCCCGGATCGCGCGACCAGTTCAAGGGCGCGGCGGCCGCCGTCCTGCGTCCAGTGCAAGGCGAGCGGCTGATATCATCTGCGTTACTTCTGGAGGCACGCGACATGCGTCGATGGCACGAGATGGTCGTGGCCCTGGCGGCGGCACTCGCTGCATCGTGCGGGGGCGCTCCGGAGCCGGTGGCGCTCCGGCTGCTCGATCTCTTCGATGCGGCCACCATCGAGCAGACCGTCGAGGTCGAGCCCCTCGACCCGACGGAGTGGCGCTTCGACGGCGGGGGGACGATCGCCGCCCCCGAGCCTCCCGAGGACGAGGAGGAGGCTGAGGACTTCGAGGATCGCACGGCCACGGTCGGCTGGGCGGCCTACCACGACGTCGACGGCCTGGAGGTCCGGGACGGACGCCTGGTCGGCACCGCCGGCGAGCTGCCCCTCCTGCACGCGGCGCGGCCCGAGGAGCTCGACGAGAACGATCTGCTGCACGCGGTCGAGATCACGATGCGCGTATCGGGCGGGACGCGCGTCGGCGTGACGTTCAACGGCGCGCGCGAGCTGGACGAGGAGCGCGTGCTGCGGGGCATCCGCCGCGCCCCCACGCCGGCGCTCTTCGCCGAGCTCGAGCCCGGCGACGAGGTCCAGACCTACACCCTGCAGGACGTCGCGCGGTCCTTCTCGATCGCCGGCATCCGGCACCTGCTGATCCAGCCGACCGACGAGGAGGGGGCGACGTTCGAGATCGAGTCCGTGCGGCTCATCCCGCGGACCGAGCACCTGCGGTCGGTGAGCTCCGGCCCCGGATGGCAGGGACTGGGGGAGGTCTACCGCGAAACGATCGTCAGCCGGGCGCCGGAGCGCATCACGCTCGAGCTGGCGCTTCCCGATCGCCCCTGGCTGGAGCTTGCGGTCGGGACGATCGAGGCCTCGCCGGTGACCTTCAACGTCTCCGTCGACGGCACCGGTCTCTGGCGCCGGACGGTGACTCTGCCGAGCCGCTGGGAGACGAAGCGCCTCGATCTCGCGGACTACGCGGGCCGCACGGTGACCCTCGCACTCTCACTGGACGGTCCGGAGGACGGGCTGCTCGGCTTCTGGGGCACGCCGGTGGTGCGGAACGGCGGGGCGCCCCCCATCCGGAACCGGGACCCGAGCGAGGCGCGGGCATCCCTCGGCGACGGCGGGTCGACGGCGCCGCGCGGCGTCATCGTCTTCCTGGGCGACACGCTGCGGCGCGATCACCTCGACGCCTACGGCTACGGGCGGGAGACGGCCCCCGTGCTGTCGCGGCTCGCGACGGAGGGCGTGCTGTTCCGCGATGCCATCTCGCAGGGAACGTGGACGAAGGTGTCGGTGCCGTCCATCCTCACCTCGCTCTACCCGGCGTCCATGGGCGTCGTCGCCATCCCGGACCGGGTCCCCTCGGCCGCCACGACCCTCGCCGAGGCGTACCGCAGCGCCGGGTACGCGACGTTCCAGACGTCCTCGGTGCAGTTCACAGGCAAGCTCACGAACCTGCACCAGGGGGTCGAGGTGCTCCACGAGCGGGCGTCGGTCGACAACGACGACCTCGGGCACAGCAGCGCCAAGACGGCCCGGACGTTCGTCGACCGCTTCCTCACGTGGCTCGACGATCACCACGACGTGCCCTTCTACGCGTTCATCCACGTCTTCGATCCCCATTCCCCGTTCGAGCCGTACCCGCCGTACGACCTGATGTGGGCCTCGCCGACCGGCAAGGAGGATCACGAGGCCCGGCTCGAGCGGGTCGACGAGACCTTCGGCGACGACAAGCGCATCGGCGACGGCAATCGCGTCGGGCCGGAGCTGTTTCCCAACCGGGAGGAGCTCGAGGCGTCGGGGATCGACCCGGAGACCTTCGTCGCCCACGAGCTCGACTGGTACGATGGCTCCATCCGCGGCATGGATGCCGAGATCGCGCGGCTGATGGAGGGCCTCGAGGAACGCGGGGTCGCCGGCGACACGCTGTTCGCCTTCATCAGCGACCACGGCGAGGAGTTCCTGGAGCACGGATGGCACTGGCACGGGAACACGGTCTACGGGGAGATCCTGAACGTGCCCCTGATGCTCCGCTGGGAGGGCGTCCTGCCGGCCGGCGTCACGGTGGACGAGACGGTAGAGTCGCTCGACCTGATGCCGACGCTGCTCGATTTGAGCGGGATCGCCGCTCCGGAGGAGGTCCAGGGGCGGAGCCTGCTGCCGCTCGTCGTCGCCCCGGACGACCCGCAGGCGCTCGGCTGGGTCTCCCGCCCGGCGTTCAGCGAGCGCAAGAGGATGCCGAGCCGGGAGGACCGCAGCAACCCCGAGGATGTCAACCAGTACTCGGTGGTCTGGGACGGCTGGAAGCTCGTGCGCAACGTGGATCCGCCGGAAGGACGCGGCGAGTACGAGCTCTACTCGCATGAGGACGATCCCATCAACCTCCACGACGTGTCGGCCGACCACCCGGAGGTCGTCGAGCGACTGAAGGAGCAGTTGGCGGCTCGGCTAAGGTACGCCGAGGCGCGGAAGCTGGCGTCGGACGAGGACGCCGCCGACGACCTGAGCCCGGAGGAGCTGCAGCGCCTGCGGCGGCTCGGCTACATCCGATGAGCGAGCAGCAAGCCTTCCACACCGCACGCCCGGGCCGTGGCTTCGTCCTGGCGGCCGTCCTCGCGGTCGCCGCGGCCGGGCTCGCCGCCGCGCCCGCCGCGGGGCAGTCGGAAGGCTCGTCCTCCGGACTGGCGCTCGACGGACGCGCGTCGGAGGCGCCGGAACGGAGGCCGGACGCCGGCGGATCGGCGCCTCCGCCGGGGGCGCCGGCCGGACCGCCAGGCTTCGGCGAGGGGAGCTCCGGCCCGGCGCAGGGCGCTGCGGGCCTCGGGATCGGCGCCGGGCTCTCGATCAAGCGGATCGTCGCGGCGGGGGTCGAGGCGACGCCCGTGCTCGACGGCGAAGTGCTCGGCGATTCCGCGTGGGCGGCCACGGGGCCGGCGACCGGCTTCCGCCAGTCCGCCCCCGACGAGGGCCAGCCGGCGTCGGAGCGGACGGAGGTCCGCATCGCGTACACCAGCGACACCCTCTACATCGGCGTCGTCTGCTACGACCGCGACCCGTCGTCGATCATCGTTACCGACAGCCGGCGCGACTCGTCGCTGCGCGACAGCGACAGCTTCCTGGTCATCCTCGACACGTTCAGCGACCGGCAGAACGGCTTCGTCTTCGGCACCAGTCCCGCCGGCCAGGAGTACGACGGGCAGGTGATCAACGAGGGCGGCGGTCGGGGAGGCGGCTTCTCCTCGAGCGGCAGCGGAGGTTACTCGCGCGGCAGCGGCGGCGGGTTCAACCTCAACTGGGACGGGGCCTGGCAGGTGCGGACGCGGGTCTCCGAGATCGGCTGGAGCGCCGAGTTCGCCATCCCGCTCCGGACCATCCGCTACCCCGCTCGCGAGCTGCAGTCGTGGGGGGTGAACTTCCAGCGCAACATCCGGCGGCGCAACGAGACGGTCTACTGGTCGCCGCTGCCGCGGCAGTACAACCTCTACCGCGTCTCGATGGCCGGGCAGCTCTCCGGGTTGCGCGTGCCGACCGAGCGCGCCGCGAACCTGCAGTTGACGCCCTACGTGATCGGGGAGATGGTCACGCGGGACGCCGCCCCCGACCGCGGGCCGGTCGTGCTCGGCGATACCGGAGGGGACCTGAAGTACAGCGTGACGTCGGGCCTCACGCTCGACGCCACCTACAACACCGACTTCGCGCAGGTCGAGGTGGACGACCAGCAGATCAACCTCGACCGATTCAACCTGTTCTTCCCCGAGAAGCGTCCCTTCTTTCTCGAGAACGCGGGAGCGTTCAGCGTCAACGCGGCCTCGGCCAGCGGACGCAACCTGGGGCAGACCGAGCTCTTCTTCAGCCGCCGCATCGGGATCGACGAAACGGGCGCCCAGATTCCGATCACCGCGGGGGCCCGCCTGTCCGGGAAGGTCTTCGACACCGTGACCGTCGGCGTCCTCAACATGCAGACGGAGGCTCCCGCGGCCGGAGGCGCAGGCAACAACTTCACCGTCACCCGCCTCCGGCAGGATCTTCCCAACCGCTCGAGCATCGGCGGTCTCTTCATCAACCGCCAGGCCACGGGCCCGCAGGCGCTCGCGACCGACTACAACCGCACCTACGCCCTCGACGGCCGCTGGGGAATCGGCCAGAACGGGCTCGTGCAGGGCTTCGTCGGCGGGACCCAGACGCCGGGGCGCGAGGGCCGGGACCACGCGCTGAGCCTGTCGGGAGCCTACGATTCCCAGATGTGGCGCATCAGCACGGGCTACCAGGAGAACGGCGAGGACTTCAATCCGGAGGTCGGCTACCTGCGGCGGCCCGGCGGATTCCGCAAGTACGACCTCGCGATCAACAACCGCTCGCGGCCCGACGGCTTCCTCAAGTTCCAGGAGCTCCGGCCGCACGCCACGTTCTCGCGCATCTGGAACCTCCGCGGCGTGATGGAGACCACCTACATCCACACGCACTTCATGGGCGAGTTCGAGGACAGCTCGTCGGTCGGCCTCGCCTACGACACGCGGAGCGAGCGCGTCTTCCAGCAGTTCTCGGTGTCGGGATTGACGATCCCGGCGAGCCGCTACGACTGGAGCGAGGTCAGCACGTCGTTCTACTACAACCGCTCGGCCCCGGTGAGCGCCGGCGTCCGCGCCGTGATCGGGGGGTTCTTCGGGGGCAACATCGTGACGCTCCGCCCGACGGTGCAGGCCCGCTACGGCGAGACCCTGAACCTCTCGCTGAGCTACAGCCGGAACGACATCGATCTGCCGTCGGGAAGCACCGTCACCAACCTGACCAGCATTCGCGCGGGCTACAACTTCTCGCCGCGCATGTTCTTCCAGACGCTCGTGCAGCACAACGACAGCGCGCGCCTCTGGTCGGTCAACTTCCGCGTCGGCTGGCTGCAGGACGCCAACACCGGCCTGTTCCTGGTCTACAACGA
>JAPOYG010000684.1 GCA_026706755.1 Acidobacteriota bacterium
ATCTCGCCGATCACCATGCGCCGGTCCATCGCCTTCACCATGTCGTAGATGGTCAACGCCGCAGCCGACACGGCCGTCAGGGCCTCCATCTCCACGCCGGTCCTCGCCGTCGTCCGGACCCGCGCCTCGATGCCGTAGCCGTCCTCCCGCGCCTCGAGCTCGACGTCGACCTGCGACAGGGGCAGGGGATGGCAGAGCGGGACGAGGTCGGCGGTCCGCTTGGCGGCCATGATGCCCGCGATGCGCGCCGTCTGCAGCGGATCGCCCTTCGCGACGCCGCCCGTGCGGATGGCGTGCATGGCCCGTGCTCCGATCCGGATATGGCCGCGGGCCACCGCCAAGCGGTCGGTGACCGGCTTGTCGCCGACGTCGACCATGCGGACCCGCCCCTCGGAGTCGACGTGGGTCAACTCCCCGGGCGCGGAAGTGCCGGCATCCGTCATGTGCGTTCCCTTCACGCGGTGGCGTCCCGCGGGGCTTCGCGGTTCGCGAGGAAGAACGACAGGCTCTCGAGCGACACGGTGAGGTCGACGCTCTTCAGCTTGACGTCGCGGGGCACGCGCAACGCGCCCGGGGAAAAGTTGAGGACGGCCCGGATCCCCGCTTCGACGACGGTGTCGACGACCGGCTGGGCCGACGCCGCGGGCACCGCAATGACGGCGATCGTGATCGCCTCGCGCTGCGCCACCCGCTCGAGCTCGGCGACATCGTAGATCGGAACGCCGCTGCGCGACAGTCGGCCCACCTTCTCCGCCTGGTTGTCGAACAGCGCGACGATGCGGAATCCGTCCCGCCGGAAGCCCGGATAGTCGGCGAGCGCCAGCCCCAGGTTGCCCGCTCCCATGATCGCCACCCGCAAGGGCCGGTCGAGTCCGAGGATGCTGCGGAGCTTGCGCCTCAGATCCTTCACGACGTAGCCGACGCCCCGCACGCCGAGATCGCCGAAGTGCGCCAGATCCTTGCGGATCAACGCGGCGTTGAGCCCGAACTCGGCCGCCAGCCCCTGGGACGAGACGGTAGTGACGCCCCTCTCGTCGAGCTCCGACAGGAACCGCACGTAGAGGGACAGCCGGTTCGTCGTCAACTCCGAGATCTGATCGCGCATCGGCGTCGTCACGGAGGCCGGAAAGACCCCACTCTACGGGCGCTCCCGGCGGCCGGTCAAGAACCCCGTGCGCCGCCGATCCACATGCTAAGATGCGGAATCGTGAGTTGTGCGACGCGATCCGGCCGGGCGTCGGGTGCGGTTGCCGTGGTGGCGTGCGCGGCCCTGGCGCTCGCGCTCGCGTCCGCCGCCGCGCAGACCGGACGCCGCGCGGCCACCGTTCGCGGCCTGGCCGCGCATCCCCTCTACTTCCACGGCGAGGACGTCGTTCTCGTCACCGACGTCACGAGCGACGACTTCCTGACCTGGCTCGTCGACGGCGGGGTCCGCGTGCTCGCGCTCGACGTGCCGCCTCCCGCGGCCGGCGCCGTCGAGCGCCTGGAGGTCACCGGTACGTTCTACGATATGGGCCGCCTCCGGGACGACGACCCGCGGGTCAGGGACCTGCCGATGGCCCGCATCTCGGAACGGCTGCTCGGGAAGCCCTGGCCGGGGGTCGGGGAGCTTCCCGTCGTCGTCGCCGCGTCGACGCGGCCGCCGCGACGCCCGACCGCCACTACGCTGCGCTCGGTCGTCCTCGAGCCGGAGCGCTACGCCGATCGCGGCGTGACGCTCACCGGCCGGTTCCGGGGCCGGAACCTCTACGGCGACATGCCCGAGGCTCCGGGCGAGAGCCGCTGGGACTTCGTGCTGCGCTCGGCCGACGCCGCGGTCTGGGTGGTCGGCAAGGAGCCGCGGGGAGACGGGTTCGAGCTCGGTCTCCTGCGCCGCGCGGACACGGGTCGCTGGCTGGAGGTGACGGGGCAGGTCCGGGTGGAGGACGAGATGGTGCTCGTCGAGGCCGGCACGCTGCGCCTCGCGGAACCGGCTGCCGAACGGGAGCCCATCGCCGACGCCGCGCCGGCGCCCCTGCCGCCTCCGGTCGTGATCTTCAGCGCTCCCCTCGCGGACGACATCGACGTGCCGCCCGACACGACCGTCCGGGTGCAGTTCTCGCGCGACATGAATCCCGACTCCTTCGAGGGCAACGTGCGGGTGCGCTATCTCGGCGCGCCGGCGGCCGATGCGGGCACCGGGGAGCCGGCCTTCGAGACGGCGTACCGCGGCCGCAACCGCGTTCTCGAGATCCGCCTGGACCTCGAGCTCGAGCGGTTCCGCTCCGTGCAGGTCGATCTGCTGGAAGGGATCTCCGCGAGCGACGGCGAGCCGCTCGCGCCGTGGTCGCTCTCGTTCTTCACCGGGGGCTGACGGGGCCCGCGGCCAGCAACTGCTTGATCGCGCTTCGGGTGCGGGACACGAGCGCGTCCCTCTCGTTCGTATCCACGCCTGCGGCCTCGATCGGGGGTCCGAAGCGGACGCTCACCGTGACCGGCCGGATGAACGGGCTCCCCTTCCGCATCGCGGCTGCCGCTCCCTGAATCGCCACGGGGACGATCGTCGCCTGCCCGCGGATCGCCATCAGGAAGCCGCCCTTCTTGAAGGGCAGCAGCGCGCCGCTGCGGCTGCGGGTCCCTTCCGGGAAGACCATGAACGAATCGCCCCCGGCGAGCGCAGCGGCGGCGGCGTCGATGGCGCGCGAGCTCTGCTCGCGGTTGCGGCGCTCGATCGGCACGAACCCGACGAGATCGAAAGCGTTGCGGAGCACGGGGAAGAACCTGCGCAGTTCCGCCTTGTACAGAATCTTCAGCCGCGGATGGATGGACGCCAGGGCCATGAAGATGATGGGCGGCTCGAGGTTCGACGTGTGGTTCACGCAGTAGACCGCGCCGCGCGACCGCTGGACGTGCTGCGCGCCCGCCACCCGATAGCGGATGCCCGCGAGGGCCAGCCCGATGCGGACGCCGCCGCGGCCTAGCGCGTAGAGGATTCGATGGCGCCTCGACAGGGCGGCGAGCACCATCCCGACGGAGCCCGGCACGAGCACCCAGAGCGCGACGCCGACGTACGCGGAGAGGGAGCGGACAGCAGCGACGACGCTGCGGAGCGGCTGGATCACCGCGGGAATCAGTGCGGCACTACGATGCGCGTGCCGGTTGGCTGGTCGTCGACGGGGACGCCTTGGCGGCCCTCGGCTTCGCCGCCTTCGCACGGGCCAGTTGCCGGGCCCGGTTCGCGAGGCAACGGTCGAGCGCCTTCTCGACCCGGCCCTGGATGGCTTCGTTCGGCTCGCCCATCACCTCCGAGATCTCGGACACGACGAGGAACTTCGCCCGGTCCAGCATCCGCTTCTCGCGGAACGAGAGGTTCTTGGACTTGCTCAGGTGGTTGAGGCTCTTGAGGACATCGATGACGTCCTCGATGGAGCCGGTTCGCATCTTGTCCGAGTTGTCCTTGAAGCGGCCCTTCCAGTTCTGGTGATTGTCGATCTTGCCGTTTCCCAGCAACGTGAACAGCTTCTTCACCTGATGGTCGGCGATGGCGTGCCGGAGCCCGACGGCTTCCACGTTGTCGACCGGCACCAGGACGATGGTGTCGCTGGACGTCATGCGGAGGGAATAGAATCCGCACGTGGTGCCCAGGATGGTCTTCGTTTCGATGCGCTCGACGACTCCGAGCCCGTGGTTCGGGTAGATGACCTTGTCGCCAACCTGGAATTGCACGTTGCCCCCAAGGGGATAGCGAGTGACCGCCAATTCAGCGCAGCATCGCTTATCTTAGCCCATCGCGTCCCCGGGCGCAAGCGGAACTCGCGTAGAATGAGCACTTTGCCACGGTTCGGAAGCGTACCCGGACCCCGCCGCGCGGCCTCGTGATGTAGAGTTGGTGCTCGCGATGCCCCTGACGAGGGGCCGAAACCCCGTCCGAGCCCTACCTGGAGGCGACATGAGATCACGACGTGCCATGCGGTTGGTGCTGGCCGCGGCGCTCACCGGCATCGGCCTGTCGGGGTTCCTGCCGGGACCGTCGCGGGAGGCGACCGCCGCGCAGGGCAATCGCAGCCTCGCCCCGTACGTCCCGACGCCGCAGGACGTGGTGGACCGGATGCTCGACCTGGCGGGCGTGACCGCGGACGACGTGGTCTACGACCTCGGCTGCGGCGACGGCCGCATCGTCATCACGGCCGCCCAGCGCTACGGCGCCCGCGGTGTCGGCATCGACATCGACCCGCAGCGGGTGGCCGAGTCGATCGCCAACGCGGAGCGGGCCGGGGTCCAGCACCTGGTGCGCTTCATCGAGCAGGACGTGATGGAAGCGGACGTCTCCGAGGCGACGGTGGTGACCCTCTACCTGCTGTCGTCATCCAACGCCCGGCTGCGGCCGATCCTCACCCGGCAGCTCCGGCCCGGTGCCCGCGTCGTGTCGCACGCCTTCAGCATGGGAACCGCGTGGGAGCCCGACGCCACCGAACGCTTCGAGGACGAACGCGGCAATTCGCGGACTCTCTACCTGTGGCGGCACGACGGGACGATTCGGGACTGACGGGACGCGACGGGCGCGACCGGCACCACCCTCCACTCATGGTCACACGGACCTCCCGGCAGGTTCCGCCTCGCGCGGCGAGGCACGGGACACTGACGGCGGTTGCGCTCGTCGCGGCGCTCGCCCTCGCGGCCGGCGTGCAGGCGAGCCAGGCTCCAGCGGGCGAACGTCTGACCGACGCGCGCATGGTCGCCGTCGTGCCGCTCGCCAACGGCGGGGCCTCGCAGGACGACTGGATCGGAATCGGCATCGTCGAGACGCTGCGGTTCGCCTTCCCCCGGCTGGTACGGCTCCAGGACGCCGCCCCCGGAAGGCCGTCGCGCACTGTCGCCCGGATGGCGGCGGACGCCGGCGTGACGTGGATCCTGACCGGCGAATACGACCGTACCGCCGAAGGCCTGCGGATCGCTGTGCGGGTCGTCCACGCCGCCACGGGCGAGACGGTCGGGCGGGCCATCGTGAACGGCGCCGGCAGCGACCTGTTCCTGCTGCAGGACCGGCTCGTGGACCGCGTCGCGACCGCGCTGGCGGCCCTGCCGGAGCCCTCGCGCGCGGCGGCCGGGACAGCACCCCGCACCCCCGCGGAGCGCCTTCCGGCGGCGGCGCCGACGAGGGAAGAAGCTGCTCCGACCGCTACCCCGCCCGAGCCGCGAGGCGGACCCGCGGCGTCCGAGCTTCGCGCCGGCGCCCTTCCCGGCGGAGCGCGCGAGCCCGCCCCCGGCGCCCCCCGCGACGCGCCCGCCACCGGAGAGCGCACGGGCGCACCCCGTGCCGACGTGCTGCTGGCGGACGCCACGTCGGGAGTACCCGCCGCGACCGCGGCGCCGCGGTCAGGGCTCGCAGGACCCGTGGCCGGCACCGTCGGGATCGACGGACCGCCGCCGCCCCTGGCCCCGGAGGTCATCTCACGCGACGAGCGGGGCCGCGCCACGCTGCGGGCGGTGCGCCTCACGGAAACGCTGACCCTCGACGGCGCGCTCGACGAGCGCGTCTACCACGAAGTGCCGCCGGTGACCGGCTTCTTCCAGGTGCTGCCCAACGAAGGCGAGATTGCCGAGGAGCAGACCGAGGTCTGGGTGCTGTTCGACGGCGTCAACTTCTATATCTCGGGGCGCTGCCACAACTCCGTCCCCGAGTCGGAGTGGGTCGCCGACGACATGCGCCGCGACGGCCAGGGCATCGGCCAGTACTTCGGCATCATGCTCGATACGTTCTACGACCGCCGGAACGCGGTGTCGTTCCTCGTCAACCCCCTCGGGGGCCGCATGGACGGGGAGGTCACCAACGAGCGGACCTGGAACGGCGACTGGAATCCGGTCTGGAGCGCCCGCGTCGGCCGCTACGAGGGCGGCTGGTCGTTCGAGATGGCCATCCCCTTCCGGTCTCTCCGCTACCGCCCCGGCCGGGCCCAGACCTGGGGCATCAACCTCGAGCGCTTCGTGGTCTGGAAGAACGAGTACTCCACCGTGGTTCCGATGCAGGCCTCGTGGGGCCTGGGGGCCAGCATGCAGATGTCGGGGGCGGCGACGCTGGTCGGCGTCGAGGTGCCCGAACCCGGTGTCAACCTCGAGGTCAAGCCCTACGCCATCGCCGAGGGGAGCGGCGTGCGGGCCGCGGGCGCCGGCATCGCCAACGACGCGACGGGCGATGCCGGGCTCGACGTCAAGTACGGCATCACGGAGAACCTCGTCGCCGACTTCACGCTGAACACCGATTTCGCGCAGGTCGAGGCGGACGAGCAGCAGATCAACCTGACCCGGTTCAGCCTCTTCTTCCCCGAGAAGCGGGAGTTCTTCCTGGAGAACCAGGGTGTCTTCTCCTTCGGCGCCGAGGCCGGCGCCGGGCAGTTCGCGGGGATCAGCAACCAGCCCATCCTGTTCTACAGCCGGCAGATCGGTCTGCACTCGACGGCGGACGGACTGTCGCGCGAGGTGCCCATCGCGGCCGGCGGGCGCGTGTCGGGACGGATCGGCCGCTTCAGCCTCGGCATGCTGAACATGCAGACCGGCGACCTGACGGCGACGGCAGGCGGCGCGCCGGGCAGCGGCGTGCCGGCCACGAACTTCTCCGTCCTCCGGCTGCGCCGCGACATCCTGCGGCGGAGCAACGTCGGCGTGATGTACACGGGGCGCTCGGACTCGCTGTACGGGACCGGCGCCAACCAGGCCTACGGGGTCGACGGGCTGTTCTCGTTCTTCCAGAACCTGAACGTCAACGCGTACTGGGCCGAGACCCGCACCCCGGGAGCCGGCTTCGGCGGCGACGAGGCGAGCTACCGGGGCCAGCTCGACTACACGGGCGACCGTTACGGCGTGCGCCTGGAGCGGCTGGCGGTCGGGCGCGACTTCAACCCGGAGATCGGCTTCCTGCGGCGCCGCGACTTCGACGAGAGCCTGGCGATGTTCCGGTTCAGCCCGCGCCCGCAGTCGATCGCGTCGATCCGCCAGTTCTTCTTCGAGGGCCAGCTCGACTACATCACGAACCGTTCGGGCGTCGTCGAGACACGCCAGAGCCGCGGCCGGTTCGGGATGGAGCTCGAGCGCGGCGACCTGTTCGACGTCGTCTTCAACCGGAACTACGAGTACTTCAACCAGCCGTTTCCGGTCGCCGGGATCTTCTTCGTCCCCGCCGGCGCCTACGACTTCGACGAGGTGGAGGTGGGCTACTCGTTCGGACGGCAGAACCGCCTCGCCGGGCGACTCTGGGTTCAGCACGGCGGCTTCTACGGCGGAACCAAGACGAGCGTCAACTTCGGGATGGGCCAGGGCTTCTTCGGGACCCGGCTCGAGATCTCGCCGCAGCTCTCCTTCGAGCCGATCATCTCGTTCAACCGGATCGACATCCCGGCCGTGGGCCCCGCCTTCGACACCGGGCTCTTCAGCACGCGGGCCATCTACGCGTTCAACCCGCTGATGTTCTTCAGCGGCCTGGTGCAGTACAACTCGGCCGCCGACGCCGTCAGCATGAACCTGCGCCTGCGCTGGGAATACAGCCCCGGCAGCGAGCTTTTCGTGGTCTACAACGAGGAGCGGTACGACACGATGCTGCGGCCCCAGCGCTTCCCGCAACTCCAGAACCGCGCCCTCATCGTGAAGATCAACCGGCTCTTCCGCTTCTGACTGCTTTCGGCTCCAGGCCTCCCGTCACCGGCCACTCGCCTCGCCGGCCGTCCCGACGGCTCGCCGGCCGGGGGCGGCAGTCCCGACCCGGGCGACGGAAGCGCGGACCGTCCTGGTACAATCGGGACGTCGGCCTTCGACTCCCGCCGGAGTGGCGAAACTGGCAGACGCGCTGGACTCAAAATCCAGTGAGGCTCACCCCTCGTGTGGGTTCGATTCCCACCTCCGGCAT
>JAPOYG010000225.1:0-5367 GCA_026706755.1 Acidobacteriota bacterium
CGGCTGCGGCAGAAGGGCGCCATCATCTACGCCAAGGCGAACGCCACCGAGTTCAACGGCGGCATCGGCAATCCCGGCGGGCCTGCGACTGCGACCGCCCGCTACCTGGGCTACGCGGAGCGGAGCACGTGGGGCGGGCAGGCCTGCAACCCCTACGACACCGAGCGCTCGCCGCGGGGCTCGAGCTCCGGGTCGGGCGTCGCCGTGTCGGCGAACCTCGCCGCCTGCGCCTTCTGCGAGCAGACGGGCGGCTCCTGCAAGGGACCGGCGTCGCGGAACGGCGTGGTGAGCCTGCTCACGACCAAGGGGCTGATCCCGTACGGCGGAGCCGTCGGCTCGAATCCGATGGTGGACCGGGCGGGAATCAACTGCCGTACCGTCCGGGACGCGGCCCTCGTCCTGGACGCTCTCCGCGACCGGGAGCTCGGCTACTTCGATCCCCGCGACATCTACACCGCCGTCCCGGAGGCCCTGGTCTCCGACGCACCCTACGCCAGCTACGTGGTCGACGAGGTCGCCGGCGAGGGCGCGCGGCCGCTGGCCGGCATGCGCATCGGCATCGTCCGCGAGTACATGGTCGAGCACACGCCGAACGATGCGGCCATCAGCGAGCGGATCGACGACGAGATCAAGACCGTGCTCCGCGACCTGCTCGGAGCGACCCTCGTCGAGTCGGTCGACCCGCTCCATCCCGACGATCCCGCCGTCGAGAACATGACCTACACGTTCCAGGACGCGCTGGCCGAGATCCTGCCGATCCACATGCCGGAGTACCTCGCCACGACGACCGGCGACGGCAGCCTGGAGTTCGCGGTGGCAGGCCACGACGTGAAGTCGAAGGGCTACCTGGTCCGGCTGGCGGAGGGCGACGCGCCGCTGGCGCCCAACCTGAACCTGCGACGCGTGACGCTCTCGCCCCCGACGCGGAGCTTCGCCTTCCACATCGACCAGTACCTGGCCCGGCGCGGCGACGCGCGGGTCGGCGACATGGCCAGCCTGGACGCCAACACGAAGTACTACTCCGCCGCCGCGGAGGCCGGATCGGCGAACTGGGCCGTGCTTGACGACACCGGTTCGGAGGGGAACACCGAGCGCATGCGGATGCGCGCCGTGATGCAACTTGTGCTGGCCAAGGTGATGCGCGAGAACCGGCTCGACGTGCTCGTCAACCCGGAGAACACGACGCCCCACCAGCGGGTCGGCGGACCGAGCGAGCCCGCCGTCGCCGGCCGGGGCGCGGCGGGGGCGACGCAGACCATGACCGCGCTCGTCGGAGCGCCCGAGATCGTCGTCCCCGCCGGCTTCAACGACATCGTCTACGAGCCCCGCTACGTCCTGAACGCGGCCGGCGACCGCTACGAAGCGGTCGCGGGCGACGAACCGTCGCGGCTGGAGACCCCGCTGCCGATCAGCCTGATGTTCTGGGCCGGCCCCGGCGAAGAGGCGGCCGTGCTGCGTGCGGCGTCCGCCTACGAGGCGGCGACCCGGCACCGGGTACCGCCTCCCGACTTCGGGCCGCTTCCGGACGAGCCGTAACCCACTCCGAGGGGTAGAATCGACGGGAGGTCCCGGTATCCGAACCGCCCGAACCATGACCAGTCTTCTTCCCTTTCTGTTCGTCCTCGGCGTTCTCGTCTTCGTGCACGAGCTGGGTCACTTCCTGATGGCTCGCCGGGCGGGCATCCGGGTGCTGACGTTCTCGCTCGGTTTCGGCCCGAAGATCCTCAGGGTCAGGCGCGGCGATACGGACTACTGCATCTGCGCGATCCCGCTCGGCGGTTACGTGTCGATGGCCGGCATGAACCCAGCGGAGGCGCGCGGAGCATCCGACGAATTCCTGTCGAAGACCAAGTGGGAGCGCTTCCAGGTGCTGGCGGCGGGACCGGCGATGAACGTCGTGCTGGCGATCCTGCTGATGTGGGCGGTGCTCTACCAGGGAACCGCCGTGCCCGTAGTCGGCGCGGCAATGCACCCGCAGGTCCGCGACGTGGTGCCGGGCGACCCGGCCGACCTCGGCGGCATCGAGGCCGGCGACGTGATACTCGCGATCGACGGGGATCCGGTGTCGCAAGCGGACCTCCTGGCCCGTATCGGCCCCAGCGCGGGCACGCCGTTGTCGCTGACCGTGCGCCGGGACGGGCGGACGCAGGAGGTACGGGTGACCCCGGTCGAGCGGGAGGATCGGGCCGTCATCGGCGTGGGCCTCTGGCCGACCGAGATGCGCGTCGTCGAGCCCGGCCTCGTCGAGGCGTTCCGGTTGAGCCTCGCCCGCAACTACGAGTGGTCCGGGCTGATCTTCAGCACCCTGGGGGGACTGTTCACCGCGGAGACGTCGCCCCGGCAGCTCGTCGGTCCCATCGGCATCGCCCAGATGTCCGGCGCGGCGTCGGAGGCGGGGTGGCTGCAGCTCTTCACCCTGATGGCCATGATCTCGCTGAACCTCGGCATCCTGAACCTGCTGCCGATACCCGTCCTCGACGGCGGGCACATCCTGCTCCTGGGGATGGAGGGCGTCGCCCGCCGCGACTTCAGCGCCCGCGTCAAGGAGCGGATGCTCCAGACCGGCTACGTCGCCCTGCTGGTGCTGATGGGAACCGTGATCTACATGGACCTGACGCGCGTCCAGTGGATCGAAGCGCTGCTGCCCTGGCGCTGAAGGATCCGCAGGCCAAACTGCGGATCGCTCGAACGAGGTGGGCAACGATCCGCCCTCGGGGTCGGTAGGGGCGAGCCCAATGGGGACAACGAAGAAACGATCGAGTCTGGCGGGCGCCGTAGCGTTGGCGGGCGTCGTCACGGTCCTGTTGCTCGGGCAGACCATTGGCTCCACGGGCTCCCAACCCAGCTCGGCGCCGGCCACCGCCGCACGGCCGGTGACGCAGGCGGACGTCGAGCACTGGAAGCGGGAGCTCACGAACTGGGGTCGGTGGGGCGCCGAGGACGAGAGGGGCACCCTGAACCTCATCACGCCGGAGAAGCGCAGGCAGGCCGCCTCCCTCGTGCGGGAAGGCATCTCCGTCTCGCTCGCGCGCGACGCCGAGACCGAGACGACCATCGACGGCCCCCGGCCCTATCAGGTCACGCCGCTCGGGATTACCGCCGACGAGATCCGGATCGCGTACCACGGGTTCATCCACACGCACCTCGACTTCCTGAACCACAACTTCATCGGCGACGGCGTGACCTACAACGGCTACCGGCCCGATCCCGCCGAGGTCGCGGCCGCGGGCGGCCACGCCCGGAACACCGTGCACAACGCCAAGTCGGGCATCGTCACCCGCGGCGTGCTGATCGATATGGCGCGGTTCCGGAACGTGCCGTACTTACAACCCGGCACGCCCATCCGCATCGAGGACATCGAGGCCTGGGAGGCGGCGACGGGGGTAACCGTTTCCGCTGGCGACGCGGTGGTCATCCGCACCGGCCGCTGGGCCCGGCGCGCCGAGGTCGGCCCCTGGGACGTGGCCAACGCGGCGGCCGGCCTGCACGCGTCGGTCATTCCGTGGCTGAGGGAGCGGGACATCGCGATCCTGGGGGGCGAGGCGGCCCAGGACATGGCCCCGGCCGACGCCGACGCGGCGGTGATGGCGGCGGACGACCTCGGTCCCCGCCCGCTCCACCGCTTCGCGCTCATCTACCTGGGGATGCCGCTGTTCGATAACCTGGACCTCGATGCCCTAGGGGAGGTAGCCGCCTCGCTGAACCGCTACGAGTTCCTGCTGACGGCGGCGCCGCTCCCCACGCGCGGCACCGGGTCGCCGATCAACCCGATCGCCACCTTCTGATGCAACGGTTCAACACGTGGTGGCGGGACGCGGCGCGACGTTCAGGCCAGCGAGTTGCGGGTCGCCGCCGTCGATGAGCTGGCGTCCCGGGTTGCCGGCCCGACGAGTGCCCCGCTTGCCTGCCTACCGGGTCCCGTGGAGGCCGGGTGCGTTCACGTGCGCGTTCTGCGCTGTTTCCACCGCGTTGACGCGTCCCTCGAGCGGTCGAACTTGCGGTTCAGCGTCCGCACGTCGTACGCCAGGAACAAGACCCCGGCGGCTGTGAGCGTTCCGATTGCCGCTGTGAAGAGCTCGATGGGTGTCGCGTCCACGCCCGATTCCTTTCTGATTCCGATTCTGCCGGTGTTTCTCTCTGCCCGCAACTCGGCTCTTGCGGAATCGTCGTCTCGTCGAACTGTTCCGATGCCCCGCCCGACGCTGAGTCCGGCATGGGGCACTGGTTGAGCACGCTCGCCGAGACGCCGCGCGAGATTCAGGCCGGTGGAAGCGCGCGCGGGGTCAGGGCGTCGACGGCCTTCGTCCAGCCGTCCAGCCGCCCTCCAGCTTTGCCATCCGTTCGCGGAGATCCGCCATATCGCGGTGCAGGCTGAAGTGAGAAGCGACAACCGTTGCGCCGACCGTCAGAACGGCCACCCCAACGCCGATGATGGCCCAGAACTCTGGGGTCATCTCAGGACGCGCCCTGTGTGACAGCGAGCACGGCGCACGCAAGGGCGTAGTTCCCCAGCCCGAAACCGCTCGGCGGCAAAGCGGACACGGTGAGTGCCATGTCGTTGTCGATTCCCGGTATCATGCGAAGCGTAACACAGCTCGCACGCCTATGGTGACCGGTTCGCTAACGTTGGCGATCCCCGTTACCGCCGCTGGAATCGGTGGCGATCCGGCGCTCGTCGGCGGGCGGCGCGGGAAGCGCCGGGGGATCCTCCCGGATCCGGCGCATGAGCTCCGCGACCGCGGCGTCGAGCTGCGGGTCGTTCCCCTTGGCCAGCTCGCCCGGGTGGTCGGTCACCGGGATGTCCGGCTCGACCCCGTGGCCCTCCGCGAACCACTGCCCGTCGTTCCGGTAGAGCCGCCCGGGCGGGGCCGTGTAGAAGCCGCCGTCGATGAGCTGGTGCCCCGAGGCCGGGCCGATGAGGCCGCCCCAGGTGCGCTCGCCCACGAGGACGCCGGCGTCCATCTCGCGGAAGAACCACGGAAACGCGTCGCCGCCCGAGCCGGCCTGGCCGTTGATGAGCATTGCCTTGTGGCCGCGGTGGGTGATGGCCGGCTGGCGCGCGATCGCCCCGTGCCGGAAGTAGATGTGGCCGACCGTCTCCCGGTTCATCAGCTCGACGAAGCGATCGGGTAGCTGGCCACCGCCGTTCCAGCGCTCGTCGATGATCAGCCCGTCCTTGGCGTGCTGGTGGTTGAACTGCCGCACCAGCTCGGTCTGGCCGGGAACCGCCGTGTTGGGCACGTACACGTAGCCGATGCGGCCACCCGACGCCTCGTCGACGCGGAGGCGGTTCCGCTCGATCCAGTCGCGCATCCGGAGCGTCGCCTCGCTCGCGAGCGTCGTCACGACGACCTCGCGGGCGCCGTC
>JAPOYG010000225.1:5602-7863 GCA_026706755.1 Acidobacteriota bacterium
CCGAGCAGGCCGACCCCGCGCCGGCGCGGTGCCTCGGTGTCGCCCCCGCCGACGTAGGTGTGCGACGCGTTGACCTCGCCGATGAGCTCGCCGATCAGGAAGTTGACGTCCCAGCGCGTGACGGCCTGGTCGATCAGGCCGCCGTATTGCACCCGGAGTTCGTTCCAGTCGAGACCGTGCAGGTCGTCGTCGTAGAAGTAGTCCCGGTAGGTGCGCCACACCTCGTCGAACATCTGCCGCCACTCGGCCGACGGATCGAGCGTCACAGTCAGCGCGTTGGTGGCCAGGCGGTTCTCCATCGTCTGCCCCGGCGCGACGTCGACGATCGCCCACGAACCTGCGTTCGACACGAGCAGCTTCCTGCCGTCCGCCGAGATCTCGTAGCTGTCCCCATCGGGCAGAATGGTCTGCTCCTCCCGTTCCTCGAGGTCCCAGGCGACGACGGGGCTCGGCTGGTCGCCCGAGGCCCCGGCGCGCGGTCGCCGGTGGAAGACGACCTTGCCGTCCACAGCCCGCAGGCGACCGAAGTTCCCGGCCTCGACCGGCAGGATGACGGCCCGCTGCTCGAAGCCGTCGATGTCGATGTCGAGCGGCGCCGCCTCGGCGTCGTCCTCGTCGTCCGACCCGGGCCCGGCCTCGTCCTCATCCCCGGCCGCGTCTTCGTCAGCGTCAGTGTCAGTGTCGGTGTCGGGCTCGGCCTCGTCGTCGTCCGCGACGGGCTCCTCGTCGTTGCGGGGCGCGAGGGGGGACGGCACGTCGTCGCGCAGGGTCGCGGCCACGATGTTGGTCGCGTTCGGGTAGACCCACGTGGCGTCGAGATCGGAGTAGACCGGGGCGAGCGTCCGGTTCGAGTAGTAGTAGAGGTGCTTGCCGGCGGGGTCGAAGACCGGCCGGAAGTCGTTGTAGTAGCCGGAGGTCACCTGGAACCGCTCGCCGGCCTCGGTATCGAAGAGGAAGACGGCGCTGTTGGTGGTCTCGAGCCCCCGGGACCAGGCGATCCAGCGGCTGTCGTGCGACCAGCTCAGCTCGAAGCCGGCCAGCGCGCCGTGAAGCATGTGCAGCCCCCGGTCGACCTCCGTGAGCGCCTCCGTCTCGCGCTCGAAGACGAAGACGCGCTGCGTGTGGTCGATGAAGGCGAGCTTCGTGCTGTCGGGGGCCCAGAACGGCCGGTAGCGGAACCCCGGCCCGAGCGCGCTCACGACCTGCGGCTCGCCGGTGCCGTCGGCCCGGTGCAGCGTCAGCTCGTACTCGCCCCCGCTGTCGCTCCACGAGGCGATCCACCGGCCGTCCGGCGACCAAGCGGGGAATCGATCCGCCGCGCCCGACGAGTGCGTCAGGTTGCGCACGGCGCCGTACCGGGCGGGGACCGTGAAGATCTCGCCCCGCGCCTCGAACACCGCGCGCTGCCCGGTCGGCGAGATCCCCGCCGAGGTGATGCGGTTCGCCACGTCCGCGGTGCGCGGGACCAGGGCGGCCAGATCGGTCACGACGTCGACCGCCACCTCCGAGACCCGCTCGGTGGCGAGATCCATGCGGAAGAGTCGGCCGCCGGCCTGGAAGACGAGATCCGACGGCCCGATGGCGGGGAACGTGATGTCGAAGTCGGTGAAGGTGGTCACCTGCCGCTTCGCGCCGGTCGCGAGGTCGTGGGCCCAGATGTTGTAGCGCTGGGCCGCCCCGCGGTCCGAGAGGAAGTACAGCGTATCGCCGTGCCACATCGGCTGGGCGTCGTTGGCGGGGCTGTCGCTGACGTTCTCGGCGTCGAGCGTCTCGAGATCGAGGAGCCAGATCTCGGGCGCCGCCCCGCCCCGGTAGCGCTTCCACGTCCGGAACCCGCGGGTCTCCGGGGTGTACGCGATGCGCCGCCCGTCGGGCGACAGCGTGCCGAACTCCCCGTAGGGCACGGCGAGCCGCTCCGGCTGACCGCCCTCGACCGCCACGCGGTAGATCTGCCGGAAGGCGGGCAGCCCGCTCCGCCGGTTGGAGGCCAGGAGGACGCCCCGGCCGTCGGGCGTCCAGTCGAGGACGCGGTCGGCGCCCGGATGGTGCGTGATGCGGGACGGCGCGCCGCCCAGGGTCGGCACGACGTAGACGTCGCTGTTGCCGTTGTAGTTGCCGCTGAAGGCGATCTGCGCGCCGTCGGGCGAGAACCGCGGGAAGGACTCCTCCCCGGGCGGCGAGCTCAGCCGGCGGGCCGAGCCGCCCTCCTTGGCGACCACCCAGATGTCGCCGGCGTAGACGAAGGCGATCTGCGTCTCCGA
>JAPOYG010000215.1 GCA_026706755.1 Acidobacteriota bacterium
ATCGCCCGCCTCGACCGCCTCGGCCAGCGTCAGCGTCACCAGGTCCTGGCGCACCTCCACCGAGGAGACGCCGCGCGCGCTCCCCGCCACCGACACCGCGAACGCGCTCCCGGCGGGCACCGACGAGGCGTCGAGCTCCTTGTCGAAGCGAAGCCCCAGCTCCGCCCCGTTCACCCGCGCCCACTGAAGCGCGGGCGCCCCGACCGCCGGCGCCATCGACGTGCCCGTGGTCCGCCAGTCCTGGGCCCAGGCCCGCTCAGCATCCACGCCGTCGTATGGGGCCTGCACAAGCACCTCCACCTCGTACCACGTGCCCGGTTTCAGGCCGGTAATCGTGTAGCCCGGGCGTTTGTCCCAGCTCGCGAACTCGTACGCGGGCCAGTCTATGGCTCTCGAGGTTCCCTCTCGCCACCGGACGGTGTAGAAGACTCGGCTGGACTGGTTGGAATTGCTCAGGACTTGCCACCGCAGCGCCAGCCGGTCGTCGCCCGGCTCCACCCTGAAGTTCCACAGCGAGACCCCGTGCGCCTCGCTGCTGCCCGGCGTGGCCGTCACCTCGTCCGATGCCGGGCCGTTCCCGGTGGCGTTCACCGCGCGGACCCGGAAGACGTACGCCGCTCCGAGCGCTAGCCTCGTCACCGTGTGCCTCGCCGTTTGAGAGTTGCTGTTGCGGATGTCCGTCCATGTCGTGCTGGAGCTGCCGACGGTGTGGTAATTGACCTGGTACTTGGTGATGCTGCCGTCGTGGGGGTCGTTCCAGCGCAGCGTGACGGACCCGTCGCCGGTCGAGGGCAGGGCCCGCAGGCCGTCGATATGGGCCGGCAGCGGGGCCACCGCCGGCGTCACCGGACCCAGCACGTCGGACGGGGGGCCGGCGCCGATGTGGTTCACGTCGCGGAGCTGGAAGCTGTACGCCGTCCCGTTGTCCAGGCCGGTCAGCGTGTACGATCTGCGGTTCTTCCCGCCCGACCGGCTCTCCGGAATGTTCGTCCAGGAGCCCCAGGCATTGCTGCCCGCCCGCTGCCGGTACTGCTTGCCTGGGTAGCCGTCGGAGCTGAGGTAGTGGAGCGTGACCTGGCTGTCCCCCGCCCGCACCCTGGCGCCCGTGGGCTTCCCGGGGAGGCCGGCGGGCACCACTTCGATCAGCGACACCGGAACCGTCTGCCCGTCGGTCCAGCCTGGACCTGGAGAGAATGGCCAGAAGATGGTGGTACCACCGGTCCCGTCGCTAATTGCGAATTTACGGCCGCCGACGTTCAGCGTCAGCCTAGGGGCGGCTTGTTTGAACCGGCTGCCACTGGTACCAGCTACGAAGTGCAATTCGTTGTTAGCGGCAGTGTAGAGACGCGATACATCATAGTTGGCGCCTTTATAGGTGAATGAGTCTTCAGTGAGGCCGGTCGAACACACGGTGTGGCCGGGAGCAGAACTGCATCCGGCCAAGTCACCGGACACATCCACCGTCAGCCTGGCGGACCAGATGGTGGTCTGCGCAACGGCGGAAGCCGAAGGGAGCACGCAAAACAGCAGCGCGAGGACGGGAAGGAGAAAGGAGAAACGGGTGCGCCCGCCGAGCGGGTCAGGCCGGGAGCGGTCCCGCGGCCGCGCCTGTCGCGACGACGGAAGACGGCACACGGTGGAAGCGACCGGTCGGCGCGCGCCGGCCTCGTCCGGGCTCAGCATGCGGACCCCCGGCTCTGAGGGTCCCTGCTGGCTGGCTGGCTGGCTGGCTGGCTGGCTGGCTGGCTGGCTGGCTGGCTGGGCAAGAGTCATGCCACCGACGCCCCGGCCGCCCGCGATCTTCAGATCCACGTCCTCAAGTCGGCCTTCACTTGCAACATTGATACGCATGCCCGAACGCTAACAAATCGTGCGTCAAGTGTGTGTATTCGTTCGAACTATTTCCGTATTGATTTCGTCACTTTTGGGCTATGATGCCCGTGCGGTGCCCGAAACGGCGTGAACATCGCCGATTCCGGGCGCCGCGGCGCACCGCGACTCGCGCCGATCGGCGAGGAGGGAGCCTTGACGGATTCCGGCGGCCTGAGGCGGGAGAACGAGGCGCTGCGCGAGCGCATCTCCACGCTGAGCGCGGCCATCCTGCGCATCAACGCAACGCTCGACCTCGACACCGTGCTTGCCGAGGCGGTCGAGAGCGCCCGCGGGCTCACCGGCGCCAGCCGCGGCGCCGTCGTCATCGTCGACGCCGCGGGGGCGCCCGAGGACTACGTCCTCTCCGGCCTCACCCCGGAGCAGGAGCGCGAGGCGTTGGCCTCACCCGAAGATAACGCCCGCCTGTACGCGCACCTGCGCGAGCTGCCCGGACCCCTGCGGGTCGCCGACCTGCCGGGCTACTACCGCTCGCTCGGCATCGAGCCCTCGCGGGCGCCCTACCGGACCCTGTTGGGCACGCCGATGCGCCACCGCGGCGCCGACGTCGGCAGCTTCTTCCTCGCCGGGAAGGCCGGCGGCGAGGAGTTCACCGACGACGACGAGGAGGTGCTGGTGCTGTTCGCCTCCCAGGCCGCGGCGGCGATCGTCAACGCCCGCACGCACCGCGGCGAGCGGCAGGCGCGGGCCGACCTCGCGGCCCTGGTCGAGACCTCGCCGGTCGGGGTCGTGGTTCTCGATGCCCGCGGCGGCCATCCCGTGTCGCTCAACCGGGAGGCGCGGCGGATCGTCGAGAGCCTGCGGGCGCCCGGCCGTCCGACCGAGCAGCTCCTGGAGGTGATCACCTTCCGCCGCGCCGGCGGGCGGGAGGTGTCGCTGAGCGAGTTTCCGCTGGCTGAGCTGCTCGGCAAGGGCGAGACGTTGCGCGCCGAGGAGGTCGAGCTCACGGTCCCCGACGGGCGCAGCGTCCGGATGCTGATCAACGTCACGCCGATCCGCGCCGAGGGCGGCGCCGTCCGCTCCGTCGTGGTGGCCATGCAGGACCTCGCCCCGCTCGACGAGATCGAGCGGCTGCGGGCCGAGTTCCTTGGCCTGGTGAGCCACGAGCTGCGCGCCCCGCTGCTCGCCATCAAGGGCTCGGCCGACGCGGGGCTCGAGGAGGCGGCAGATCTCGATCCGGCCGAGACGCGCGAGTTCTTCCGCATCATCGCCGAGCAGGCCGGCCACATGCGCGGCCTCGTCCGCGACCTGCTCGACGCGGGGCGCATCGACTCGGGGACGCTGTCGGTGTCGCCCGAGCCCTCGGCGGTGGCCGACCTGGTGGAGTCGGCGCGGACGACGTTCGCGGGCGGCGGCGGCCGGCACGCCGTCCTCGTCGACCTGCCGGCGGGGTTGCCCCCCGTGATGGCCGACCGCCGGCGCATCGTCCAGGTGCTCAACAACCTCTTCGCCAACGCCGCGCGGCACGCGCCCGAGTCATCTCCGATCCGGGTCGCGGCCGTGCGCGAGAACGCGCACGTCGCCGTCTCGGTCTCCGACGAGGGCGCCGGGGTGTCGCCCGAGCAGTTGCCGCACCTGTTCAGCAAGCACGGCGGCGGCGGGCAGGGCGCCACGGCGGGCCACGGCCTCGGGCTCGCGATCTCGAAGGGCCTCGTCGAGGCGCACGGCGGGCGCATCCGGGCCGAGAGCGACGGCCCAGGCCGCGGCGCGACGTTCACGTTCACGATTCCGGTGGCCGGCGAGCCCGCCGCCGCGGCGGCGGGCCACGCCGCCGGCCCACCGGCGGCCCCCGAACCCGGCGAGCCGCCGCGCGTCCTCGTGGTCGACGACGACCCGCGCGCGCTGCGCTTCGTCCGCGACGCGCTCTCGGCGGCCGGCTACGCCCCGCTGACAACGGGCACGCCGCAGGACCTGCCGCGCATCATCCGCACCGAGCGGCCGCGGCTGGTTCTGCTCGACCTGATGCTCCCCGACGTCGACGGCATCGAGCTGATGCGACAGGTCCCCGAGCTGGCTGACCTGCCCGTCATCTTCATCTCCGCCTACCGCCGCGACGAGACCGTCTCCCAGGCGCTCGAGTCGGGCGCGGCCGACTACCTCGTCAAGCCCTTCTCGCCGACCGAGCTGGTCGCCCGGGTGCGGGCGGCGCTCCGGCGCCGCGAGGCGCCCGAGCCCTTCGCCGTCGGCGACCTCGCCGTCGACTACGAGCGGCGCCGGGTGACGGTCGCCGGGGAGGCCGTCGAGCTGACCGCCACCGAGTACGAGCTGGTGCGCCTGCTCTCGCTCGACGCGGGACGCGTCGTGACCTTCGAGACGCTGCTGCGCCGGGTCTGGCCCAAGCGTGAGAACGCCGACGCGAACCGGGTGCGCAACTTCGTCAAGAACCTGCGCCGCAAGCTCGGCGACAGCGCGGCCAGCCCCGCATACCTCTTCAACGAGCGCGGCGTCGGCTACCGCATGGCGAAGCCGCCGGACCGATGAGGGCGCCGGCGCACTCGGCGCGCCGTACCCCGCTTCGAGGCCCGCCGCGGCCACCCGCGGCGGCCGTAACTCGCCGCGCCGGCGTGTGATTCGGACGATGCCCCGTGTCACACCCCGAATCACATCCCGCCCGGCGGCTCGCCGCACCGGAACGTCCCGCCTTTGCTGCACCGATCGCGTCCTTCGACAGAGCGGGCGGCCGGTATTGCGCCGCCCGTAGTGCCGGGAGCGACCCCCCCGAAACCTGCGGTTCCGCGGCGCAAATGGGCGTTCCTCCGTCACACCTCTCGCGCGGGGTCGCTCCCGGCGAATTGTTCCCTCCGGGAACGGCTCAGCCCAAGCTGACCTGCCGCCTATGCGGCGCTCTCGTCGTCGGCATCGGCAAGCTCCGGCCGGCCCTCGGACGGCCGACCAGGGGCGCCAAGCACGCGTCCGCCGGCCGCCTCCACAGCGCCAAGAAAAATGGAGCGGATGAGGTCAAGCAGCTTGGCAGACTCGCGATTCGGCACGTCCGTCGGCACCGGGGCCACTTCCTGGTAAATCGCCCAGATCTTCAGGCTCCTCCGGTAGCCGGAGCCAGTCCCCGAGTCGCCGTAGGCCTGGCCCCAATCGACCGTGTGGTCAATACGCAGCCGCCTCTCCACGAGGTCCTGCACGCGTGACGACATCTCTCGCCGGACCCTTTCAGCAGCTCGATCCCGATCCTCGTCCGTCGCCAGATGCGGTTCCCATTCCCGGGGATTTGCGATGAAGTCGGCGACAGCTTCCGTGAGCTCCCGCCGGAGATCCGCGACGGGCTTGAGAGTGGAGTACTCGTTCTCTCCCCAGAGCCCGAGCCGGCGCGCCAGTGCTCGAATCCGCGTCCAGTGCTCCTGCCGCTCGTTCGGCCGATTCGCGATTCCGAGACGTGATTGCCAAGACTGCTGGAATCTTGCCGTGGCGCGCGCCACGCAAAGGACCAGATTGGCTGAATCGTAGATCGGCACAACGCGCGTACCGGGCGGAGGCAGGATGACTTCCCGGCAAAGCTCCAGGAACCTCGTGAACTCGCTGACGTTGAGATGCTTCCACGCTGGCAGCTTCTCAACAGTCTCGTTGATTCCAGCGGCGAAGAAGATGCGCCCACGTATGTTCCGCCTCAGGGCCCGGGCAGTCGTCGAGCCGAGGGGCTGCTCAAGCCCCGCAACGGCGGTGTCGATGGACCCAAGCACGTGGGCCCGAGCCGCCTTCTTGTTTGCGACGTTGTCGTGCGCCATGAGATCGAAGTGCGTGAAAAGGACCGCCAGCCGACCGTCGTACCCATTGCCCGCCACGTCACGCAACGCGGCCACCGGTGCAGCCAGCATCGGCTGTTTTGCACTATCGACCAGCAGGATCAGGTCCGCGCGCGCGTACGCCCTCGTCACGGCGGTGGGCAGACTGGCCGATGATGCGGTGGTGTGCCCGAGCCCTTCGCCGTCCATCAGCACCAGTCGCACCTCCCGTTCATCAGGGAGCCACTTGGGACGGAACCGCCCGGCAACTCGGATGCCTTCAACGACCGGAGTCAGCAACTTGCCGAAGCTCGGCGCGTAGTTGCTCGTGAACGTGTTCACTTCACGTATGAATGTGCTGCGATCACTGCTCTCGAACTGCCAGCGGACCGGCCAATCGTCGCGGCCCCTCTCAATCGTCCCCGCGGTCAGGGCACGGAACCGGTCTGTAACGTCGTCGAGGACATCGTCGATGAGGAGCTGCACCTCTGCATCGGTGTACAGGCGTTCTTCGAGAAGCTCGAGGAAAGCCTCGCGATCCCGACCACTCCCGTCTTCGGGCGCGAAGCCGATTTCCCCCTCTACTGTCGCCTTGACCCTGAGCGCCAGCTGCTTGACCCTATCGAGATAGCCTTGCAGGCGCTGTTCATCGGCTTCGCGCTCGTCCGACTCCACCGTCGGACCGGGACTCGGCTCGTCACCTTCATCGAGGCCTTCGCCTGCGTCCCAGCCGCCCCAAACATCTTCCTCTTCTTCGTTCGTCTCGCCGCTCGACGGGGCTTCCCAGCGCCCGAGCATGTACGCCAAGCGAAACCGCTGCTCGCGGTCCTCCATCAGGGCTCCCATCACCTGCTCGTCGCTTCCACCGTCCGCGGCGCTCGACACCGCAGCGACCGCACATTCTTCGATGTACGCGCGCACCAATTCCTGTGGCGAAAACGAAACAACTGCGCGGTACGGCCCGTCGTCCATCACGACCTCGATCGCCGCCGTCGTCGTCTTCGCCGTAGCGGTAGAAGGGAAACGGTCCCGCACGGGGTCAGAGCCGATCAGCTGCCGGACCACCGTCGTCTTGCCGGCACCGGTCGAACCAAGAACCAGCACTCGGGTGTACCCGGTCGTCTTGCCTGGAAGTTCGATGACGGCGTCGCGTGACTTCCACCCGTCCACACCCTCGGTCTCGTCGAGGCCGTCGTAGAAAATCTTGACGACCTCCATGTCGATCTCGCGTTCGGCTCGAGCCCGTGCCGTTGGTGACCAGTACGTACGATCCGAGAGTAACCGGTTCAACTGTTCGACGCGGCGATCCGCCTCCGCGTCGTCGCGCGTCGCCAGCCCACGCCTGACGCGCACCGGCTTGCCGTCTCGGCTCTGGCGGAGAGGATGGTGGAAGATCGCGCACCAGCCCGCTCGGCCCTGGCTCCGGTTCTTCGTCGCGCGAAACACTGTCATCGGCTTCCCCCTTGAAATGTTGTAATTTGTTGTTCACGCTAGACACTCTACATGGCCAAGCGTCGCCAGTCAACCGAAATCAGTACAACATTGAACAACACTGCGAGGCGGGCGACGGTTATGCATTCGGGCCCTATCGGGAGGGTCCGTCAAGCGACCGATCAGGGTTCGGGTCGCACCGGTCGATCTGGAGGCGGGCCATCAGCTTCGAGAGACCCTGCCGGGTGACGCCCAGCTCGCCGGCGGCGCGGGCGACGCTCCCGTGCCGGCCGAGCGCGTCGCGCACCGTCGCGCGTTCGAGATCCTCGCGAGCCTCGCCGAGCGTCGGCCGCCGCTCGGCGGCGACCGTCCTCCGAAAGGCGGACGGCAGGGCGTCGGGACCGACGGGGCCGTAGCGCGGCCCGGTGACGGTCAGGTTGGCGAGCACGTTCTGCAGCTCGCGGACGTTGCCGGGCCAGGGGTGCGCCGCCAGGGCGACCACCGTCTCGCGCGCCAGAGTTGCGCGGCTGCCGGTCGCCTTGGCGACGCCCTTCCAGCAGTGCTCCGCGAGCTGGGCGACATCCGGCCCGCGCTCACTGAGCGGCGGGGCGGTGAGCGCGACGACGTTGAGGCGATAGAGCAGGTCCCTGCGGAAGCGGCCCTCGGCGTCGAACGGCCGATTCGTAGCGGCGACGACCCGCAGGTCGAGTCGCTGGGTGCGGTTCTCGCCGAGACGGCGGACCTCGCCGTCCTGGAGCACGCGCAGCAGCTTGGCCTGCGCGCGCGGCGTCAGCTCG
>JAPOYG010000537.1 GCA_026706755.1 Acidobacteriota bacterium
GTCGCGAGGCCGCCCCGACCGACTCGCACGCGCCCGGCCATCCCTGGCGGCAGGCCAGCGCGTGGAGCGCGGCGGGATCGCGGTCGGCGACCGGGCCCTTGCTGCCCCGCAGGATGATCGGGTAGTCGTCGAGCGGAGGCGGCGCGCGCTCGAACGTCGCCGCCATCCCCTCCACCATCGCGCGCACGTTCGCGCACGCCGGCTCGAATCCCAGCTCGCACCCGCGCGCGAACGCCCGCGCGGCCTCGACGTCCCCGACTTCCGCCGAATCATCCTCGACTCCGGCTCCCCGCGGATGGGCCTGTGCATCGCCGGCTCCACCGGGCCTGGCAGACTCCGAGAGGGCCGCCCGCAGGATGCCGGCCTCGTTGCACGCCCAGCCGGAGCCGCTGTTGCAGTGGCCCGACTGCTTCGCCGCCAGGTAGCGGCAGGCGTGGGGCCGGCCGTCGGCGCAGGCCTGCTGCCAGAACGGCAGCCACTGGCCCGGATGCCGGTCGCCGGCGCCGCCCGCGGCGCTCATCGCGGCGAAGACGACGGCCCAGACGCCCATGTAGGCCAGGTGGCGCCGCCGGGGCGCGAGCGCGCGGCCGAGAGCGGCCGGATCGAGGCGCCGCAGCGGCGACGAGCGGACGGCGCGGTCGATGGCGATGACCGACAGGTTGAGCAACGGCACCTGCAGCAGCTTGTCGTAGAAGGTCGGCGCCCCGGCGCGGTCGAGCAGCACGTAGAGGGCGACCGTGCTCAGCCCGTAGAGCATGCCGAAGAGCAGGCGCCCCAGCTCCGTGCGGGGCGCGGTGGACGGGTCCGTGAACAGGAGGTGCATCCCGAGGAAGACGGCGATCGGGATGTAGGAGTCGTAGAAGAAGTAGACGCCGGTGGCCGCGAAGTAGAGCAGGCCGAAGGTGTAGGTCGAGACCACCGCGGCCATCGTCATCGTCGTCACGCCGAAGAGGTACTGGCCGGGGAGCGCGATCAGGAAGATGACCAGGTACATGTGCGGCGGATAGAACTGCGAGATGGCGATGTCCTGCCCCCAGGTGAGGCCGCTGGTCCCGGTGGCGATGAGCGCCAGGGCGAAGACTGCGAGGGGGAACGACGCGGGGTTGAAGATGTGCACCCGGCGCCCGTCCCGCTCCCAGCGCAGCAGCTCCTTGGCCGCGAAGCCGAGCGCCACCAGCAGGAACTGGAAGTAGAACCAGTCGTCCCCGAACCAGAGGAACAGGTTGATGCTGAAGACGACGGGGACGGGACCGAAGCCCACCCTGTGCGCGTCCCGGCGGGACCAGCCGAGAAGCAGGTCGAACCCGTAGGCGAAGGCGAGCTGGCCGGCGATGAGCGGGACGGCGTCGTAGACCGGGGCCCAGTGCCAGCCCCAGTAGAGGAGCACGGAGGCCTGCGCGCAGGCCTGGAGGTAGTGCTGGGCGCGGGGGGCAATCTCGAGCGACCGGGTGCGGGCGTGGCCGCGCCGGCGAAGCGACGCGACGACGAGCAGCAGGTTCCACGCGCCGAGCACGCCCGCCGCGCCGAGGAACGTCCCGAGGAGCGTCGTGTTCTGGTGGACGCGCGGCAGGAGGGCGAGCGCGGCCAGGGCGAGCGCAGGGGCAAGCGCCACCCCAAAGCCGGCCGCCGGCGAGAGCGCGACGATGCGCCTCGTCTCCGCCTGACGCCCGGTCCCCGGCAGCTCCACCGTCCCGTCCGGCGTTGCCCGGGGAACCGTGTCGCTCGCCATCGCCGCACGGACCGGGCCGCGCCAGGCCCCGCCGCGTGTCAGCGGGCGCGCGCGGCCCTCAGGATCGCACCGCTACGAAGCAACGAAGCGAGGAGTCTGCGCCGCGCGACCTGCGCGGTGGCACGCTCCCGCCAACGCAGACTCCCAACGCGCCCGAAGGGCGCGCGTCAGCGGGCGCGCGCGGCCGTCAGGGTCACACCACTGCGAACGAAGCTACCTTCCCGGCTGCTCGGGCCGGAGCTCGTAGGGCGCACCGATGCCGGACGAGCCGAGGAACAGCTTCGTGCCGTCGGTGAACGTCAGGTCCCGGCCGTTGGCGCGGTTCGTGCCGTCCTTGGCCTGGTAGCCGTCGACGACCACGCGCGTGCCCGGCTGCAGCGACCGGCGGGTGAAGCCACGGCGGAACAGCACGTTCGGCGTGCCGCCCTCGAACGCCCAACTCTCCGTCGTGCCGTCCGGCAGGTCCACTTCGAGGTGGATCCAGACGTGGGGGTTGACCCACTCCATCTTCGTCACGACGCCCTCGAAGTTCACGGGACGGTCGGCGTCGAACTCGGCCGCGAACGCGTGATGGGCCTCGGCCGGGCCGTCGGCCCCGGCCAGCATGAGCGCGGCGCCCACGACTGCGACGGCGATTCTTGCTCGCATGATCTCTTCCTCCTGCTGCGCCGATGTCCTCTCGCTTTCACGCCCCGCTACTTACGGTACCAATCGTAGAACGCATCGCCGGGCGGCACCTTGCGCGTGATGTCGACGATGATCGTCTCTCCCTCCCAGCGCTGGACGAGCTGCTCCTTCCGCACGTGCCCGTAGAGGAACTCCTCCACGAACTCGATGCAACGGTACTCCAGGAGCTGCATGTTCGGCTCCAGCCGGCGGTACAGCGGCATGGAGATGCGCCAGGGCTCGGTGAAGGTGTTCGGATCGGTGATCGTCACCTCGTAGTGTATGGCGTCGGCGGAGAGGAGCGTGAAGCGTTCCTCCAGGTGCAGCGCGTCGCTGTGGAAGTTGCCCGCCCGGTCGAACCAGTTCTTGCCGTTGAAGTCGGTGACGTCGACCACCAGCGTGTCGCCCTCCCAGCGGCCCACCGAGTGCCCCATGTAGGTCCAGTCGGGGGGCGGCTCCACCTGGTCGAGGTGGATGGTCCGCGCGGTGCTCGTGAACTCGAACGCCATCTGGATCTTGTTCGTGCTCTGCACGATCTGGTACGGGTAGGGCATGTACATCGCGCGCGGGATCCCCGGCAGGTAGCACTTCAGCTCGGGGTCGCGGTCGATCCAGTTGGCCTGGTTCTCCTCCTTGATCGCGCGCGCCTCCGGCGTGTAGGGAATCTGTCCGTCGCCCTCCACGACGCCGAGCGAGCCGGGAACGCCGCCCGCCGCGCCGAGGGCCAGCACGGGCGCGGCCGGCACCTCGTTGAAGCCGAACCCGTACGGGCCCGGCTGCGTCACCATGCCGGGCCGCGCGGCGTGGGCCTCCAGGTCCCAGTGCGCCTCGTTGTTCGCCTGCCAGATGCCGCTGAAGTCCGGCCGGCCGTCGGTGGTGCGGGGCACGTCCGCCCCCGTCGCCTGGCCGGTCGCGCCGGTCATCGACGCGGTGATGACGGCGCTCACCGCCGCCGCCGCGATCATTGCCGTTACCATCGAGCCGCCGAGTAGGAGCTTCCTTCGCACGTCGAACCCCCTGATCTGAACAGTCTGCTCACCGCCGCAGCGGATTGACTTCCTCACCCGAGTCCGCGAACCCCGCCGCGAAGCCTCCGCACCCCGCGCTGCAGAGCGTGGCCGGGTCGGGGCCGCGGCCCTCCGCGAATGCCTGCTCCTCGGCGCGGGCGCCGCGCAGCAGGGCCGGCATGCCGTAGTTGCCTTCGTGGCAGCGCGGCTCCTTGTAGATGCGGTTCAGCTCGTTGCTCTGCAGGCTGAGCTCCAGCGCCACGGTCCAGGGCGCCGTCCATGTGGTCGGGTCGTCCATGGTGACCACGTACTCCAGCGTCTCGGAGTCGACGCGGCGCCAGCGCTCCACCAGGTGCAGGTTCTCGCGCGAGCCCTGGTAGTCGGTCTTGGGGCTGAAGTTCGTGACGTCGACCACCAGCGTGTCGCCCTCCCAGCGGCCGCGCGAGTCGCCCCACCACTGCCGGATGTGCGGCGGCAGGTGCGGCCGCTCGGTCACCGGGATGACCCGCTGCCAGCCCTGCCCCTGCCCGGTGTCGTAGAAGATCGACACCGTCTCCGGCGACTGCACGATCTGCAGGAAGTAGCCGGCGGCGCCTCCGAAGTCCGGCAGCCTGGCCGACATGCAGCGTTCGCCGAGCCCGCGGTCCTCCGGGTGGTCGGAACGGTTGAACGAGCCGCCCGCCGCGGCGCCGGTCGCCGGATAGAAGGGCGGCGGCTCGTTGCGGCGCGGCGACGGCGGACCGTACTCGCCGCCCGCGCAGGAGGGCAGGTTGTTGCGGCAGACGTCAGTCGCCCGGATCAGCGCGAGCTGGTACTCGCGGATGGCGTCGCGCCTTGCCTGCGCTTCCTCCGTCAGGGGCGGGATGCGGCCGTTCGGCGGATCGATGATGAGCGATGTCCGCGCGCCCATGAACTTGTGCGAGAGGAAGATGGCGGCGCTGTAGGCCCCGCCCACGTCCTGCTCGCTGCCGCGCTCCGCGTAGCGCGTGTCCTGCCCGATGATGCGCGCCCGCTCGCGGTCGAGCTCGGCCCGCTGCTCGTCGGTCAGGAACTCCTGGTCGGCGAAGCGGGCGGGCCGCTCGAGCGGGATCTCGTAGTCCGTCGTCCAGATGCCCTGCAGGTCCGGCTCGCCCCACGGCGTCGGGGTGGCCGGCTCCGCATCGCTCCGGTCTGGCGGCTCCTGCGCCTGCTGACCCTCGACCGGAACGGGCGCCAGTTGGAGCAGCAGGGCGACGGCAACGACGGCGGCCGCCACGCCGACGAGCTCGAACACGCGTCGTCTCATGTCGAAACCTCCAATCCGGCTCCGGGCCCCGCGAGACGCTCCCGGTGCCGACCTCCCGATCCGGACGCTACTTGCGGTACCAGTCGTACAGCGCGTCGCCGGGCGGGATCTTGCGCGTGATATCGACGATCAGCGTCTCGCCCTCCCAGCGGGTCACCAGCGGCTCCTTCCGCAGGTGGCCGTACAGGAACTCCTCCGCGAACTCGATGCAAGGGTATTCGAGGACCGTTATGTTCGGCTCGAGCCGGCGGTAGATCGGCATCGCGATGGTCCACGGCCGGGTGAAGACGTTCGGGTCGTCGATGGTCACCTCGTAGAGGAACGCGTCGGCGCTGATCGGCGTGAGGCGCTCCTCGAGGCGCAGCGCGTCCGTGTGGAAGTTCCCGGCCCGGTCGAACCAGTTCTTGCCGTTGAAGTCGGTGACGTCGACCACCAGGGTGTCGCCCTCCCAGCGGCCCACCGAGTGCCCCATGTAGGTCCAGTCGGGCGGCGGCTCCACCTCGTCGAGGTGGATGGTGCGCGCGGTCTGCCCGAACGGGAAGGACATGTGGATCTTGTTCGTGCTCTGCACGATCTGGAAGGGATAGGGCATGTACATCGCCCGCGGCGTCCCCGGCAGGTAGCACTTCAGCTCCGGGTCGCGGTCAATCCAGTTGGCGGCGTTCTCCTGCTTCGTGGCGAGCGCCTCCGGCGTGTAGGGGATGCGCCCGTCGCCCTGCACGACGCCGATCGAGCCGGGCACGCCGGCCGCGGCACCGAGCGCGAGGACGGGCGCCGCGGGCACCTCCGCATAGGGGTATGGGTACACCCCCGGCTGGGTCACGGCCCCCGGCCGTGCGGCGTGGGCCTCCAGGTCCCAGTGGGCCTCGTTGTTCGCCTGCCAGATGCCGCTCAGGTCGGGCCGCCCGTCCACGGTGCGCCCCGCCTCCGACTGCCCGGCGATGCTCGTGATCGACGCCGTCGCGACCGCGCCGACCGCGGCCGCGGCCAGCGCCACCGGAATGCTCGAGCCGTTCCACCGGTCCCGCATCGTCCTCTCCTTCGCTGCCCGCGGGGGCGACCGGGCGGCCGGTCGCCCCCGCGACCTGGGATCCCGCACGTACCCAGAAGCGCAGTCTACTCCTGCGGCGCCTTCTTGTCGTGGGTGAAATCGTCGCGCCCGGTAGCGGGCGTCACCCGGGGCGGAGCACGCGCCCGCCCGGCGGTTGCGCGCGGCGATCGCAGTGGGGATGGAGCGCGGGCGCGCAGCGCACCGCCTCATTGCTCGGGCATGGACACCGATGCGGACAGGGTCGGCGCGGTCGGCGCCGCCGGCTCGGCCGCAGGCGGGATGCGGCGCGCCCGGAGCTCGAGGTACTTCCGCGGCCGGAACTCGAAGGCCAGGGGGAGGATGGGCTCGCCGTCGTCCGGCGCCCCGGCCGCCGCCACGGGCAGCACGACCCAGAGGCGGAACGACTCTATCTTCCGGCGCCCCCGCGCCGTCTCGATGCGGTAGTCGAGCCGGTGCACGACGTCGCCGGCGCCGACCAGCCCCTCCTCCCGATGGGTGCGAGCCCGCTTGGCGTCGGTCCGGCATCCGCGACGGGCGAGAGCGTAGAGCCCGTTGTCGTGCACGTAGCGCTGACGCGCGTCCGCGCACCGGGTTCCCGACGCAACCGCTTCCGCCGCCTGGCGCAGGCTGGCCTGCAGCGCGCCCAGGAACCCGACGGGGCGGTCGTAGCGCGGCGGGTCGTTGACCAGCGTGCCGGCTTCGTGGGGCCGCTCGGCTCCCCAGCGCGGGCGCACCTCCCGGTACAGATCGTCCGCCCGCCGCCAGAGTCCGCCGACCGACAGCCGGACCACCTCGCTGCGCGCCGCGCCCGGCCCGATGACGGTGTCGAGGACGCTCACCGCCTGCGCGCGGCCCGGGTCGCCGTCGTCGAGGTTCCGCTCCGCATCCGCGCGCGAGCCGGCGCGATCGGAGGAGACGACACCGAACTGCACCGTCCGTCGCGTGAGGTGGTCCTCGATCCAGGCGGCCTCCCGCAGAAAGCCGAGCCGGTTGAGGCCACGGGCACGCTCGGGGTCCGACGCGGCGAAGAACTCGTAGGTGCGGAGCGTGCGGGTCGCCTGCCCGGTCGGGTCCGGCAGGTCTCGCACGCCGAAGCTGGCCACCCCGACGGCCGCCCGATCGGCGACGGGCACCGAGCCGAACAGCAGGGGAACCCGCACCGTCGCATCCACGCGGTAGCTCGCGTGGACCTCGGCCCGCGCGGCCACGGCGGGATCGAACGCGCCGGGGGCCAGCGTCTCGATCCTCGGGGTGCGCGGCTCGCCCGGCTCCCCCGCGGATTGGCCGCCACCCGCCGGCGGCGCGGCCAGCATCGCCGCCGTCATCACGAGAAGCCCGAGCCTCGCCGCGGCTCGCATCGCATCTCTCCTTCGATCCGCCTATCGGCAGAACGTGCGGCTGGCTATAGTCCGGCGTGAGTACGAATCGACCCTCTGGACGGTTTTTTTTCGTCAAGCACGCCCCGTCGCCGGCTTCGACCGCCACGGGCGGGTGACCAGCCGCCACAGGCCCCGCGCGAGCCCCGCGGTGAAGCCCGCGATGAGCCGCGGCATCGCGGCCAGGTCCTGCCGGAACGGCCGGTCGTCGTCGTCCCCTACGAGCAGGGCGCCGCGGCGCATCACGTAGAGGGTGAACGCCGCCGAGACGACCGTGAACCCCACCGAGGCGGCCATGGCCCGTCCGAGCCGCTCCGTTCCGCCGACCCAGTGGACGCCGTACTCGAGCACGTGCGCGATGAACGGAAGGCCCGCCACCACGACCAGCGTCGCCGCCCAGTCCGGGGTGGCCCGCCGGAAGGCCTGAGTCACGGACGAGAAGAAGCCGGACGTGACGGCGCGGAACGCGAACTCGATGGCGAACGCCGCGGTGGCGGCGTCGAAGCCGGAGCGGACCGTGGCGACGAAGAAGATCACGCCGCGGATCACGGCGCTCATGACGGCCGACTTCCAGTTCCAGCAGGATACGAGGTAGTGGCGGGGCCGCCCGGCCAGGTCCCGCAGCACCGCGCCGACCGTCGGGCGGAGCGGCTCGCCGGTCATGCCGGTTGCCGGTCCCGATTCTCTCCCCAGAAGATGAGGACGTTGCCGTCGAGATCCTCGACCTCGAGCTGCAGC
>JAPOYG010000582.1 GCA_026706755.1 Acidobacteriota bacterium
CTGCTGACCTCGCTCACCACCTTCTTCGGCCTCGCGCCGCTGATGTGGAACAAGAGCTTCGACGCCGCGTTCATGGTGCCGATGGCGGTGTCGCTCGGCTTCGGCGTGCTCTTCGCGACGTTCATCACGCTGATCCTGGTGCCGACGTCCTACATGATCCTCGACGACATCGGCCGCACGATGCGCGGGATCTTCGGACGCCGCGATCCGGCCCCGGAGCCGCCGGCGGGAGCGCTGCCGGAAGGGAGCGCGGCCCGCGTCGCCGAGGCCGCTTCGTAGTCGCCGGGGCCGCTTCCTGAGCGGCGGCGCCGCCGGGCCGGCTGTCCTCGGCCCGGCGGCGCCGAACACGGAGCCTGCGACGGGTTTGGCGGCGCTAGTCGGCGCCCGCTACCTCTTCCACGATCCGCTCGACGATGGGCGGGCTGACGCCGCACGACGAGTCGTTGATGCGGCATTGGGCCAGCGTGAGCGAGCAGCCGCACGGGCACCCTTCCGTGTTCACCCGCCGCAGCACCTCCTCGCGCTGGGTACCGGTCAGCACCGACAGGTCGACGCCGGGAATCTCGGTCGCCTGCGCCGCGTTCGCCAGGCGGAGCTGGTCGTTCGGCGCGACGATCTCCACCGTGGCGTCGTTCGGCAGCGACGTCAGGTAGCGCGTCTCCTGCTCGAGCACGATGGGGCTGATGAGCCCGACGTGGCTCTCGACGATACGTCCCTCGGGATCGACCACGAACGAGGTCGGCAGCGCGACGACGCCCGGAAACGCCCGCTTGATCTCGGGCGTCGACATCACGATCGGGTAGTTCACGCCGTACTGCGCCGTGAACGCCGCGACGAGATCGGTTCCGCCCGCGTCCTCCGACACCCCGATGACGGTCAGGTGGTCGGGGTAGCGCGCGGCGAGCTGCACGAGATACGGAATCTCCTCGCGGCACGGCCCGCACCACGTTGCCCAGAAATTGACCAGGACGACCTTGCCGAGCTGGTCCGCCATCGAGATCGAGACGCCGTCGATGGTCGTCATCGTCAGGTCCGGCACCGGGGCCGGATTGTCGACGAACTCGAGCTTCACGCCGCCGCCGGGCGTCTCGAAGAGCGGCGCCGGCACCCCGACGGCCCCCGGGGCCTCGGAAGAGCCGCCGTTCGGCCCGCAGGCGGCCGGCCACAGCAGGGCGAACAGGACAGCGGCGCCGGCGATGCATCTCGACATCAGGTTCTCCAGTCGGTGAACGGGGCGTCCGGCCCATTGTATCGCTGCGCTCGCGCGACCTTGCGGTCGCGTCGGGAGTCTGCGCGCGAGCGACTCTTGCGCCGCCGGTTCTGCCTCGCGGACGCCTCGACCGACCATGCCGGTCGGGGCCGGCCGCGCCGGCTCAGAAGCCGAGCTGGACGGCGGCGGCCAGGGCGAGGGCGGCGACCAGATACAGTTTCGCGAGCAGCGGCAACACGAAGCGGAGCCACCGCTCGTACGGGATCCGCCCCAGGGCCAGCATGCCCATCAGGAGCGCGTTGGTCGGGACGAGCATGTTCGTGAACCCGTCGCCGAACTGGTACGCCAGCACCGCGGTCTGCCGGGTCACGCCGGTCAGGTCGGCCAGCGGCGCCATGATCGGCATCGTCACGTAGGCCTGCCCGGAGCCGGACGGGATGAACAGGTTGCAGACCGTCTGCGCGGCAAGCATGCCCAGGGCGGAGGCGTGGGCCGGAAGCGCTCCGAGCGGCGCCGCCAGCCACTGCACAAGGGTGTCGATGACCTGCGCATCGCTGAGCACGACCTCGATGGTCCGTGCGAACCCGATGAGGAGCGCCGTCGCCGTCATGTCCGCCGCACCCCGGAGGAACGCGCGCGAGGCCGCGTTCGGGCCGAGGCGGCCGACGGCCGCGGCGAGAAGCCCGATGACGAGGAACACGGTGGACAGCTCGACGAGATACCACTCCAGGACGGCCACCCCGTAGACGAAGATGCCGATCCCGGCGACGAAGACGGAGAGAACGGCGGCGCGCCGGCCGGTGAAGCGCGCGTCCGTCTCGAGCGCGAAGCCGCCCGAGTAGTCGACCTCGGCCACCAGGCTCGCCCCCGGATCCCGCCGGACGCGCGACGCGTAGCGCAGGATGTGGTGCACCCCCACGGCCGCGCAGGCCAGCAGCAGGCCCCAGCGCACGGCCTGTCCGGAGGTGAGCTCGACGCCGGCGATGTCCTGCGCGATCAGCACCGTGAACGGGTTGATCGCCGCGCAGGCGTAGCCGACGCCGGCGCCGACGTAGACGATTCCCACCGCGGTCACCGCGTCGAGCCGCAGCGCGAGGCACATCGTGACCAGGATGGGGACGAACGGCATGTACTCCTCGGCCATGCCCACCGTCGAGGAGCCGAGGGCGAAGAGCGCGACCATGCCGCCGACCAGCCACTCGGGCCGGGAGCCCAGGCGGCGGATGGCGGCGGCAATCGCCCCGTCGAAAGCGCCGGTCGCCCGAACGACGCTGATGACGCCCCCGACGAGGAAGACGAAGAAGATGATCTCCTGGGCCGCCGCCAGACCCGCCGGAATGGACGTCAGGAATGCCAGCGGCGGAAGCGGCTCCGCGTCGACCGGCCGGTAGCTCCCTTCGACGACGCGCCAGCCGTCGCGCTCGAACTCGCCGGCGGGCACGACGTAGCTCGCCGCCTGGGCCAGGACGATGAGCGCGAAGATGAGGACCAGCGAATCGGGGAGCCGGCGAATCGCAGAGCCGGGGCGGACCGTCATCGCGGAGCGCGTGCTGCCTCAGCGCGTCGGGTCGTCGGAGACCCGCACGAGCAGCTTGCCGAAGTTCTCGCCGCGCAGCAGGCCCTGGAACGCCGCTACGGCGCGATCGAGCCCGTCGACGACGTCCTCGCGGTACCGCACGCGGCCGTCGCGGATCCACGCGGCCACGTCGCGCAGGAAGTCCGGCTCCCGCTCGCGGTGATCGTAGATGATGAATCCGCGGAACGTGATGCGGCGGACCAGGGTCAGCCCCATGAGCCGCGGCACCTGGTCGGGCCCCGGCGGGGGCTCGGTCAGGTTGTAGTTGGCGATGCGCCCGCAGACCGGCACCCGAGCGAACGTGTTCAGCAACGGGAGCACCGCCTCGAAGACCTTGCCGCCGACGTTCTCGAAGTAGACGTCGATGCCGTCGGGGCAGGCCGCACGCAGGGCGGCGGGCAGGTCGTCCTCCCGGTGGCTGACGCACGCATCGAAGCCGAGCTCGCCGGTCACGTAGTCGCACTTCTCGCGCGCGCCGGCGATCCCGACCACGCGGCAGCCCTCGATCTTCGCGATCTGCCCGACGACCGCCCCCACCGCTCCGGAGGCGGCGGAGACGACCACCGTCTCGCCGGCCTTCGGCCGCCCGTGATCGAGCAGTCCCACATAGGCCGTGAAGCCGGGCATCCCGAGCACGCCGACGGCGGTGGAGATGGGCGCAGCGGCCGGGTCGAGCTTGCGGACCCCGTCCCCGTCCGACAGGGCGTAGTCCTGCCAGCCGTTCGCGGTCAGCACGATCTCCCCCGCGTGGAAGCCCTCGAGGTTCGACTCGACGACCTGCGACACGGTTCCGCCGACCATCACCTCGCCCAGGCCGACGCCCTTCGCATAGGACGGACCCGGATTCATCCGGCCCCGCATGTAGGGATCGAGCGAGAGGTAGATGGTTCGGCAGAGCATCTGCCCGCGCTCCGGCCGGGGCACGGGCTCCTCGACCCGCGTGAAGTCGCTCGCCTTCGGGGGGCCGACGGCGTAGGACGCGAGCTGGATCTGACGGTTCATGGCAGCCATCTGCGGCCTCCCTCCGGGTCCGCGCCGCACCGCAAGCCAGTATACTGGGGCGTCGATTCGCCGGCCCGCTCAACCGCACTCCCAGGAGACTCCCGATGCGCGAACATCTTCTGTTTACCTACCGGTTCAACCTCGGTCATGTCGAGAGCCTGGTCAAGGATCTGTCCGACGAGCAGATGGTCAGCCAGCCCAACGGCGTGGTCAATCATCCGGCGTGGACGCTGCGTCACCTCGCGTCCTCGTCGAACTTCCTGGCCACGACCCTCGGCCTCGAGTCCGGGACCCCGGCGGAGTGGGATGCGCGTGCGGAAGGCGTGCCGAGCGGCAACGCGTCGGACTACCCTTCCAAGGCCGAGCTGCTCGCGGCGCTGAAGGCGCAGCACGAGCGCGTCACCGAAGCGGTGACCAACGCCCCCCCCGAGCTGTTCGCCAAGGACTGCGACGAACAGATGCGGAGCTACTTCCCCAAGGTCGGCGACCTGATCGACTACATGCTGACCGCGCACGAGGGGACGCACATCGGGCAGATCTCAGCGTGGCGCCGGGCGATGGGGCTGAAGCCGAGCGCGGAGTAGGGACTCGGACCCGCCGTCCTCGCGATGCTTCCGTACCTCATCTTCACGTACCGGTTCAATCTCGACCGAGCCCGGACCCTGGTCCGGGATCTTTCGGACGAGGAGACGGTCCGGCAGCCGCACGGCGTGGTCAATCATCCGGCGTGGACCCTGGGGCACCTCGCGCAGGCATCGAACCAACTGGCGATTGGGCTCGGGCTGGAATCGACGTTCCCCGCGGAGTGGAAGGAGGCGTTCCGGACCGGCGGCACGCCGAGCGGCGACGCCTCGCACTTCCCGCCGAAGGCGGCGCTCCTGGCCGAGCTCGCGGCGCAGCACGAGCGCGTCGCCGGCGCGCTCGAGGGCGCGGAGCCCGTGGCCCTGGAAGCGGCCCTCGCTCGTGCGCACCCGAACGAGGGCACGCGGCAGCGGTTCCCGACCGTGGGTGACTACGCCGTCTTCCTGATCACCTCGCACGAGGGGAGCCACCTGGGACAGATCGCGGCGTGGCGGCGGGCGATGGGCCTCGGGTCCGCGACCGGCATCTGAGCGTGCCGGCGGCTTCCGCCCCGGGGCTCCTGCTCCTACCCGCCGGCCGCCTGCTTCCTGGCGATTTTCGCCCAGGTGTCGCGCAGGCCGACCGTCCGGTTGACTACGAGCGCGTCCGGCGTCGAGTCGGGATCGACGCAGAAGTACCCCACGCGCTCGAACTGGTAACGCGCTCCGGCCGCCGCGCCCGCGAGGCTCGGCTCGACGAGGCAGTCGGCGATTCGCTCCAGCGAGCCGGAGTTCAGCCCCTCGCGATAGTCGACGCCCTCCGGCAGATCCTCGGGGTACTCCGCGGTGAACAGGTGGTCGTAGAGCCGGGCCTCCGCCCGCAGCGCGTGGGGGGCCGAGACCCAGTGGATCGTCCCGCGCACCTTGCGGCCGTCCGGGGCGTACCCGCCGCGGGTCTCCGGGTCGTACGTGCACCGCAGCTCGACCACGTTCCCGTCGTCGTCCTTCACCGCGTGGCGGCAGGTGAGGAAGTAGGCGTAGCGCAGCCGCACCTCCCGTCCCGGCGCGAGCCGGAAGAACTTGCGCGGCGGGTCTTCTCGGAAGTCGTTCCGCTCGATGTAGAGCTCCCGCGAGAACGGGAGCTTCCGGGTGCCGGCGCTCTCGTCCTCGGGGTTGTTGACGGCGTCGAGCTCTTCGGTCCGGTCCTCGGGGTAGTTCTCGATGACCACCTTCAGCGGCCGCAGGACCGCCATCACGCGCGGAGCGGTCCGGTTCAGCTCCTGCCGGACGGCGTCGTCGAGCTGTGCCATCTGCACTACGCTGTTCGCCTTCGCGATGCCGATGCGGTCGCAGAAGTCGCGGATGGCGGCCGGCGGATAGCCGCGCCGCCGCATGCCGGTCAGCGTCGGCATCCGCGGGTCGTCCCAGCCCGCGACGTGCCGGCCCTCGACCAGCTCGAGGAGCTTCCGCTTGCTCAGCACCGTGTGGGTCAGGTTGAGGCGCGCGAACTCGATCTGCCGCGGGGGGTCCTCGAAGTCGAGCGCCTGCAGGTACCAGTCGTAGAGCGGGCGATGGTCCTCGAACTCCAGCGTGCAGAGCGAGTGCGTGATCCGCTCGAAGGCATCCGACAGCGGGTGCGTGAAGTCGTAGGTCGGGTAGATCACCCAGGCGTCGCCCTGCCGGTAGTGCGGCCGGCGGCGGATCCGGTAGATCGTCGGATCGCGCATGTTCATGTTCGAGGCGGCCATGTCGATCTTCGCCCGCAGCGTCCGCGACCCGTCCGGGAACTCGCCCGCCCGCATGCGGGCGAAGAGATCGAGGTTCTCCTCGACCGGGCGGTCGCGGTACGGGCTGTCGCGCCCCGGCTCGTCCCACCGGCCGCGGTACCGGCTCACCTCGTCGCCCGTCAGGTCGTCGACGTAAGCCAGCCCCTTCCGGATGAGGGCGACGGCGCACTCGTACAGGCGCTCGAAGTAGTCGGACGCGTAGTAGGAGCGGGTCTCCCAGTCGAACCCGAGCCAGCGGACGTCGGTCTCGATCGCGCGGACGAACTCGATGTCCTCGGTCTCCGGGTTCGTGTCGTCCATCCGGAGGTTGCAGAGGCCCTCGTACTCCCCCGCGATGCCGAAGTTGAGGCAGATCGCCTTCGCGTGGCCGATGTGCAGGTAGCCGTTGGGCTCGGGCGGAAAGCGCGTGTGCACGCGCCCGCCGCGGCGGCCCGCCGCCCGATCCGCGGCGACGATCTCCCGGATGAAGTCCAGCCCGGCGGTCGCGGTCTCCGACTTGCTCGCAGTCTCCGACATGCTCACGATTCCCCTCGGTCGGCGCGGTCGCCCGCCGCGGCGAGCGCCCGGTCGATTCTAGCCAGAGTCGACGCGCGTCCCAGGATCTCCAGCGCCTCGAACAGACCGAATCCGACCGCTTTCCCGGTCACCGCGACGCGCACCGCGTGGATGACCTGGCCGATTTTCAGTTCCTCGGCCTCCACGAAACGGTGCAGCGCGGCGTCGAGCATATCCGCCTGGAACGGCTCGACGGTCTCGAGCACGGGGCGGAATCGGCGCAACCGGTCCGCGGCGCCCGGCGCGGCCAGCCGCTTGGCGAACGCCTTGTCGTCGTACGCGAAGGCGGAATCCTCCTGGAAGAACTCCGGGTAGTGCACCACGTCGCCGGCCACCTTGATCCGGTCCCCGGCGGCGGCGACCACCGCCCGCAGGCGCGCCCGCTCCTCCGGGGTCGGCTCCGCGCCGAGCAATCCCAATCGCTGCAGGAAGGGCGCAACCGCTTCGTCCTTCTCGCCGGCGGGCAGCGCTCCCATGCGGCGCTCCTCGAACGCCATCAGCTTCTGGGGATCGAAGCTCGCGGCGGAACGGTTGACGCGCTCCAGCGAGAAGTGCGCGACCATCTGCTCGCGCGTGAAGTCCTCCGTGCGGTCGTCGAGCGACCAGCCGAGCAGCAGCAGGTAGTTGACGAGCGCCTCGGGCCGATAGCCGACGTCGCGGTAGAACTCGACCATCACCGGGTTGAAGCGCTCCGGAGACGCCTCCTCACCCAGTGCGGTCAGAATCGCGGACGCGTGGTCGTAGACCCTTCGGAACTCGGCCTGCTTCATGTACTTGCCGAGCTTGCGCTTGCTCAGCTTCTCGGACCCGCCGGGCGCCGCCACGTAGGGCAGGTGCGCGTAGTGCGGCCGCTCGTAGCCCAGCCCGTCGGCGATGAAGATCTGCCGCGGCGTGTTCGACAGGTGCTCGACGGCCCGGATGACGTGGGTGATGCCGAAGTCGTGATCGTCGACGGCGCTCGCCAGGTGGTAGAGGTGGCTGCCGTCCGGCCGCTGGATGACGTGATCCTGCTCCAGGGCCCAGTCGAACGCGACCGGCCCCCGCACGAGGTCGTCGAAGCGGCAGGCGCCCTCGCGCGGCATCCTGAGCCGCACGACCGCCGTGCGCCCCTCGCGCTCGAAGCGCGCCGCGTCGGCGTCGGTCTCCGCCATCCAGCG
>JAPOYG010000671.1 GCA_026706755.1 Acidobacteriota bacterium
CTGCGCCGTAGAACGGCGCGGACTCCTGAAGGATTGGGTTGGGCGCCGAGCGGAGGCCGCAGCGCGACCTGCGGTCGCGGCGACGAACGGCGGGCTAGCGCCGCCAACCCGTCACAAGCTCCGGGTCGGCCCCAGCCCCCACCGTCCCAGGAGCTTGCGCCGCGACACTCCACCTGTTGACGTTCTGCGGCGCAAGCTCCTAGCGCCGCCAACCCGTCACAAGCTCCGGGTCGGCCCCAGCCCCCACCGTCCCAGGAGCTTGCGCCGCAGCGCGGCGCGGACTCCCGGCCCGGTCACGGGCTGTCCAGGTTCATCGACGTCCTCAGGGCCGCGATCTGCTCCGTGGCGTCCTCCCGGAACTCCGTTTCCGGGTACTCCGAGACGAGGCGCTCGAACATCGGCAGCGCCTCGCGTTCGCGGTCCGACGCCGCCAGCGACGAGGCGAGGTGGAAGTAGATCTGGTCGCGGCGCGTGTAGCCCGGGTCGTCGTCGAGGATCTCGCGGAACCGGTCGATCGCGCCGGGGTAGTACTTGTTGCGGTAGTAGAAGCGACCGACGATGAAGCTGGAGTCGCTGAGGCGATCGCGCGCCTCCCGGAGCCGGGTCCGCACCTCGTCGAGCAGGGTGTCGTCGACGCCGGAGGCGAAGGTCGGGTCGGTGACCGCCAGCTCGATGAACCGCTCGAACTCGCGGATCGCCTCGTGCGTCTCCGTCTGGTCCCGCTGCGGCGACCGCATCTGTTCGAAGAAGACCATGCCGAGCAGGTACTGCGCGCGCGCCGAGAGGCGGTGCGAGGGGTACAGCCTGAGGAACTCGCGGAGATCGGCCTGCGCCGCGACGTAGCTCGCCAGGCTCCCCTCCCGAAAGTAGGTCTCGCCGACCCGGAGGCGGGCATCGGCCCGGAGCGTGCTCTGTGGATAGTTGTCGCGGATCTGGACGAAGTACTCGCGAGCTCGCGTCCACGATTCGTCTGCCATCGCCGCTTCGGCCCGCTCGAACAGCAGCCGATCGGCTTCGGCCGTCGCTGGCGTGATCTCCGGTTCGGGCGTGCCGCACCCGAGGCCGGCGCCCGCCAGCAGCGCGAGGCACGCGACGCCGACGGCGGGCGCCATCGGCCGCGTCGGACGGGCGCCGGCGGGGAGGAGGTGAGGATGTTGGCCAGGCATGGGAACTCCAACCGTGTCGCTCATGTCAGCAGCGCGCGAATCTCGCTGGGGAGGCGCCGCGGCCGCCCCGTCGCGTCGGTGGCCGCGTGCAGGGTGTGCCCGGTCGCCAGCAGCGCGCCGTCGTCCGGGCGACGCACCTCGTAGCGAAACTCGACCCGGACGGCCGACCGCAGGGCGCCCCGCGTCGACACCTCCAGCTCGTCATCGTAGCGCGCCGGGGCCCGGAAGCTGCAGAGCGCCTCGACCACCGGCAGCAGAATCCCGTCGCGTTCCAGGTCGCGGTAGCGCCGGCCGAGCCTGCGCAGCAGGTCCGTGCGGCCTACCTCGAACCACGTGAAGTAGTTTCCGTAGTAGGCGATTCCCATCGCGTCGGTTTCGGCGTAGCGCACGCGGACTCGGGACGACGTCGATGGCACGGTCAGCCCTGGCCCGGGACCGCGAGCGTCGTCGCCGGCTGCGCCGCCTCGCGCAGCTTCCGCGTCGCCGCGGCGGCATCGTCGGCTCCGAAGACGGCCGAGGCGGCCACGACGATCTCGGCCCCCGCCGCGACGACCTCCGCGACGTTGCCGGTGTGGACTCCGCCGTCGATCTCGACCGGCGCCGGGTTGCCCGCCGCGTCGAGCAGCCGCCGCACCGCCCGCACCCTGGCGGTGCTGGACGGAATGAAGGCCTGGCCCGCGAAGCCGGGGTTGACGGACATCACGACGGCGTAGTCGAGCCGGTCCGCCACGGGTTCGAGAACCCCGGCGGGGGTCCCCGGGTTGAGCGCGACCCCGGCGCGCACCCCGAGCGCGCGCAGCGCGCCTAGGGTGCGGTGCAGGTGCGGCGATGCCTCGACGTGCACCGAGATCATCGACGCGCCCGCCTTCGCGAACGCCTCGATGTGCCGTTCGGGCTCGACGATCATGAGATGCACGTCGAGCGGCACCCGCGCCGCCTGGGCGAGCGCGGCGACAATCGGGATTCCGATCGTCAGGTTGGGCACGAAGCGCCCGTCCATCACGTCCACGTGAATCAGATCGGCGCCACCCGCCTCCACGGCGTTCACCGCGGCCCCCAGCGCCGCGAAGTCCGCGGCGAGAATCGAGGGCGCAATCCGGAGCGTTCGCGGCGGCATCGTCAGCGGCTGACCTCGAGCGAGATCGCCTCGCCCGGGGCAATCTGGAAGCCCGCCGCGGGGGCCTGCCGCAGGATCACGCCGGACGGCACCCCCGGATAGGGGTGGTCGGCCACGACGCTCACCCGGAACCCGCGGGTGCGCAGGATGTCCGCCGCCGAGTCGCTGCCCACGCCGATCAGATCCGGCATGACGTAGGTCTGGCCGCGCTCCCCGCGGTTCACGAGGAGCGAGACCGCGTCCCCGCTGCCCGAGGGGGGAGGCTCCTGGGCGACGACGGCACCGGTCGCGTAGCGGCCGGACCGGATCTCGGCCACGCTCTCGATGACGACGTCGTTGTCGAGGAGCCGCCGGCGCGCGCCGCTCTCGGATTCGCCGATCACGGGCGGCACCTCGCCCGCCGTCGGCCCCGAGCTCAGCCAGAGCTTGACGCTGCGCCGGCTGCGGGTCGTGGCGCCGGGGCTCGGGTCCTGCTCGGCCACCTGGCCCGCGTCGATGGTCGCGTGGATGCGGCGGAGCGGCTGGAGGCGGGCGGTGAGCCCCGCCGCCGCCAGCTTCGACGTCGCTTCCTCGACCGTCTGCCCGGTCACGTCGGGCGTCGGCACCTCGCGGGTGCGGATCGCCAACTGGAGTCCGGCGAGGGCGGAGAGTCCGAACGTCGCCGCCAGCGTCCCCGTGAGAGCGACGATCCGAACCGCCCTTGCGACCTGAGCCGGGACCTTCATTCGATCCTCCAGTGTAGTGGAAGGGCTCCGACCCGACCAAGACGGGCCGGTCCCACGCGGACTCCCCATGCGCCCGCCCCGGCGCGCGAGGAGCCTGCGCCGTCGGACCGGCGACGCGCCACCTCGGTGCCCGCTGAGACTCCCAGCGCGCCCGCCAAGGTGAGCGGTCAGCTCCGCCGGCGAAGGACCGCCCCGAAGAAGGCCTGCAGCCCGTCCCGGAACGGCAGCGTGCGGAAGTGGCTCGCCGCGTCGACGAAGCGCGCCGCCTCCGGCGCCGCCGGCCGCACGGCCTCGAAGTCGGGGTGCGCGCGGCGGAAGCGGGCGACCACGTGCTCGTTCTCCTCCGGCTCGCTCGAGCACGTGGCGTAGACGAGCCGCCCCCCCGGGCGCACCGTGGCGGCGGCGCGGGCGAGGAAGGCGTCCTGGCGAAGGGCTAGGGCGGACAGGCGACTTGGAGTGACCCGCCAGCGGATGTCCGGATCGCTGCGGAGGATGCCGAGCCCCGAGCAGGGCGCATCCACGAGCACGCGGTCGAAAACCGGAGCGAACGGCAGCGGGGCGGTGGCGTCGTGGCGTACGATGTGGACGCACGCCGCGCCGCAGCGGCGGACGGTTTCCCGCAGCACCGCCAGCCGGCGGGGTCGGAGATCCCCGGCGACGAGCACGCCGCGCCCTCCCATGGCGCCGGCCAGGTCGACCGTCTTCCCGCCCGGTGCCGCGCAGGCGTCGAGCACGCGCATGCCGGGCCTCGCCGCCACGAGCGCCGCCACGAGTTGCGCGGCCTCGTCCTGCAGCAGGATGTCGCCGCGCGCGAACGCCGGCGTGCCTCCGGGATGCCCATCCCGGGCCGTGAGGGCGCGCGGCGCCCATCGGCTGGCCGACGTCCGCACGCCCTCTGCGGCGAGGCGCTCCGCGATTTCGGCGGGAGCACCGCGGAGCCGATTGGCGTGGAGCGTCACCGGCGCCGGCTCGTTGTCGAAGCGCGCCCACGCCGCCGCCGCGTCGAACCCGTGGCGGTCGAGCCACCGCTCCGCCAGCCAGCGCGGGTGGGACAGGGTGATGGCGAGGTAGTCGAGCGCCGCGGCGCTCGCCTTCTCCGCCCCGGCCCGCGGCGGGCAGGGCAGCGACGCCGTGCACCCCGGATCCGAGAGCCTCCGGAGCAGGCCGTTCACGAACCGGTCGGCCCCGGGCCGGGCGACGGCCCGGGTCAGGGCGACCGCGTCGTGCACCGTCGCGTGCGCGGGCACCCGGTCGAGGAACCGCAGCTCGAAGGCACCGCTCCGCAACACGTCCAGCACGCCGGCATCGATGTGCCCGAGAGGCCGCTCGGAGACCTGGGCCAGGAGGTGATCGATCGCGGCGCGCCACCGCAGCGTGCCGGTCGCGATGGCGCCCGCGAGCGCGCGGTCGCGCGAGTCGTCCAGGCGGCCCCGGGCGCGCTCGAGGGCCGTGGCGAGGTCCGCGCGGCCGGTGTGCACGGCGCGGAGGACCCGGTGGGCGGCGCGGCGAGCCGGCGAGATCACGGGGCCGGATCGAAGTGCATGCCCGCCGTCCAGCGGCGCCCCGCCAGGAACGCGCGCACGGCGAGTGGCCGCCGCCCTTCGGGTTGAATCTCGGTGATCGCCAGGGTCGACCCGTTGCCGGCGGCCGCGACGAGCCTGTCTCCTGCGGCCTCGACCAGCGTGCCGGGCGCGACATCGACGCCGCCGGCCGGCGCCGCGACGCGGCTGCCCAGCACCAGGTAGCGCGCGCCGCCGAGATGGGTGAACGCGTGCGGCCAGGGGTGCAGGCCGCGCACCTGGTCGTGGATCGCGCGGCCGGGCCGGCGCCAGTCGATCCGGCCGTCTTCGCGGCTCAGGCGCGGAGCGAGAGTGGCCGCGCCATGGTCCTGCGGGGTCTCGACGGCGGTTCCGGCGTCGAGCGCGGCGACCGCTTCCATCAGGAGGCCGGCCCCGATCTCCGCCAGGTCCCGCTCGACCGCGGTGCTCGTCTCGTCGGGGTCGATCGGTCGCCGTCGCCACGCGAGCATCGGGCCGGCGTCCATATCCCGGACGAGGCGGATGATGGTGACTCCGGTCGTGGTCTCGCCGGCCAGGATCGCACGCTGGATCGGCGCCGCGCCGCGGTACTTGGGGAGCAGCGACGCGTGGACGTTGATGGTGCCGAGCCGCGGCGTTGCGAGCAGCGGGTCGGGAAGCAGCCGGCCGTAGGCGGCGACCACCGCCAGGTCGGGCCCGAACGCTGCAATCCGCTCCCGGAAGGCCTCGGAGGCGAGCCGCTCCGGCTCCAGGACCGGCAGGGCGTGATCGGCCGCGAGGCTCTTGACGGCAGACGGGCTGACCCGCCGGCCCCGGCCCCGCGGCCGGTCAGGCTGCGTTACGACGGCGACTACCCGGTGCGGGGAGTCGAGGAGGCGCCGGAGCGTCGGGAGTGCGAAGTCCGGAGTCCCGAAGAAGACGGTCTTTACCATTTCCCGGCGCGCTGGAGCTTGTGGATTCTGCGTACGATGAGCTCGCGCTGCAGCCCGCGGAGCCGGTCCAGGAAGAGCGATCCGTCCAGGTGGTCGAGCTCGTGCTGCAGCGCGCGCGCGAGGAGGCCCGCCCCTTCCACCTCGTGGGGCTCTCCGTCGCGATCGAGGCCGCGGACGACGAGGCGGGACGGCCGGCGGACCTTCGCGGCGAACCCCGGCACGCTCAGGCACCCCTCTTCCTCGCTCTGGACGCCCTCCTCTTCCACGACGGCGGGGTTGACCAGGACCACGAGGCCGTCGGGGTTGCGGCCAACCGACGGATCGGCCACGAACACCCGCAGCGGCACGCCGACCTGAGGTGCAGCCAGGCCGACGCCCGGCGCCGCGTACATCGTCTCGATCATGTCGTCGATCAGGGATTGCAGATCCGCCGTGATCTCGACGACGTCGCCGGCCGGTTGCCGGAGCACGTCGTCGCCGTAGCGCACGATGGGACGGATCATGGACTGCAATTGTAGTGTGCGGACATTCGCGGGCGGCAGATTCCTTGCATGCCGGCCGGCGCGATGCCTGGGCGAGCCCCCTGGCCGCGCCCGCGGCCCGACCGACCCCGCGCGGTGTCGAGCCGCAGCGCTGGCGAGCCCGCCGAGCCGGCCGAGCTGCTCGGCGGCAGCCCCGCCATGGTCGAGCTGCGGCGGGCCGTGCTCCAGGCCGCCGCGGCGCCGTTTCCGGTGCTGGTGGAGGGAGAGAGCGGGACGGGGAAGGAGCTCGTCGCCCGCTCCGTCCACGCGTGCGGGCCCCGCCGGGCGCTGCCGCTCGCGGCCATCAACTGCGCCGCCTTCAGCGACGAGCTGCTCGAGACGGAGCTGTTCGGGCATGCCCGCGGCGCCTTCACCGGCGCCGTCGCCACCCGCCGCGGCCTGTTCGAGGAGGCCTCGGGCGGCACCCTGTTCCTCGACGAGGTCGGCGAGCTCTCGCCCCGGGCCCAGGCCAAGCTGCTCCGCGTGCTGCAGGACGGCGAGATCCGGAAGGTGGGCGAGAGCGTCTCCCGCCGCGTGGACGTGCGCATCGTCGCGGCCACCAACCGGCGGCTTCGCGACGAGGTCGACGCGGGTCGCTTTCGGGCCGACCTGCTCTACCGCCTGGAGGTGATTCGCCTCGACGTGCCGCCCCTGCGTGCTCGCCGCGAGGACATCGCGCTGCTCGCGAAGCACTACTGGGAGGAGACCGCGCGCCAGCTCGGCGGCCGCGGGCCCCTGGCCGCGCGCACGGTGGCGGCGCTGACGGCCTACGACTGGCCGGGCAACGTACGCGAGCTGCAGAACGTGCTGGCGGGGATGGCGGTCGCGGCCCCGGTGCGCGGCAGGGTCGGGCCCGACGCGTTGCCGGCCCACGTGGCCGGCTCGGAGGCCGAGACCCGCCCGACCCTGGAGGCGGCGCGGCGCGACTTCGACCGGCAGTTCGTGCGCGAGGCCCTCAGCCGGGCCGGGGGGCGGCGGACCTACGCGGCGCGCGAGCTGGGCCTGACGCGGCAGGGGCTGGCGAAGCTGGTCAAGCGGCTCGATCTGTAGGAGTCCGACGACCGCCGCGGGTCGGCCGCATGCGGCGGGCGGGCCGGTGTCGTGCCGGTGGCATAATCGGCGGATCAAGGAGGAAACCATGACCGACCACGAGGTCCGCCCCAGTCCTGCGCCGCCGCGTCGCCGCCGCCCTTCGTCGCGGGCCGTGTGCCGCGCCGCCGCGCTCCTGGCCGCCGCCGTGCTCGCGGGCGCGCCCGCCGTCGCCCGCGCGCAGGAGGCCCCGCCACCTCGCATTCCGCCGCTGGAGTCGGTCGAGGAAGGCATCAACATCACGCGGACGCTGGCCAACCACCCGGCGCTGGCCGAGGCCTGGCTGGGCTTCGCCCGCTACGTGCTGGGCGACAACACCGTTCCGCCGCGGGAGCGCGAGCTGCTCATCCTGCGCATCGGCTACCTCTGCGGCTCGGAGTACGAGTGGGGCCAGCACACCCGCATCGCCCGCTCCGTCGGGGTGACGGACGAGGAGATCCTGCGCGTCATCGAGGGCCCGGACGCGGAGGGCTGGTCCGCCTTCGACAGCGCCCTGCTGCGCGCCGTGGACGAGCTGCACCACGACTCCGAGGTGAGCGACGGGACCTGGGCCGAGCTGGCCGCCCGCTACGACACCCGGCAGCTCATGGATCTCGTGTTCACGGTCGGCCAGTACAACCTCGTGTCGATGGCGCTCCGCACGTTCCGCGTGCCGCTCGACGAGGGAGTCGAGGGCTTCCCCCCTTAGGCGGCTTCGCTGCTATGATCAGGGGCCGCATGGCGAGCAACCGGATCAGGAAGA
>JAPOYG010000001.1 GCA_026706755.1 Acidobacteriota bacterium
CCGGCGGAAGCGCCCGCGGGACCGCCCCGATGGCGCTCACGAAGCGCTGCAGCCGGTCGAGCGCCTCGCCGTGCCGGTCGTCGGCCGGCGTGAAGAGCCACGGCCGCCCCGCGAACAGGTCGGGGCGGGCATGGGCGATGCCCCCGCGCGGCGCTCCCGCGAACGGATGCCCGCCGACGAACGGCAGCCGTTCCGGGAGCCGCTGCGCCGCGGCGACGATCTCCCGCTTGGTGCTGCTGACGTCGGTCACCACGGCCGCTCCCGTCACGTGATCGGCCAGTTCGTCGAGCAGGGCGATGTTGGCGCGGACCGGGGCGGCCAGCACCACGACGTCCGCCTCGGCGATGACGACCGGGTCGTCTGCGGCGACGTCGATGGCGTGCAGGACCATCGCCTGCTCCAGGACCGCCTTGTCGTCGACGCCGATCACGAGCCCGCGCGGCCACGTGCGGCGGGCGGCGAGCGCGAGCGATCCACCGATCAGGCCGAGCCCGAGAATCGCGATCTTCTCGAAGATCGGCGGCTCGGACGAGGCCTCCGACGGCTGGATGACGGGAAGCGTGCGCCTCGTGTCGGACATGCGAGCGGCGGCCCGGCCCTACGCCCAGGCGCGGCGCGGAACGGGCTCCACGCAGATGCTCCGACCGATCGCCGGCGCAATGATGCGGAGCTCCGCCATGAGCCGTTCGAACTGGTCCGGGAAGACCGACTGCGCCCCGTCGCTCAGCGCGTGGTCCGGATCCGGATGCACCTCGATGATCAGCCCGTCGGCGCCGGCGGCCACGGCGGCGCGCGCCATCGGGGCCACCTTGTCCCGGCGCCCGGTCCCGTGGCTCGGGTCGGCGACGATCGGCAGGTGGCTCAGCTTGTGGATGACGGGCACGGCCGAGATGTCGAGCGTGTTCCGCGTGTAGCTCTCGAAGGTGCGGATGCCGCGCTCGCAGAGCACGACGTCCGGGTTGCCGCCCGAGAGGATGTACTCGGCCGAGAGCAGCCACTCCTCGATCGTCGCCGAGATGCCGCGCTTCAGCAGCACCGGCTTACGCGCGCGCCCGAGCTCCCGCAACAGGGAGAAGTTCTGCATGTTGCGGGCGCCCACCTGCAGCATGTCGGCGTACTTGTCGACCAGCTCGATCTGGCTGACGTCCATCACTTCCGACACCAGCATCAGCTTGTGGCGGTCGCACGCGGTGCGCATCATCTGCAGCCCCGCCTCGCCGAGCCCCTGGAAGCTGTAGGGCGAGCTGCGAGGCTTGAACGCGCCGCCGCGGAACACCTTGGCGCCGGCCCTGGAGACGGCGGCGGCGGCCGCTTCGACCTGCTCCTCGGTCTCCGCCGAGCAGGGGCCGGCCATGACGATCACCTCGTCGCCGCCGATGCGGAAGTCGCCCATCGAGACCACCGTCGGCTCCGGGCGGAAGGTGCGGCTGGCGAGCTTGTACGGTTCCGTGATGCGCAGCACCTCCTGCACGCCGTCCATCACCTCCAGCAGGCGCTTGTCGAAGCCCCGCTTGCCGCCGACCGCGCCCAGCACCGTGCGCATCTGCCCCGTCGAGCGATGCACGTCGAACCCCTTCTCGACGAGCGTCGCGATGACGTGTTGGATCTGATCCTCCGCCGCCCGCTCCTGCATCACGACCACCATGCTGCTCTCCTCCGCTCCGGCGAGCCTCGACCGCACCCGCTCCGCGTCATGCCTCCCCGTCGTGGGCGAGCCGCTCGAGCCGCCGCGACTCGTCGATGATCCGTTCGAACAGGCGCGTGATGGCGCCGTCGTCGAGCGGGCCGGGGTTGACGGCCCGCACGTGCCTCAGCACCTCGACCTCACGGCTCGGCTGATAGGTCTCCATCCCGACCTGGTCCTTCAGATGCCCGATCTCGTCCGCGCAGGAGGCGCGTGCGTTCAGCAGACGCACGAGCTGCTCGTCGAGCCGGTCGATCCGGCTTCGGAACTCCTTCAGTTGCGCGTCGACGCTGGCGTCCGGGGCGGGTGCGGAGGTGCCGGGCGGTTCTGCCATGTCACTCTCTCGTCGGCGCGGGGGCGGCCCCACGCAACCAGCGAACGTAGCGCTCGACCTCTCCGCTCAGGTCGCCGTTCGCCGTCCGGGCGATGACGTCGACGAGGGCGCTGCCCACGACGGCCGCATCGGCCCAGCGCCCGACCGCCGCCACGTGCTCCGGGCGCGAGATTCCGAACCCGAGGGCGATGGGGAGATCCGTCACGGAGCGAATCCGGCCCGCGAGCTCGCTCGCGCCCGCGGCGATCGCATCCCGCGCGCCGGTGACCCCGAGGCGCGAGATCCCGTACAGGAATCCGCGTCCGAGCGATGCCGCGCGCCGAATGCGCGCGTCGGTCGTCGTCGGGCTCAGGAGAAAGATCGGATCGATGCCTGCGTCGGCCGCGGCGCCGCGCAACCCGTCCGCTTCCTCTATCGGCAGATCGAGCACCAGCACCCCGTCGACGCCGGCATCCGCCGCCCGCGCCATGAATTCCCCGAGCCCCATGCGCAGCACCGGGTTGGCGTAGGTGAACAGCACGACGCCGGCTTCGACCGACGCGCGCACCCCGGCCACCAGGTCGATGGCCGTCGCCAGGGTGCCGCCCGCCGCCAGCGCCCGCTCGGACGCGCGCTGGATGACGGGCCCGTCGGCCAGCGGATCGGAGAACGGCACGCCCACCTCGAGCACGTCGGCGCCGGCCCGGTCGAGCACCCGCAACACGTCCGCGGAGCGCTCCAGGTCCGGATCGCCGGCGGTGGTGAACGTGACGAGGCCGGTTCGCCGCTCCGCCCGCAGCCGCGCAAAGATGTCGTCCAGCCGTGACATTCGTCCGCTCAGTCTGCCCCCCGGTCGCGCAGCGTCTCGACGTCCTTGTCGCCGCGGCCGGAGAGATTGATCAGTATCGACCGCTCGCCGCCGAGCTCGCACGCCAGCCGGCACGCGTAGGCCACCGCGTGCGCGGATTCGAGGGCGGGCAGGATGCCCTCGCTGCGCGCGAGGGCACCGAACGCGGCGATGGCCTCGGCGTCGGACACCGAGGCGTACTCCGCCCGGCCCAGATCGCGCAGCCAGGCGTGCTCCGGCCCGACCGCCGCGTAGTCGAGCCCGGCCGAGATCGAGTGCGTCAGCTCGATGTTGCCGGCCGCATCCTGCAGGATGTAGCTGCGCGTGCCCTGGAGCACGCCGGCGGCGCCGGTGGCGAAGCGCGCCGCGTGACGTCCCGCGACCAGGGCCTCGCCGCCCGCCTCGACCCCGATCAGCCGGACCGCGGGGTCGTCGACGAAGCCGTCGAAGATGCCGAGCGCGTTGCTGCCGCCCCCGACGCAGGCCACGACGGCGTCGGGAGCGCGCCCGGCGAGGTCGCGGTACTGGGCCTTGGCTTCCCGGCCGATCACGGACTGGAACTCGCGCACCATCAACGGGTACGGATGCGGCCCGAGCACGGATCCGAGCAGGTAGTAGGTGTGCCGGACGTTGGTCACCCAGTCCCGCATCGCCTCGTTGATGGCGTCCTTCAGCGTCCGGCTGCCGGCGTCCACGCTGGTGACCGTGGCCCCGAGGAGCCGCATCCGGTAGACGTTGAGGGCCTGCCGCGCCATGTCGTCGGCGCCCATGTAGACGACGCACTCCAGGCCGAGGAGCGCGCAGGCGGTGGCCGTCGCCACCCCGTGCTGGCCGGCGCCCGTCTCGGCGACGACGCGGCCCTTGCCCATGCGGACCGCGAGCAGCGCCTGCCCGAGGGCGTTGTTGATCTTGTGGGCGCCGGTGTGGGCCAGGTCCTCCCGCTTGAGCCACAGCCGGGCCACCCCTCCGGCACGCGAGGCGCTGCCGGCGGCGTCGGCGGCGAGCGTGGCCCGCAGGCGCGCCGCCTCCGAGATGGGCGTCGGGCGTCCGACGTAGCGCGTGAGCAGCGTCGCGAGCTCGGCGCCGAAGTGCGCGTCCGAGCGCGCGTCGCGGTAGGCGCGCTCGAGCTGCTCGACCGGCTCTACGAGCGTCTCGGGAACGAAGCGCCCCCCGTAGTCCCCGAAGTAGCCCCGTCCGTCCGGATCCCGCCTGCCGAAGACCGGCGTCGTCATGCTCGCGCCACCTCGTCGAAGAACGCCCTCAGCCGCGCCGGGTCCTTGCGTCCTGGCGCCGACTCGACCCCGGACGATACGTCGAGGCCGTAGGGTCGCACGGTCCGGATCGCGGCGCCGACGTTGGTCGCGCCGAGCCCGCCGGCCAGGAACACGCGCCGCCCGGCCGCGACGGCTGCCGCGATCTCCCAGTCGACGGTGCGCCCCGTCCCTCCGCGCCGTTCCGGGTCGCGGGCGTCGAGGAGCACCGTCGCGTCCACGGGCACCGCGCCAACCGCCGCGCGCGTCCCGGCCACGCCGTCGACGCCGACCGCCTTGATCACGCGGTAGGGCAGCTCCCGGCAGAATGCCGGCGGCTCGTCCCCGTGGAGCTGCACGGCGGCCAGACCTACCTCCTCCACGACCTGCCGCACCTCCTCCGCCGACGGGTCGACGAACACGCCCACCGGCGCCACGTCTCCCGGCAGCCGCGCCGCGATCCCCCGCGCCTCCGCCGGGGCGAGGTAGCGCGGACTGCGCGGCCAGAAGACGAAGCCGACCGCCGACGCGCCGAGGTCGCTCGCCAGCAGGGCGTCGTCGACGCGCGTGATCCCGCACACCTTGACCTTCACCATGCCGTAGCGCCTCAGGCGGCGCGCCCGCCGCCGCTCCGCATGCCTCGCGGGACCGCGGCCACACCCTGGAGGAGCTCCGCGAGGGCGGCCCCCGGATCGCGCCGCGTCATGAACGACTCGCCGACGAGGAACGCGTCGTAGCCGGCGCGTCGCAGCGCCTCGACGTCCCCCGCCGTTCGCAGCCCGCTCTCGGCGACCGCTGTGACCTCGTCCGGAATCCGGCCGATGAGCGCGTGCGACGTCTCGAGGTCGACGCGCATGGTGCGGAGGTCGCGGTTGTTGACGCCGACGACATCGGCCCCCGCGTCGAGGGCACGGGCCAGCTCCTCGGCGTCGTGCACTTCGACCAGCGCCGCCAGCCCGGCCTCGCCGGCCGACGCGATCAGCGTCCCGAGCGCGGGCCCGTCGAGCGCCGCCGCGATCAGCAGCACCGCGTCGGCACCGCGGGCGCGGGCCTCGGTAACCTGGTACGGGGTCACCAGGAAGTCCTTGCGCAGCACCGGAACGTCGACGGCGGCCCGGACCGCGGCCAGATGCTCGAGGGCCCCGTCGAAGAACCCCGGTTCGGTGAGGACGGAGATGGCGGCCGCGCCGGCCGCTCCGTAGCCCTCGGCGAGCCGCGCCGGCTCGTAGTGCTCGCGCAGGATGCCCCGCGACGGCGAGCGGCGCTTGCATTCCGCGATCACGTTGCAGCCTGTCGCCCGCCGGAGCCGGGCGCGGAACAGCTCCCGGCGCGGCTCCCGCGCCGCCGCGGCGCGCTCCAGCGCCCGGCCGTCGCCCGCGGCCCGCCGATCCTCCGCTCCGCGGCGCGCCGCTTCCACGATGGCGGCCAGCACGTCGGGAGGGCGCACGGCGGGGGTCACCCCGAGTCCTCCGTCCCGGTCGCGGTCGAGCAGCGGACCATCGCCTCGAGGGTCGCCGCGGCCCGGCCGTCGTCGAGCGCCCCGGCGCCCAGGGCCACCCCCTCCCGCAGGGTCGCGGCCCGCTCCGCCACCACGAGCCCCGCCGCGACGTTCGCCAGCACGAACTCTCGCGCGGGCCCCGGTGCTCCCTCCAGAACCGCGCGGGCCGCGGCCGTGCTCTCCTCCACGCCGGCCACCCGGAGGTCGTCGGGTTCGGCCGGCGCCACACCGAACTCCGCGGGGTGGACGTAGAACGTCATCACGCGCCCGTCCCGGAGCTCCGACACCTTCGTGTAGCCGGTCGTGGAGATCTCGTCGACGCCGTCCGCGCCGTGCACGACCCAGGCCCGTACCGACCCCAGCTCGCCCAGCACGCGGGCCAGCAGATCGGTCAGCTCCGGACGCGGCACGCCGATGACCTGGCGCGCGACCCCCGCCGGGTTCGTCAGGGGGCCCAGCAGGTTGAAGGCCGTGCGGACGCCCAGCTCGCGCCGCGCCGGACCCGCGTGGCGCATCGATGGGTGGAAGGTGGGGGCGAAGAAGAAGGCGATGCCGGCCTCGCCGAGCGACCGTTCGACGGTGGCCGGGGACGCGGCCAGGTCGACGCCCAGCGCCTCGAAGAGGTCGGCGCTGCCGCAGCGGCTCGACACCGACCGGTTGCCGTGCTTCGCGACCGAAACGCCGCAGGCGGCCAGCACGATCGCCGCGAGCGACGAGACGTTGACGGTATGCGAGCGATCGCCGCCCGTCCCGCAGGTGTCGAAGGCGTCCGGCCGCGGGCGCGAGAGGGGCACGGCGTGACGTCGCATCGTGCGGGCGAGGCCGGCGATCTCGCTCGCCCGCTCTCCCTTCATCGCGAGCGCGACGAGCAGCCCGGCGATCTGCGCCGGCGTCGCGCGTCCCGCCATCACCTCGGCCATCGCGGCTTCGGCTTCGGCCGCGGTCAGGTCGTGGCGCCGATACAGCTTGTCGATCAGCTCCGGGAACATGTTCGGTCTGCCGCGCGAAGCTCCAGCGCAAGCTCCTAGGCCGCGATCTCCAGGAAGTTCCGCAGGACGCGCTGCCCCTCGCCGGTCAGCACCGACTCCGGGTGGAACTGCACGCCGTGCACGGGCCAGCGGCAGTGCCGCAGCGCCATGATGGCCCCGTCCTCGACGGCCGTCGCCGCCACCTCGAGGTCCGGCGCCATCGGCTCCGGGCTGACCGCGAGCGAGTGGTAGCGCCCGGCGCTGAACGGTCCGTCGATGCCGGCGAAGACGCCTCGCCCGTCGTGGGCGACGGTCGACGTCTTGCCGTGCAGGAGCGCCGGCGCGGGCACGACGGCGCCCCCGAACGCGAGGCCGATCGCCTGATGCCCGAGGCAGACCCCGAGCGTCGGCACCCGGGGGCCCCAGGTCCGGATCAGGTCGACCGTGATCCCGGCGTTCTCGGGCCGTCCCGGCCCCGGCGAAATCACGATTCGCGCCGGTCGCAGGCGGTCGACGTCCGCGACCGAGATGACGTCGTTGCGCCTGACGGTGAGATCGGCGCCGAGCTCGCCCAGCATCTGCACGAGGTTGTAGGTGAACGAGTCGTAGTTGTCGATCACGAGCACCATCGCTGCGGCCGCCCTTCAGGTTGTCGCCGGCCCGTGGCCCCGCTCGGCGATCTCGAGGGCCCGAATGAGCGCCGACGCCTTGGCCTCGGTCTCGCGGTACTCGGCCGTCGGATCCGAGTCGGCGACGATCCCGGCCCCCGCCTGCACGTACGCGCGCCCCCGGGTCATGACGATGGTCCGGATGGCGATGCAGCAGTCGAGATGCCCCGCGAAGTCGAGGTACCCCACCGCCCCGGCGTAGATCCCGCGGCGCGTCGGCTCGAGGTCGGCGATGATCTCCATGGCCCGAATCTTCGGCGCGCCCGACACGGTGCCGGCCGGGAAGCAGGCGGCGAGCGCGTCGAGCCGATCCTGACCCCCGGCGAGCTTCCCCTCCACCCGCGAGACCAGGTGCATGACGTGCGAGTAGCGCTCCAGCCCCATGTACTGCGGGACGCGGACCGACCCGAACTCGGACACGCGGCCGAGGTCGTTCCGGCCGAGGTCGACCAGCATCACGTGCTCGGCCCGTTCCTTCTCGTCGGCGGCCAGCTCCTCGGCCAGACGCCGGTCGGCTTCGTCGGTCTCGCCGCGGGGGCGCGTCCCGGCGATCGGGTGGGTCTCGGCCCGGCGGCCCTCGAC